>NZ_JBWZCJ010000002.1:0-343947 GCF_059383535.1 Pseudarthrobacter sp. HLT1-3 | reverse complement strand
TCGCAGCCGGAATCTGGCACAACTGGCTGACCGGAACGCCCCGAAAACGTTCGCTGATCGCATACGACCACTGAATCCAATAGGAATTAATCATCTAGAGTCCCAGCTCGTCCGGCACCGGCATATTCTTGTCCAGCAGGTTCCTTGCAAGGAAGTGCTCGACGACGCCGTACCAAACCTTGGCGTGCTGCGGCTGCAGGATCCAGTGGTTTTCGTCCGGGAAATAGAGGAAGCGGTGCTCGGTTTCGCCGTTTTCGTCGGCGGGAAGCCGGGACTTGGCAAGGAGTTCGTACCAAAGCCGCAGGCCCTCGCCGATCGGGACGCGGTAGTCCTTGTCGCCATGGATGACGAGCATCGGGGTGCTGATGTTCTCCACGTGCAGGTGCGGGGAGTTCGCCAGCGCCATCCCGGCCGTCATCTCCTTGAGCCAGTACTGCGCCGCGTCGGTGGTGGGCCCGAACTGGTCCAGGGCCCAGAGACTGGCGTGGGTAACGATCGCCTTGAACCGGTCAGTGTGGCCAGCCACCCAGTTGGCCATGTAGCCCCCGAAGGACCCGCCCATGGCGGCGGTGCGGGTCTCATCGATGTCCGGCCGCTGCACCACGGCGTCGGTGATGGCCATCAGGTCGGTGAACGGGGCCTTGCCCCATTCGCCCCAGCCGCGCTGGATGTGCTGCTGGCCGTAGCCGGTGGACAGCGCCGGGTCCGGCAGCAGCACGGCATAGCCGCGGGCCACGAGCAACCAGGGGTTCCATCGCCAGGTCCAGGCGTTCCAGGATCCGAGCGGGCCGCCATGAATCCAGAGCAGCAGCGGCGCCGGGCTGCCGGCCGACGCCCCTTCCGGGAGGGCCAGGTACGCCGGCACACGGGTGCCGTCCGCCGCCGTCGTCTCCACACGTTCCAGCGAGCCGCGGTAGTGCGGGCGTTCAGCGGGGGCCGGGAGCCTGACGACGTCGCCGCCCGCAAGGTCGATCCGCACGGCTTCGGGCGGGAACTCGTAGGAGCTGCGCAGCGCGTAGGCGTGTTCGCCATCCGGGGCGACCACAACGTCGGTGTACGCGGCGGTATCGGCGGTCAGGCGGGTGACCCGGCCTGCCCCGGCGCCGGCGCCGGCGCCGCCATCACTGTCGCTGTCGCTGCCGCCGGGGAGGTCGATCCTGAAGACCGGGGAGGCGCCGTCCTCGTCGGCGGTGACGAGCAGGGCCGATCCATCCGGCAGCCAGGCGGCCGGGCGGGGCCAGCGGTCCCAGCCGTGCGCGAGCGGCCTCAGCGCAGCCTCCCCCGCCGGTCCCGGTCCGGACGCACCGCCGGCGACGTCGAGCAGGTGCAGCCTGAGCAGCGGGGCCTCCTCCGGGGTGGTATCGCTTTCGCTGAGCACAACAAGCGTCGCGTTGTCGGGGCTGACCGGGCCGGGGAAGTAGTTCATTCCCTCGGTATCCAGCAGGACGGTGCGGGTGCCGCTGGCGACGTCGATCGCGACGAGGACAGACCGTGAGTCGGCGTGCGCGAGCGGCTTGGCGAAACTGCTGTAGATGGTCTTACCGTCCGGGCTGACGACCGACTCGGCATCCCGAAGTCCGGCACCGGCGCCGGGCGTGAGGTTGCGGAGCGTCAGCGGCGCCACGGCGTCCACTGTTGCCGGTTTGCCCGGTTCCAGGTCCGCGCCGGGTTCGACGGCGAAGAGCCGCGGCTGGGCGGGGCCCAGGTCGGCGTCCCAGTAGCGGACGGGATACCCGCTGTGCAGGATGGCGGCAACCTTGTTGTCCTTGCGCGTCTTGCGGCGTTCCTCATCACTGTCCTCGTCCGTGGCCCCTGCGAGCACGGAGGCATTGACGAAGAGGGCGCCGGTCTGGCTGGCTGCCAGCAGGGCACTGACGCCTCCGGCGCGGGTCAGCACGACGCGCGCCTCGCCGCCGTCCGCGGGCAGCATCCACAGGGCGTTGACGGGATCCGCGTCAGGGGTCTCCGGGTCGGGGCGCGCGGAACTGAAGTAGAGGTCACCGCCTCCGGCAAACACGGCACCGGCCTCGCCCTTGGCACTGCGGGTGATCCGGCGGGCCTGCTTGTGTCCTGCCGGATCCAGCTCCCACAGGGCGGCGCTGTATTCGGTGCCCTTGGCGTTGAGCGTGGCCACGGTGGTGACCAGCCGCCGGCCGTCGGGGCTCAACGCCAGCCCGCCGACCCGCGGGATGGCGAGGTAGTGGTCCAGGTCGTGGAAGGGTGTCTCGGGTTTTTCGTTCAGGGTCTCTGCACCGGTGGAAGCCATGCATCGATTCAACACCCCGTGTGGCCTCGGTCACGAAAAATTCACTAAGAGTGAAACGGTGCTTTCAGAAGAATCACTGAGTAAGTGAACATCGCCGGCGTCGGGCTGGAGGCGAGCGGCAACGCAAAGGCCCCGCCAACTCCGTTTGGAGCGGGCGGGGCCTTTGGCTTGACTGCCTAGACGCTCGGAGCGATCTCCGGGATGCGCGGCTTCGTGTTGCCGGCGAAGGTGAACTTGGCGTCGTCGCCTTCGCCGTCCACGTCCACTACAACGATGTCGCCGGCGTGGATTTCGCCGAAGAGGATCTTCTCGGAGAGCTGGTCCTCGATCTCGCGCTGGATGGTCCGGCGCAGCGGCCGGGCACCCATGGCGGGGTCGTAGCCGCGGGTTGCCAGGAGCACCTTGGCCGCGGGCGTGAGCTCGATGCCCATGTCCTTGTCCTTGAGGCGCTTCTCCAGGCGGCCAACGAACATGTCCACGATCTCGATGATCTCGTCCTGGGTCAGCTGCGGGAAGACCACAACGTCGTCAACACGGTTCAGGAACTCGGGGCGGAAGTGCTGCTTGAGCTCCTCCGTGACGCGGGCCCGCATCCGGTTGTAGCCGGTCTGCGTGTCCGTGCCCGACTGGAAGCCGGTGGCAACGCTCTTGGAGATGTCCCGGGTGCCGAGGTTGGTGGTCATGATGATCACGGTGTTCTTGAAGTCCACCACGCGGCCCTGGGAGTCGGTCAGGCGGCCGTCTTCCAGGATCTGCAGCAGCGAGTTGAAAAGATCGGCGTGCGCCTTTTCCACTTCGTCGAACAGGACCACGGAGAACGGACGACGGCGGACCTTTTCGGTCAGCTGCCCGCCTTCCTCGTAGCCCACGTAGCCCGGAGGGGCACCGAAGAGACGCGACACCGTGTGCTTCTCCGAGTACTCGGACATGTCCAGGGTGATCAGGGCGTCTTCCTCGCCGAAGAGGAATTCGGCCAGGGCCTTGGCGAGTTCGGTCTTGCCGACGCCGGTGGGGCCGGCGAAGATGAACGAACCGCCCGGACGCTTCGGGTCCTTGAGGCCCGCACGGGTGCGGCGGATCGCCTGGGACAGGGACCGGATGGCCTCGTTCTGGCCGACAACGCGCTTGTGCAGCTCGTCTTCCATCTTTAGCAGGCGCGAGGACTCTTCCTCGGTCAGCTTGAACACCGGGATGCCGGTCGAGTTGGCCAGCACTTCGGCGATGAGATCCTCATCCACCTCGGAGATGTCGTCCATGCCGCCGGTCTTCCACTGGCGTTCCTTCTCGGCACGCTCGGCAATGAGCTTCTGCTCCTTGTCGCGCAGCGAGGCGGCACCTTCGAAGTCCTGCGCGTCTATCGCGGATTCCTTCTCAAGCTTCATGGCGGCGATTTTCTCGTCCATGACCTTCAGCTCCGGCGGAGCGGTCATCCGACGGATGCGCAGGCGGGCGCCGGCCTCATCAATCAGGTCGATCGCCTTGTCCGGCAGGAAACGGTCCGAGATGTAACGCTCGGAGAGGCTCGCCGCCGAGGCGAGGGCGCCGTCGGTGATGGTGACGCGGTGGTGCGCCTCGTACCGGTCGCGGAGGCCCTTGAGGATCTCGATCGCGTGCGCGACCGAAGGCTCCTTGACCTGAATCGGCTGGAAGCGGCGCTCCAGCGCAGCGTCCTTCTCGATGTGCTTGCGGTACTCGTCCAGGGTGGTGGCGCCGATGGTCTGCAGCTCACCGCGGGCCAGCATGGGCTTCAGGATCGAGGCCGCATCAATGGCGCCCTCGGCGGCACCGGCACCGACGAGGGTGTGGATCTCGTCGATGAACAGGATGATGTCGCCACGGGTGCGGATCTCCTTGAGGACCTTCTTCAGGCGCTCTTCGAAGTCACCGCGGTAGCGGGAGCCGGCCACGAGGGACCCGAGGTCCAGCGTGTACAGCTGCTTGTCCTTGATGGTCTCCGGGACGTCACCGCGAACGATCGCCTGGGCAAGACCCTCGACGACGGCGGTCTTGCCGACGCCGGGCTCGCCGATCAGCACGGGGTTGTTCTTCGTGCGGCGGGAGAGGACCTGCATAACGCGTTCCATTTCGGATTCGCGCCCGATCACCGGGTCCAGCTTGTTCTCCCGGGCAGCCTGGGTCAGGTTGCGGCCGAACTGGTCCAGGACGACGGAACCGGCGGGGGTGCCTTCGGCCTGGCCCGGGCCAACACCGGCTCCGGTGGTTTCCTTGCCCTGGTAGCCCGAAAGCAGCTGGATCACCTGCTGGCGGACACGGTTGAGGTCCGCACCGAGCTTGACCAGCACCTGCGCGGCAACGCCTTCACCCTCGCGGATGAGGCCGAGCAGGATGTGCTCGGTTCCGATGTAGTTATGGCCCAGCTGCAAGGCCTCGCGAAGCGAGAGTTCCAAGACCTTCTTGGCGCGGGGGGTGAAGGGGATGTGCCCGGACGGGGCCTGCTGGCCCTGCCCGATGATCTCCTGTACCTGCTCGCGGACTCCGTCGAGCGAAATGCTCAAGGACTCAAGGGCTTTGGCAGCAACACCTTCACCTTCATGGATCAGACCCAAGAGGATGTGTTCGGTACCGATGTAATTGTGGTTCAGCATGCGTGCCTCTTCTTGGGCAAGCACAACTACGCGACGGGCACGGTCCGTAAATCGCTCAAACATTTCGCCACACTCCTAGCTACGAATACTTTGATGCTACGTGTCCGGGTTCAAGATTTGGGGCTTGTTCGCCACAGGGGAAACCGGAACGCCACGGCCGCGTCACATCAGGGTCACTTGGCGGCGCGAACGCAGACCGGCCGGAGCCTCCGACGTCGGCGGCTGGGCGATCCGACGTCGACCCGGCCGGACCCTTCAACGACGGCGGGTGGACCATAAGGCGTCGACCAACTGGACGCCCCGACGTCGGCATCCCCGGCGCGGGCGCCCCATGACAAAAGCCCCCGCGGAAAGCGGGGGCTTTGTCAGAGTTATTGCACACCGGAACTCAAGGCGCGCGCACCGCCGTGCCTTCCAGTTAGGAATTCGCCTTTTGGTAGGCTTCCTGAATTTCAGCCTGGATGCGGCCCCGGCTGTTTACCGCATAACCGTTATCGCGGGCCCACTGCCGGATCTGGGCGGAGTCCTGATTCCGGCCGGATGAAATCTTGGTGCGGGTGGGGCGGCCGCTTGAGGTTTTGCGGCCATGGGCTACAAACCGCTCCAGTGAAGACCGGAGCGCCGCAGCATTGTCCGAAGACAGGTCGATCTCGTAGCTGACACCGTCAAGGCCAAACCTGACGGTCTCATCCGCGGAACCCCCGTCGAGATCATCAACGAGGATGATTTTTACTTTCTGAGCCATAACTCCCTTTCCAAAAGGATGAGTATTAGGGAAAAGCGGGATCTATCTGCTTGAAAGTATCCTCTGCTTTATGGCAATGAGTCAAAGTGAAAAGGGGCTTCCAAAGGAAAACCCAAGGTTTTGAATATCCGGCTATTAGTTCTGGCCGTTGGAATGGCCGTCGTTGCGACGAGTATCAGACGCCTGGCCATTTGCGTCCGCTTCCGCCTGAGCACGCGCTTCGGCCTGGCGCTCGGATTTGTCCGCATTGAAAATCGATTTCATGGCAAACCAGAAAATCAGGCCGACCACAACAGAGGGAAGCAATACGGCTACATACTCCATGGTCAGTGCCCTTCCGGCTTCAGGAGCGGGAACAGGATGGTCTCTCGGATACCGGCGCCGGTGAAGAGCATAACCAGCCGGTCGATGCCCAGGCCGATACCGCCCATCGGCGGGGCGCCGTACTCCAGGGCCCGGAGGAAGTCCTCGTCCAGCTGCATTGCCTCGACATCGCCGGCGGCGGCGCGGCGTGACTGCTCGGTGAGCCGCTCGCGTTGGATCACCGGGTCGATCAGTTCGGAGAAGGCCGTGCCGCGTTCCATCCCGCCGATGATGAGGTCCCACGCTTCGATCAGCCGGTCATCCTCGCGGTGCTGGCGGGCCAGCGGCTGGGCGGACGGCGGGTAGTCGTAGACGAAGGTCGGGTTCAGCAGTGTGGGTTCGACAAGCTCACCGAAGAGTTCCACCACGAGCTTCTCGGCATCCCAGTTGGCGTCGACCTTGACCTCGTGCTTGGCGGCAAGCGCCAGCAGCTCCGACACCGGCGTTTCCGGGGTGACTTCCTGGCCCACAGTTTCGGAGAGTCCCGGGTAGACCGCCATCCAGGCCCAGTCGCCGTCGAGGTTGATCTCCCCGGCCTCGGTCTGCAGGACCCGGCCCACGCCGGCCGCATCGGCGGCATCGAGGATGAGTTCCTTGATGCGGTCGGCCATGACGAACTGGTCGGCCCAGGCCTCGTAGCTTTCCAGGGTGGTGAATTCCGGACTGTGGGTGGAGTCCACACCTTCATTGCGGAAGACGCGGCCCATGTCATAGACGCGGTCGATGCCGCCGACGACGGTTCGCTTGAGATACAGCTCGGTGGCGATCCGCAGGGTCATCTTCTGGTCGAACGCATTCATGTGCGTCTCGAAGGGACGGGCCGTGGCGCCGCCGTGGACCAGCTGCAGCATCGGGGTTTCCACCTCGACATAGCCCTGTCGGTGCAGGGTCTCGCGGATGGAACGGGTGATGGCGGCACGGGTGTAGACCATCTCACGTGCTTCGTCGCGGACGATCAGGTCCACGTAGCGCTGGCGGACGCGGGTTTCCTCGTTGAGCTCGGCGTGCAGCACCGGCAGCGGGCGCAGCGCCTTGGAGGCCATGGACCAGGACCCGGCCATCACCGAGAGCTCGCCGCGCCGAGAGGAGATGACCTCGCCCTTGACGAACACGTGGTCGCCGAGGTCCACGAGGGCCTTCCAGTCGGCAAGGGCGTCCTCCCCGATGTTGGCCAGGCTCAGCATGACCTGCAGCCGGATAGCCTTGCCGTCAACGCCGCCCTCCTGGAGCGTGGCGAAGCAGAGCTTGCCGGTGTTGCGGATGAAGACGATACGGCCGGTCACCCCGGCGACGTCGCCCGTGGTTTCGTCGGCCTCAAGGTGCGCGTACTTCTCCCGGATTTCGCCCAGCGAATGGGTGCGCTCAACACCCACCGGGTACGCCTCGATGCCGCGTTCGATCAGCTTGGCGCGCTTCTCCATACGGATGCGCGTCTGCTCGCTGGCGTCGTGGGAGTCGGCGGCGGTATTCGGGGCGGAAGTGTTTTGGGAAGTCACAATCCCCAAGTTTACCGGGGTTTCTGCCGGGGCAGGTCCCGCGCGGCTCTGGCCGGTTGCGGAATAGACTCAGGCTGTGGAGACGCGGACCATCAGCACCGACGACGGCGCCGGGCAGCTCGAGCTGCATTCCTTCCGTCCGTCTCCCGGGCCGGGCTTGGACGGGGTCGGCTCGGAGGGGCCAGGCATCGTCGTCGTGCACGGCACGCTTGTCACTGATGCGCTGTACCGTCCATTCGCGCGGAAGCTCGGCCAGCTACTGGCGCGTCCGGTGCATTGCTACAACCGCCGCGGTAGGGGTGGGTCCTCACCGCAGCCAGCCGGCTACTCGGTGGCCACGGAGGTCGGCGACCTGGCTGCTGTGCTGCGGGAGACGGGCTCGTGCGACGTCGTGGCACACAGCTATGGCGGGTTCGTGGCCCTGCAGGCGGCCCGGACGCTAACGATCCGCCGGATGGTGACCTATGACGCGGCGGTGTCCTTGTCCGGCAACCTCACCCGGCGCTGGCGGCCCGAACTGGAGCGCACCGTGGCCGCCGGACAGCTCGACGACGCGTGGGCGCACCTGGTCCAGGGCCTTGAGACGGCCGGGCCTGTATCAAAACTCCCGCTCGGCGCGTTGCGGATGCTCAGCATCCTCTCCGCACGGACCAGCACGGGCGCCGAGATGCGCGAACTCCTGCCCACCGCGGTCGCGGAAATGCGGGCGGTGCTGGACGCCGACGCCGAATTGGCCGACTTCGCGGCCATGACCACCCCCACGCTGATGCTGAGCGGCGGCTGGAGCCCCGCGTATTTCGCCGAGACCGGCCGTCAGCTCGCCGCCGCCGTCCCGTCGATTGAGTTCGCTGTGCTGCCCGGGCAGCTCCACGAGAGCCCGCTCCGGCCCGGTATCCGGCTTCCGCGGGCAGCCGCGAGGTTCCTCCTCGCCGGCCAAGGGGTACTGCGGCCCCTCTCGGCGCGCAGGCCGCGGCTCAAGCTGGGCCGCTAAGGGGCGCGCCTTTACAATCGGTGGGCGACCCTTTCGAAAGGACCCCTTTGGCCAAGCTCTACTTCCGCTACGGCGCCATGAACTCCGGCAAATCAACGGGCCTGCTGCAGGCTGCCTTCAACTACGAGGAACGCGGCCAGCGGGTGCTGCTGGCGAAGCCGGATGTGGACACCAAGGGCGACGCCGACGTGGTCTCCCGGCTGGGCATGACCCGATCCGTGGACTTCCTGATCCCCGCCGGAGCATCCGCCCGCGGGCTGTTCACCGCCCAGGCCCACGGGGATGACCCGGACGCCCTCCTGGAGCATGTGGACACCCAGCCGGTCGCCTGCCTGCTGGTGGACGAGGCCCAGTTCCTGGAACCTGGGCAGGTGGACGACCTGTTCCGGATCGCCGTCCTGGACAACGTTCCGGTCCTGGCCTACGGCATCCGCACCGACTTCCGCACCCGAGCGTTCCCGGGATCACTGCGCCTCCTGGAAATCGCGCACACTCTCGAGGAACTCAAAACCATCTGCCGCTGCGGCCGCAAGGCCATCTTCAACACCCGTCGGGCCGGGGACCAAGTCGTCTTCGACGGCGACCAGGTCGCGATCGACGGCCAGGACGTCTGGTACGAATCCCTTTGCGGCTCCTGCTATCTCGAGGTCTCCGGCGGGCGGCTGGGGAACTAGGGCCCACCATCTTGGTTGCGTAGACAGATCAGGTGTTCCCTGGCGCTGCTGGAATTTCTTGTCGCGGAACCTGCCCTCGCGAAGGCGTCCAGGGCCAGGCTTTTTGTCGGAGGCATCTGAGATTCTTGGTTTATGGGAAGCACGGACTGGATTACGGAGGGCAGGGAGGCCCTGGCGGCTGTCGCGGCGTTGACTGCGGCACTGGATTCCGTCACCGGGGCCGGCATTGGGGCGGATCAGACGGGTCCGTCCGGTTCTGTCCACACGGGTCCGTCGGGCGCCAGTCTCCGCCGGGATGCTGATCCGTTGTGGGATGATCCGTTGCGGGATCTGGCAGATGGCTGCCTGGATGGCCTGGCCGACATGGCGCGGTGGGATGCGCGGGCCGCTGCATGGAAGGTGAAGCTGGCCGCGGCCTATCTGCGGGCCGCCGACGCTATGGCGCCGCCGGCGGTGTCCCCGCATGACGCGACTCGCCAGGAGATGGCGCTGACGGCGGAGGTCGCGTGTGTTCTGACCGTGAGTGAACGGGCCGCGGACGGGTTCCTGGGCGATTGCGTGGCACTGACGACGACGTTGCCGCTGACCCTCGCGGCGCTGACGGCGGGGACGATTTCCTGGGCGCACGCGAGGGTCATGGTGGAGGAAACGGTGAACCTGGACCCTGCCGGGGCGGCGGCGCTGGAGGGGCACTTCCTGGACCCGGCCGCGCCGGACCCGGCCCGGGGCTGCCCGGCCGGGGAGCTCGTCCCGGGCCGGTTGCGGGCCAAGGCCCGGACCTGGCGTGAACGCCACCACCGGGAGAGCATCGAAAAACGCCACAGCAAGTGCGTCGCGGACCGGCGGGTCGAGTTCCGCCCGGACACTGACGGGATGGCCTGGTTCTCCGCGTACCTTCCGGCCGATACCGCCGCGGGGATCTGGGAGCGGACCACCGCCGCGGCCCGCGCCCTGCAGGGCCCGGCCGAGGCACGCACCCTGACCCAGTTGCGCGCCGACATCGCCGCGACCTGGCTCCTCACCACCGGCATCACCGGCGCTGATGGTGCCGCGGGCGCTGAGGGGGCGGGTGCGGGCGGGGGTGTGCCGTCGCCGCGGGCGCAGGTCCTGATCACCGTGCCCGTGTTCTCCCTGCTCGGCGCCACCGAGGAACCGGCGATGCTGGACGGGTACGGGCCGATCCCGCCCTCGATGGCCCGGCGCCTGATCGCCGACGGGGCCGGCTCGTTTTACCGGGTGCTGGTGGACCCGCGGGACGGGGCGCCGCTGGAAATCGGGAGGAGCAGCTACCGCCTGCCCCCCGCGCTGCGCCAGTGGCTGCGGCTCCGCGATGGCCGGTGCCCGTTCCCGGGCTGTCACAACCATTCCCTGGACAACGACGCGGACCACCTCCTGGCCTGGGCCGACGGAGGGACCACCGGGATCACCAACCTCGGCGGGCCGTGCCGCAAGCACCACGGGCTGAAACACAGTTCAGCCTGGACACCGGCCGGAGCCAGCAAGGACGCCCCGCCCGGCTGGACCTCCCCGTCCGGACGGTACTACCCCAGCGAGCAACAGGACTGGGAACCACCCCACTGGCCACCCGGATTCCTGGACACGGACGCGGACCCGCACGCTGACGCGGACATGGACGCAGCCGGGGAAATGTACCCGGACCCGGACAGAGACCTCGACATAGGCGCAGCCATGCCCCCGGACCCCGGCCCGGATCCTGAACAGGAACAGGAACTGCCCGCGGACCCCTTCCCGGACTGGCACCTGCTCACGGCCAGACACCCATTCACGGCCGGGTACTCATTCAGACCGGCGGACACCAACGACCCGGTCTTCTATGAGCCCCACTACGCATCCATCCTGGAACACTTCCTTGTCCAACACACCTGACCTCCTGTGAATTGCCCCAGCGGCCCCCGCAGGTGGACCTACTGCGCCGTAGCTACAGCCTCGGCTAGGCTCGGAGCATGACCCGCGAGAACATCAGAACCCCCGACGGTGGAACGATCGAGCTTTTCAGCACGGGTGCCGAGCTTGCCTCGGCGGGCTCAGGCGTCGTCGTTGTTCCGGCCTCAATGGTGACTGCCGCCGATTACACGCGCTTCGCCCAGAAGCTCAGCGCGGCACTGGGACGACCGGTCCACACCTTCAACCGGCGCGGCCGCGGCTCCTCATCCCCGCAGCCGGAGGACTACACCCTCGATGTGGACATCAAAGACCTCGCCGCGGTGATGAAGCACACCGCCAGCACGGACGTCTTCGGGCACAGCTTCGGCGGCGCGGTGGCACTGCACGCCGCCCGGACCCTGCCGGTGGAACGCCTCGCCGTCTACGACCCGGCCGTTTCCGTGAACCACAGTGTCACCGCCGACTGGACCACCGAGTACGAGAAGGCGACGGCGGCCGGCGACGACGACCGCGCCCTGGCAGTGCTGCTCAAGGGCCTGGAGACCGGCAGTGCCCTGTCCCGGATGCCGTTGTCCATGCTGACCTTGGCGAACAAGCTGGCGGCCGGCACGCCGCTCGGCAAGCAGATGCGCGAACTGATGACGACCGGCGTCCGTGAGATCAAGGCCATCATCGCCGCGGACATGCCGGCCGAGCCGTTCCTGGAACTGCCGCTGGAAACCCTGATTGTCGTGGGTGAGAAGAGCCCGGCGTACTTCGGCGTGGCCTGCGCCCAGATCCACGACGTGCTCTCCGGCTCCAGCTACACGATCCTGCCCGGCATGGGACATGACGGCGTCAACAAGGCGCCGGATAAGCTCATCTCCGCGCTCAGCGAGTTCTTCGCCAGCTAACAGCCAGCCCCAGCCACAGCAACGCGGGGTCACTTAGTGGCCATTCCGCGCGGCCGGATGGGCTCTAAGTGACCCCGCGTTGGATTACTCGCGTTGGGTTCTAGTGCGAGGCGGGGTGTTCCGCTGCGGCGGTCTTTCGCATCATGGCGGCCAGTACGACGGCGGCAAGGGCGATGACCGATGCCGTGAGGAACGCCGCGTGCATGCCCGCGACGATTCCAGCGCCTGCGGACACCACAGCATAGATCGAGACGAGCAACGCCGTCCCGGCGGCACCGGCGACTTGCTGCAGGGTGCTCATGATGGCAGAGCCGTGTGAATACAGGTGCGGAGGCAGCGGGTTCAGGCCCGTGGTGAACGCCGGCGTAAAGATCAAGGCCAGCCCCAGGCTGAGGCCAACGTGCAGGGCGACGATCCAGCCGACAGGGGTACCGGCGTCGAGCAGTGAGAACTGGAAGAGAGCCACCACCAGCAGGGCCGAACCGGAGACCGTCAGGGGCAGCGGGCCAACCTTGTCGAAGAGCCGCCCGATGAACGGGCCCAGCAGGCCCATTGCGAGGCCGCCGGGCAACAGAGTCAGGCCTGTTTCCAGCGACGTCAGGCCGCGGATTTCCTGCAGGTACAACGGCAGCAGAATCACCGCGCCGAACAGGGCGATCATGGCCACCACAAGCAGCAGCACGGACACCGTGAACATCCGGAAGTTGAAGGCGCGGAGGTCCAATAGCGGCGCCTCAGACGTCTGCAGCCGCAACTGCCGCAGCACAAACGCGACCATGGCAATCACGCCCACTGCCAGTGCAATGACGGCGGGCGCGCCCGGACCGCCCTCGCCGCCGATCTGGCTCAGTCCGTAGACGAGGCCGCCGAAGGCAGGAACGGTGAGCAGCACGGACGGCACGTCGAGCCGGGTTGTTTCCCTTTCGCCGATGTTGGTCAGGAACCTGGCTCCAATAGCGAAGGCGGCGAGGGCGATCGGCAGGACGAAGACGAACAGGAAGCGCCAGGAGAAGTGCTCAAGGATGAGGCCGGAAACGGTCGGGCCCATGGCCGGCGCCACCGAGATGGCGATGCTGACGTTGCCCATCACGAAGCCGCGGCGTGACACCGGGACGAGAGTGAGGATGGTGGTCATCAGCAGCGGAAGCATGATGGCCGTGCCGCCGGCCTGGACGATCCGGGCGAGCAGGAGGATTTCGAATCCCGGCGCCAGCGCCGCCAGCAGCGTGCCGCCGGAGAACAGTCCCATGGCCAGCATAAAGACGGCGCGGGTGGACAGCCGCTGGAGGATGAAGCCCGTTGTGGGGATCACGATGGCCATCGTGAGCATAAAACCAGTCGACAGCCACTGGACGGTGGGGGCGGTGACCCCGAGGTCGACCATTAGCCGCTGGAGCGCGACGTTCATGATGGTTTCGTTCAGGATGACCACGAACGTGGCCACGAGCAGGGTGGCGATGACGGTGACCGATTCCCTGGACATCTTTGCCGGCGACGCCGGGGCTGCCTGAAGTGCCTGCGCTGCAGACCTTGCGGGTGGTGTTGGCGCTTCCGGGGCAGCAACAGCTGCGCCGGAAACCGTGCCCTGCCCGGGATCGCCGGCGGGCTGTGAAGAGACGTCTGTAGACATGGGGGTTCCCTCAGGAATTTGTGAACTGGGGTCTGCGAGCGTCGTTGCTGACTCATCCTCCAACAAAACAGTCCAAGGAGTAATTCCCTCCACCGAAAAAACAACGCGGGGTCCGATCCGGCCCAAGTTTGCGCCCGGCATGGGCGCTACGTGACCCCGCGTTGGTGTGGTCAGGAGTGGTCAGGAGTCCAGCGGGACGTTGTCGATCAGCCGGACCGGGCCGACCTTGGCCGCGATCAGCACCAGGCCCTCGCCGCGGAACGGAGTTTCCCTGCAGTTCTCGGCCAGCGGTTCGAGGGTGGCGGTATCCACCACATCGAAATAATCCAGTTCCACCAGCGGCTGGGACTCCACCAGCGCGCGTGCGGACTCAAGGTCCAGGGGCTGGTGGGCGTTGGCCCGTTCCTCAACCAGCCGCAGCGCCCGCGACAGCACCAGGGCCGCCTCGCGTTCTTCGGCGGAGAGGAAACGGTTGCGGCTGGAGAGCGCCAGCCCGTCTGCGGACCGCACGATCGGCACCGGTACGATCTCCACCTGGAAGTTCAGATCCGCCACCATTCGCTTAACCAGGGTCAGTTGCTGGGCGTCCTTCTGGCCAAAATATGCCCGGTACGCCGGCAGTTCGGTGCCCGTTGCCGCGCCCGGCGTTCCGTAGTGCAGCAGCTTGGCGACCACGGTCAGGGCGCCGTCGAAATGCCCGGGCCGGGACGCCCCCTCCCATTTATCGGCAATTGCGCCCGCGCTGATCCGCACCCGGGGTTCCCCGCCGGGGTAGACCTCGGCTACGTCCGGCGCGAACACCAGGTCCACGCCCACGGCGTCCAGCAGCGCCAGGTCCGCCTCCAGGGTCCGGGGGTAGCGTTCCAGGTCCACCGCCTCGCCAAACTGCAGCGGGTTCACGAAAATGCTCACCACCACCACGTCGTTCTGCTCGACGGCGGTGCGCGCCAGCTCGGCGTGGCCCTCGTGCAGCGCCCCCATGGTGGGCACCAGACCCTGCGAGGAGCCGCCCTTCGTCTGGAGCAGGCGGGCGCTTTCGGCCCGGAGCTGGACCGCCGTGGTCACGACTTGGATCGCCACGTTAGGGACCTTCCTTGGGGTTGTTGCCAGCACTGTCCGGGCCCTCGAGCGCCTGTGCGACGCCGTCGAGTTGCTCGGGTTTCAGCAGTCCCCGGCGTCCTGCCCGGCGGGCTGTCGCCCGGGCCATGGCCAGGTACGCCTCCAGAATATCGCCGCCCGAGCCGCCGTCGTGCTCCCGCAGGGACTCGGCATGCGCCGCCACGGTGCCCACGTCACCGCGGGCCACCGGCCCGGTCAGTGCCGCTTCGCCCGAGGCGAGCGCGTTCTCCAGGGTCGCGCGCAGCAGCGGTCCCAGCATGCGTTCTGGCGCCTCGACGCCGATCTCCCGGAGCAGCTGCGAGGCCTGCGCGACCAGGGTCACGAGGTGGTTTGAGCCGTGCGCGAGGGCCGCGTGGTAGATCGTGCGGTCAGCCTCGGCGATCGCGACCGGTTCAGCGCCCATCTCCACCACGAGGGCCTGCGCAATGGGCAGCATCGCAGCGTCCGCCGTGACGCCAAAGGTGCAGTCCAGCAGCCGGGTCAGGTCCAGGCTCATCCCGGTGAAGGTCATCGCCGGGTGCAGCGCCAGCGGGATGGCCCCGGCGGCGCGGACCGGATGCAGGATCCCGACGCCGAAACGCCCGGAGGTGTGCGCCACGAGCTGTCCCGGCTGCCAGGCTCCGAGCTTCGCCAGGCCCTCGACGAGCGGGCCCAGCGCGTCGTCCGGCACGGCCAGGAGCACCAGTTCGGCGCGCTCGACGATGTCCGGGATATCCAGGACGGGGACACCAGGGAGCAGGGCATCGGCGCGTTCGCGGCTGGCCTCCGAGACGGCGGAGACACCGATGATGGCGTGCTCCGCGCCGCGCAGCGCGGCCCCCAGGACCGCGCCGACCTTGCCGGCGCCGATGATTCCGATGCCGAGTCGTCCTGGTTTAGCCATGCTGCCGGTCGTCCTGCCTGTTGGGATCTGCGGTGGGGAGGGGTTCTGCGGTGTGGGCTGGTACTTCGCTGGGGAAGGGTTCTGCGCGGTGGGTTGGTTCTGCGACGAGGAGGGGTTCTGCGGCAGGGGAAGGTTCAGCCACGAGTGCCCGGACCTGGCCGAGCCAGTGCTCGCTGGTCTGGCGTTTGCGGGCGGCCCGGGCGCGGGCCGCCTGTGCATCCAGCAGGGCACGCCCCTCGTCCAGTCCGGCCTGGATCAGCCGCGGGGAAACCGGTCCGGCGGTGGTGTGCAGCACCAGGTCCGCTACCCGGAAGCGCCGGGCCAGGGGACCCTGCTCCAGCGAAATCGACTGGGTGCGCTGGTGCGGGACCACCACGAGGTGCCGCCACCAGCGGCCCGAGCGGATCAGCAGGGCAGTGTCGGTGGCGGTGAAGCCGTTGCGCCGCCAGCCCAGCGGTGCCAGCAGCCGGGCGCGCCGCGGGGTGGTGACGAAGCCGCCGTCGTCCATCCCCGCCGCCGGGTCCGCGAGGCCGTTGATGCCGGCATTGAAGACCCGCACCGGGTCGGCCGTGCCGGGATCGGGCAGGACCAGGGAAAGCATCGTGAGGACATCGGGGAAAGTCCCCACCGGCAGCAGCGTGGTCCGGGAAGATCCCTCGCCGTTGCTTCCTGCCGCGCCGTAGCCGGCCACGTTGACTTGGATCCGGTACCAGCCAAAAATCCGCCAGAGCGGCGGCTGGCTGACCCGCAGCGCCTGGATCCGGCCGGGAGGCAGTGTCTGTGCCTGCGTGTCCAGCAGTCCGTAGCGCAGCCGGATGCCGTCCGGGGAGATCGCGGCGGTGAAGTTGTAGCCCTTGTTGAAGGAGTTCCAGTACGCGGCCGCCAGGCCCAGCGCGGCCGGGATCAGGTAGAGGTAGAAGCCGCGGTTCTCGGTCACGGCGGAGAGCATCACGGACGCGACGGCGCCCAGGACCACCGCCGCGCTTTGTTCGCTGAGGAGCAGCGAGCCGATCAGCCGCGGCGGCGGGACGGTCAGCACGGCGTGTTCGGGGGCTTCTACGGCGGCGGCCCCGGGGGTCGCAGGATCCGGCACCGCACCGGCGGCGCGGGCCAGGATCGTGGCGCGAAGCTGGCGGGCCTCGTCCATCCGGAGATAGGCGAGCCGCACGGCGGACTCGCCGGCGTCGGCCACCTCGAATTTGAGCTCGGCCAGCCCGAAGATCCGGGCCAGCAGCGGCTGCACGATGTCGATCGCCTGGACCCGGTCCAGCCTGGCCTGCCGCTGCTGCTTGAAGAGGAAGCCGGTGTTTAGCCGGACGTAGCCTTCGGCCACCTGGTAGCGGGTGAAGTACCAGCTCAGGATGTAGCCGAGCACGGTGAGCAGCAGCAGGATGCCGCCGCCGAGCAGCAGCCACGGCGCCCTGCCCGCGAACTGTTCATCCACGAGGGGTCCGCCCTGGAGCATCCGTTCGAAGGTGTCGCGGAAGAAGAAGAACCCGATGGCAGCCAGCGCCACCCAGCCGCGCACGAACGGTGAGGCCGGGTGCACCCGCAACCACGCGCCGTCGGGCGTTCCCGCCTGGGCGCCGGGCACGGCCTCCGGGGCCACGTCCGGCTTCACAGCGAGACTCTCACGGCAGGACCCTCACAACGAACCCGTCACAGTCCGGCCAGCCGGGCTTCACCGCGGGCGGAGAGCTGCTCGCGGAGCCTGGCCCCCTCGGCGGCAGGCAGTCCCGGGATCTCCGCATTGGTTCCGGCGGAGGCGGTGTGCAGTTTCAGCGTGCACAGGCCCAGGCTGCGTTCCACCGGTCCGGCGCCGATGTCCACGTACTGCATCCGGCCGTAGGGGACGACGAGCGTCCGCTGGAAAAAGATGCCGCGGCGGACCAGCAGGTCATCCTCACGTTCGGCGTAGCCGATGGCGCGGACCTGGCGCGGAATAAGCAGGAGCCGCCACAGGGCCAGAACCAGCATCACGGCGGGGGCGGCGACGGCCAGCCACAGCGGGAAGGACAGCCACCAGCCGGCGGCTATCAGCAGCAGCGGAACGCAGAGCAGCGCCACGACGACGAGGTTGGCCAGCGCCCAGCCGGCGAGCCGCACCGTCACGTACTTGGGCGAGACCCGCAACCAGGTGATGCCCGGAGGATCAATCGCCTCGGTACGCATATTCACCCTCCGACTTGGGCTTGGGCTTGCGCTTTTCCTGCAGGCCCGGTGCCGCGTCGCCGTCGCTGTCCTCCGGGGGTATCCGGCAGAACCGTTCCACCATCAGCCCGACCACAATCATCACCAGACCGCCGCCGGCCATAACCAGGGCTTGCCAGGCGAGGGTCTGGTCGCTGCGCAGGTTCCAGAGCCGCAGCTGGTCCACGAAGATCCCGGCATGCCAGCCCAGCAGCACGCTGCCCGTGTAGGCGCCGGCCTGGGCGAGGACGAGAGTCCAGGCGGCCAGGAACGGGTTGAGCATTTTCTTCTTGTTGCCGTTCCGCCAGCGCAGCACCCGGATGCCCAGCACCAGGGTGAGCACCACGATCACGCCCATCGTGATGAGTCCGTTCAGCGGCAGCACGGGGGTGTTCAGGCTGTAGCGGGTGGTCAGCAGGGCCGCCAGCCAGCCGAGGATCCCCACGGCCACGCCGATCAGCAACAGCACCAGCGGGTTGGTCAGTTTCATCACTCCACCGCTCCGGCCACACCGTGGAGGTTTTCGAAGCCGTCGAAGGGGACGAGATCGGCGAAGTCGGCGGCCTTGAGCGCAAGCTCGCCGACGCGTTGGCCGTTCAGCTCGGCCGCGGGGTCCATCAGCGACCAGGGATAGAGCACGAACGCCCGCTCGGCGGCGCGCGGGTGCGGAAGGGTCAGCTCCGGGTCGGAGCTGACCAGCGCCCCGTAGGTGATGATGTCGACGTCGAGGGTGCGCGGGCCCCAGTGGATGCCGCGGACCCGGTGGTGCTTTTGTTCCACTGCGTGGCAGTGCCGCAGCAGCTCGAGGGGCGTCAGCGTGGTGTCCACGGCGATCACCATGTTGAGGAAGTCCGGCTGGCCGGCCGGCCCGCCGACGGCTTTGGTCTGGAAGATCGGTGAGATGGCCTGGAGCCGGACCTCGGGTGGGTCGACGAGGTCCGCGACTGCCGCTGACAGGGTGTCGCTGCGCGCGCCGAGGTTGCTGCCGAGCGCGAGCACTGCCCGGGTGTAGTTCATTGCTGGTCCTGCCGGGTCCGCCGGACGCTGACGGAGACATCGCCGAACTCGACTTCGATTGGAGCTTTGGGCTTGTGCACGGTGATGTCCACCGTGGCGACGGGGAACTTCGCCAGCACGTCCTCGGCGATCCGCACGGCCAGGGCCTCGATCAGGTTCAGCGGCTCCCCCGTGATCCAGCTCCGGATGCATTCAGCGACTTCACCGTAATGCGCGGTGTCCAGCACGTCGTCGGACGCCGCGGCGCGGCTGAAGTCCAGGTGCAGTACGGCGTCGACGACGAACGGCTGCCCGTTGCGCCGCTCGAAGTCGTGTACTCCGTGATGGCCGACGGCGGTGACGCCGCTCAGCGTGATCTGGTCCATGGCTGCCTGTCGGATCAGTGCTGGCCGGGCGCGGCAGCCGGCGGTTGCGCCGGGGCCAGACGGGCGGCGACCTTGACGGCGTCGAGGCTGGGGCCGACGTCGTGCACCCGGACCGCCCAGGCGCCGCGGGAGGCGCTGATGGCGGTCACGGCGGCGGTGGCGGCGTCGCGTTCGGCCGGCGCGGCGGCCTTGCCGGCCACGGTCAGGAGGCTGCCGAGGAAGCGCTTGCGGGAGGCGGCCACCAGGACCTTGTGCCCCATCGCCTGCAGGACGTCCAGGTGGCGCAGCAGTTCCCAGTTCTGCTCCTCGTTCTTCGAGAAGCCCAGTCCCGGATCCAGGATGATCTGTTCCGGGGCGACGCCGGCCGCGTACAGCTTGTCGCGGACGCCGGCGAGTTCCGCCGCCACGTCCGCCGCGATGTCCGTGTACTCGGTCAGCGAGTCCATGGTGCTGGCGTTGCCGCGGCGGTGCGTGAGGATGTAAGGGGCCTTGCTGCCGGCCGCGAGTTCTGCCATTTCCGGTTCGATGGTCAGCCCGGAGACGTCGTTGATGATCACGGCCCCGGCGGCCAGCGCCGCTGCGGCGGTGGCCGCGTGGGTGGTGTCGATGCTGACCAGGGCGCCGGCCTTCACCAGGGCCTGGATCACGGGCAGGACCCGCCGCTGTTCTTCTTCGACGGAGACCTCGACGGCTCCCGGACGGGTGGATTCGCCGCCGACGTCGATGATGTCCGCTCCGGCGTAGAACATCCGCAGTCCGGCGGCAATGGCGGTCTCCGAGGTGGCGTGTTTGCCGCCGTCGCTGAAGGAGTCCGGGGTGACATTGACGATCCCCATCACAAGCGTCCGGTCGGTGGGGAGGTCCGCGAATTTCGCTGCCGGCCGGGGCTTGCGCAGGATGGGCAGGGGCGAGGTCGCGGGTCCGGTTCCGGGGGCTGCAGCCAGGGAGTCCATAGTCTGTGTTCTTACCTTCCGATGATGAGGCTCATGGCCTCGGCACGGGTGGCCGGGTCATGGAGTTGCCCGCGTACCGCGCTGGTGACGGTCTTGGCGCCGGGCTTGCGGATGCCGCGCATGGACATGCAGAGGTGTTCGCATTCGATGACGACGATGGCGCCGCGCGGCTTGAGATGGCTGACGAGGGCTTCGACGATCTGCGTGGTCAGGCGTTCCTGGACCTGGGGGCGGCGGGCAAACATGTCCACCAGCCGCGCCAGTTTGCTGAGCCCAGTGACTTTCCCGTCATGCGAGGGAATGTAGCCCACATGCGCGACCCCGTGGAACGGGACGAGGTGGTGCTCGCAGGTCGAGTAGAACGGAATGTCCTTGACCAGGACCAGTTCCTCGTGGTCCAGGTCGAATTGAGTGGCCAGGATTTCGGCCGGATCGTGGTGGAGTCCGGCGAACATCTCCGTGTAGGCGTTGGCGACCCGCTTCGGGGTGTCCAGGAGGCCGCTGCGCTCCGGGTCCTCACCGATGGCGAACAGGATCTCACGGACGGCCGCCTCGATCCGGGGTTTGTCCACCACGTACGGGTCGGGGACGGATCCGCCCGCCGCCGAAGCATCGGCGGCGGGCAGGTCGTCGTCGTCGTTGAAGAAAGAAGTCACGGAAGAAGCCTAGCCGGGATGGCCGTCAGGCCCGTGATCGGTTACACCGCCCTGGAACGGCTCCTGTCCGGCCACAACACCCTGGGCATGCGGCGGGTAGGCATCCAGCGGTTCCTCGAGGCGGGCTTCCTTCGCTTCCTGCTGCGCTTCGCGTTCGGCCTTCTCGCGGCGGGATTCCACCGGCCCGACGTTCTGGATCGGGCGGGTCTCCTTGGACAGCCAGATTTCGCGGAAGTCGCGTTTCCGGATGTTGGTGAAGACCTGCGCGATTTCGGCCTGGTTCAGCGTTTCGCGTTCCAGCAGTTCCAGGGCCAGCTCGTCCAGGACGTCGCGGTTTTCAACCAGGATCGCGTAGGCCTCGTCATGGGCGCCCTCGATGAGGCGGCGCACTTCCTCGTCAACGATGTAGGCGATCTGGTCGGAGTAGTTGCGCTCGTGGCCGGCGTCGCGGCCCAGGAAGGGCTCGCCGCCGCCCTGGCCGAGGCGCACCGCGCCGACGCGTTCGCTCATGCCGAATTCGGTGACCATCTTGCGGGCGATCCCGGTGGCCTTTTCGATGTCGTTGGACGCCCCGGTGGACGGGTCGTGGAAGACGAGTTCTTCCGCGACGCGGCCGCCCATGGCGTAGGCCATCTGGTCGAGCAGTTCGTTGCGGGTCACGGAGTACTTGTCGTTTTCCGGAACCACCATGGTGTAGCCCAGTGCGCGGCCGCGGGGCAGGATGGTGATCTTGGTGACCGGAGCCGAGTTCCGCAGCGCCGCTGCCACGAGGGCGTGCCCGCCTTCGTGGTACGCGGTGACCTTGCGTTCGTGTTCCTTCATAACGCGGCTGCGCTTCTGCGGGCCGGCCATCACACGGTCGATGGCCTCGTCGAGGGCGCGGTCGTCGATCAGGTTGGCGTTGGAGCGGGCGGTCAGCAGCGCGGCCTCGTTCAGGACGTTCGCCAGGTCCGCGCCGGTGTAGCCGGGGGTCTTCTTGGCGACGGCCTTCAGGTCGACGCCGGGAGCCATCGGCTTGCCCTTGGCATGGACCTTCAGGATCTGGTCGCGGCCGATCAGGTCGGGTGCCTCAACGGAGATCTGCCGGTCGAAGCGGCCCGGGCGCAGCAGTGCCGGGTCCAGCACGTCGGGGCGGTTGGTCGCCGCGATCAGGATGACGTTGGTCTTGACGTCGAAGCCGTCCATCTCAACCAGCAGCTGGTTGAGGGTCTGCTCGCGTTCGTCGTTGCCGCCGCCGATGCCGGCGCCACGGTGCCGGCCGACGGCGTCGATCTCATCCACGAAGATGATGGCCGGGGCGTTCGCCTTGGCCTGTTCGAACAGGTCGCGGACACGGGAGGCGCCCACACCGACGAACATTTCCACGAAGTCGGAGCCGGAGATCGAGAAGAACGGAACGCCGGCTTCGCCGGCGACGGCGCGGGCCAGCAGGGTCTTGCCGGTGCCGGGCGGGCCGTAGAGCAGCACGCCCTTGGGGATCTTGGCGCCAACGGCCTGGAACTTCGCCGGTTCCTGAAGGAATTCCTTGATTTCTTCGAGTTCCTCGACGGCCTCGTCGGCGCCGGCGACGTCGCCGAACGTGACCTGGGGCATGTCCTTGTTGACCAGCTTGGCCTTGGACTTGCCGAACTGCATGACCTTGGAGCCGCCGCCCTGCATCCGGGAGAGCAGGAACCAGAAGAGCACGCCAAGGAGGAGGACGGGGATCAGGAGGGAGAACAGCCCGGCGAACCAGTTGTTCTCGACCGGCTGGTCGGTGTAGCCGCTCGGCGGCCGGGAGTCCGTGACGGCCTTGACCACGTCGTCGGCGCGGGCGTTGACGTAGTAGAACTGGATGTTCTTGCCCTTGTCCTGGCCGTCAACCTGAAGGTTTTCCTTCAGGACCAGGTCCACGCGGTTCTCCGCGTCGAAGATTTTAGCCTGTTCGACCTTGCCGCCATCGGTCAGCAGCGCGAGACCCTTGTCCGTGTCGATCCGGGCTGCGCCGGCCGGGGACAGGGTGGCAAAGGCCAGCAGGAGCATGCCTATAACAACGACAATCCAGATGCCCGGGCCCTTGAAGAAACTCTTAGCTTTCATCTGTTCGGGGCAGGCCCCGTCCCTCCTGGTAGTGCTGCACGGCGACCGATCTGCGCGCGTGTGGTGCTGCATCAGCTTCTAGCTATACACCGTCGCAGTAACTCACGCACGGTGTAGCCCAAAAGTTCCCTGAGGGCGTAGCGGGGCCGGCCAGGACCGGCGTTGTGCCGGACCTGGCCGGCCCTGTCCTGCCGGGCCCAGCGGCCGTCCGCTACTCGTAGACGTGCGGGGCCAGGGTGCCGACGAAGTCCAGGTTGCGGTACTTCTCGGCGTAGTCCAGGCCATAGCCAACGACGAACTCGTTGGGGATGTCGTAGCCGACGTACTTAACGTCGATCTGGACCTTGGCGGCGGTGGGCTTGCGGAACGCGGTGCAGATTTCCACCGAGGCCGTGCCGCGCGATTCCAGGTTGGTCTTGAGCCAGGACAGCGTCAGGCCGGAGTCGATGATGTCCTCGACGATCAGCACATCCTTGCCCATCAGGTCCGTGTCGAGGTCCTTGAGGATGCGGACCACGCCGGAGGACTGGGTGCCGGAGCCGTAGGACGAGACAGCCATCCAGTCCATCGAGACGTGGCTGTGCAGGGCGCGGGCGAGATCGGCCATGACCATCACGGCGCCCTTGAGTACGCCGACAATCAGCAGTTCACGGCCTTCGTAGTCCTTGTCGATCTGGGCGGCGAGTTCGGTGATCCGTGACTGGATCTGCTCCTTGGAGTACAGAACGTGCTTGAGATCTGACTGGACGTCGTTTGAATCCACCAATAACTCCTGTGTAGATGCGGGGGGCGACTATATTTGGGGCGGTTTTTGAGGCCGGAATACAAGCTTCCCACAGCGGGCGGCCTCACGGGGCACCCCGTCGGGGCCGGACTTCGCTTCGGCGAGGAGCTCCGCGAGCGAGAGCCGGTAGACGCTGACCCCGCCGGGGAGTTCGACGGGACCGGCCGATCCCTGCCGTCGAAGCAGTGCCTCTGCGGCCAGCAGGCGCTGGTAGCTGGGCTGCTGGCCCCCGACGGCGGCGGCGGCCTTCGCGATGACCCGGAACCTCAGGGCCGGCGCCAGTTCGCGCAGGGCTTCCTCCGGCAGGCTGATCGTGGCACCGGTCAGCTCCTTCAGCCGGACAAAGGTGTCTTCCGCCACGTCGTCGAGGTAGTCGGCGTCCAGTTGCAGGATGGCGGCCGTCCGCGCGAGTGATTCGGCCACCCCGGGACCGAGCTTGGCTTCCAGCAGCGGCAGCACCTCGACGCGGGTCCGGGACCTCGCAAACGACGGGTCCGCGTTGCTCGGATCGTGCCAGGGGTCCAGGCCCTCGGCTTCGCAGATGGCCAGGGTGTCCGCGCGCCGCAGTCCCAGGAAAGGCCGCAGCAGGCGTCCGCGGGCGGGCCGCATGCCGGCCAGGGACCGGGTTCCGGAACCGCGCGCGAGTCCCAGCAGCACCTGTTCGGCCTGGTCATCCAGGGTGTGGCCGAGCAGGACGGCCTGGGCGCCGGTGTCGTCGGCCGCGGCCTCCAGGGCGGCATGGCGGGCGTCCCGGGCCGCGGCCTCCGGCCCCATGCCGGTGGGAGCGACGTCGACAGCCCTGACCAGCACGGGAGAGAGCCCCAGTTCCCGCAGCGTCGCCGCTGTGGTGGCGGCGACGTCGGCTGAACCGGGCTGAAGCTGGTGGTCCACGACGACGGCGCCCACGGCGACGGGGTGCCCGTCCACGTGTCCGCGGCGGGCGAAGTAGGCGGCAACCGCGGCAAGGGCGAGCGAGTCAGGTCCGCCGCTGCAGGCGACCAGGACCCGGTCCGGATAGCCCGCAGCCGCCAGGGCATCCTGCAGCATTTTCCGGGCGGTGCCAACGACGGGCGCCAGCCGGCCGGGCCGGCGTCGTCCGCTGGAGACGGGACGTTCGCTGGAAGCGGGACGGGAAGTCACGGAAACTAGTGCCCCATCCGTTCGAGCCACAGCTTTGAATCGTGGATTTCGGTCTCGCTTGGCAGGTGGTCGGCGGATTCCCAGACCTTGTTGAACCCCTCCATCCCGGCCACGTCCACGACTTCACGGACGAACTTTGCGCCGTCGCTGTACTGGCGCATTTTGGCGTCAAGACCCAGCAGGCTGCGGAGGAATTTTTCGATCACGCCGCGGTCCGTGCCCCGGGAATTGAACCGCTGCCGGATGGTCTTCACGGACGGCACGATGCTGGAGTCGACGGCGTCCATCACCACGTTCGCGTGCCCTTCGAGCAGGCTCATCAGGGCGGTCAGGCGTGAGATCGCGGCCTTTTCCTCGGGGTTCTGCAACAGGTCGAGGATGGCCCCCCGGCTGGGTGAACTGCCGGATCCGGTCCGGTCCCTGAGTGATTTCGCGGCGGCCGAGGCCCGTTCCATCAGGGAGTCGACGTTGCCGAGCAGCTGCCCGCTGAGGCTGTCGATCTCATCGAGCATGTGGTGGCGCAGCCAGGGCGCGGCGGCGAACTGCACACGGTGGGTTTGTTCATGGAGGCAGACCCAGAGCCGGAAATCCTCGGGCTCGACGTTGATTTCCCGTTCGACCGAGATGATGTTCGGCGCAACCAGCAGCAGTCGCCCGCCCGAGGGGGCGGTGGAGTTCTCGGCGAGGGCGGAGAAGGGGTCGTACTGGCCCAGGACCTTGCTGGACAGGAAGGCGAGGATGGCGCCGAGCTGGCTGCCCGTGATGGCGCCGCTGACGCTGGCCGCGCCGGGGTTCAGCGTGCCGCGGCGGCCCTCGAGCATCTTTTCCATCGCGGGTTTGAGCATCACGGCGAAACTCTGGGTGTTTGCCTTGGACCAGGAGGCGCGGTCCACGACCAGGACCGAGGAATCCCGCAGCTCGCGTGCGGCCTCCAGCCCGGTGATGTTGTGGACGTGCGGCACGGAGATGTCCGCCATCCGCCGCAGGTTCTCCACGGCGGCACCGATCTCCGCCGAGCCCAGGGTGGGTCCGGACGGCGTCAGGCGGGCGGCGGTGGAAGCGGCAAGGTCCCAGTTGATAAGGGCTTGGGCTTGGGCTGATGTCTCGGCGGCAGAGGACTCCATAGGCTCCATCAGATCACAGGGGGCTGACAATCCGCCTTAAATTCGTCGGCCGGCGAACGGTCAACGGTCAGCGGCAGCCGCAGCCGGCCAGCACGGAGGCGGCGCGGTCCAGCGCGGTCCGGTTGGCCGCCCCGGGGGTAAGCCCGTTGCCGATGAAGGAGAACACCAGCAGCCGGCCATCGGCGTCCACCACATAACCGGTCAGGGCGATCACCGTGTTCAGGGTCCCGGTCTTGGCCCGGACCAACCCCGCACCGCCGGCGGTCGCCGCGTCGGCGTACCGGTCCGCCAGGGTCCCGGTGAGGCCGGCGACCGGGAACCCGGCCAGCGCGGAGCGCAGCCGCGGGTCGGTGCCCGAGGTGATGGCGCGGACCACGTCGGCGAGCTGCCGGGCCGAGACCTGGTTGGCGAGCGCCAGCCCGGACACATCGGCGGCGCGCAGGGTGGCGGCCGGCACTTTCATTTCCCCGAGCTGCTGCAGCACGGCCGCGACGGCGCCGTCGTTGCTGCCGGGCTTACCGGCAGCAAGCGCCGCCATCCGGCCGATCGCTTCGGTGAGGTAGTTATCCGAGATCCGCAGCAGCAGGTCCACCTGCTGGCCCACCGTGGCGGACTGGACTTCGGCCAGGACCCGGGGTCCGGCGTCCGCGTCCGGTCCGGTTCCGGCGGGAACCCGCGTGACGCCGGGCGCGACCGTCAGCCCGGCCGCGGCCGCCGCGGCGGCGAGCTCGACGGCAAACACCTCGGCAGCCCTCATCGCTGCATCCTGCGGGCGGGGCCCGGTGGTCGTGGCAGGGTCGAAGCGGGCCGAGTTCAGTGCCAGCGGGAACAACGGAGCCATCTCCCCGGCAGCCACGTCCTCCGGGTTCCAGGCCGGGCTAAGCGCGGGGCCGGTGAACAGGGAGTCATCCAGCAGCACCGTCACAGGGACGGAGACGCCGTCGTCCGCCAAGCCGCGGATGGTTGACTTCGCCAGGCTGGCCAGCCCGGCCCGGCCCAGCACGGCGTCGGGGTCTGATTCGCCGGCGCCCAGGAGCACGTCCCCGCCGCCGGTGAGGATGACCGAGCCGGGGGCGGCGCCTGCAATTGCCCGGGTGCTGAAGCGGCGCTCCGGGCCGAGTACACGCAGGGCCGCAACGGCCGTGAGGAGCTTCATGTTGGACGCGGGAACGCGGGCTGCGTCGCCGGATCGGTCAAAGAGAACCTCCCCCGTGACGGCGTCCTGTACGACGCCGGCGAAGCTGCCGGCGCCGTCGGTCTTCAGCGTTTCGTTAAGCTGGGCGGCCAGCGGCCCGGGCGCCGGGAGGAGGGCCGTGGCGGAGAGCGGTCCGACTCCGTCCGTGGTTCCGGTGCTGCTGCCGTCCGCCGTACCGTCGCGGGCCGCCAGCGTGCCGGGGGCCTGGTGCCAGAGCGGGGCGGCCGGGGCGGGGGCAGCGGGGCCGGGTCCCAGGAAAGCCGGCGCGACCACGAAGCCGACGGGGAGGGCCAGAGCCACGACCAGCAGGGTCTGGAGCAGCAGCGGCAGGACCCGCCGCAGCGGCCCGGGCACCGGATCCGCGCCGGGGCGGCTGGTTCTGCGTTTCATGCTGCTGGTCCTTTAGTCCTAAATGTCCCCGCTAGTTCCTGAAACCAGGGCCTGTCGCTATATCCTCAATAGTAGTCGGCGGCACCGGCAGCCCTTTGTGTGTGCCGCGCACCCCCTGAAATCCGCGCACCCCCTGAATTCGTCGAGGAGTATTCCATGAAGCATGACGTGACCATCGAGATCCCTAAGGGATCACGCGTCAAGTACGAAGTCGACCACGAAACCGGCCGCGTCCGCCTGGACCGCGTCCTGTTCACCTCCATGCAGTACCCGACGCACTACGGTTTCTTCGAGAACACCCTGGGCGAAGACGGCGACCCGCTGGATGCCCTGGTGCTGCTGCAGGACTTCGACCTGCACCCCGGCGTCATCGTTGAGTCCCGCCCCATCGGCGTGTTCAACATGACCGACGACGGCGGCGGCGACGCCAAGGTACTCTGCGTGCCGGTTGACGCCCGCTTCGACCACATCCAGGAGATCAGCGACGTCAGCGACTTCCTGATCAAGGAAATCGAGCACTTCTTCACCCGTTACAAGGATCTCGAACCGGGCAAGTGGGTCAAGGCCGAGGGCTGGGGCGACCGCGCCGCCGCCGAGGCCGAGCTCGAAGCCTCCATCAAGCGTTACGTCCCGCACACGCACTGACGTTCCAACTCCAACGCGGGGTCACCTTGCGCCCATCCGGCCACCGGATATGGGCCGCAGGTGACCCCGCGTTGTGGTTTAACGGGCTGTTCACGGTGCTGGCTGCGGGTGCTGCCCAGCGCGGGGGCAGTTGTCAGTGGGGGCGGGTGTCAGTGGGGGTCAGGGTCAGCGGCGGGTCAGGAATGTGTGAAATCGTTGACCCATGAACGTTGCCCCGGCCTTTAGTCCTCCCTGCGGCCCGATCACCGGGTGGCGTGACGGCGACGTCGTCCGCGCCACCGGGATCCCCTACGCCACCGCGGGACGTTTCCAGCCTCCGGTGAGTGCGCCGGACCGGACCGGAGTCCTCGCGGCCACGTCCCTCTCCCCGGCCTGCCCGCAGGGTCCGGTGCCGTTCCTGGACGACATCTTGGGCACCCGCTACGGCGAACTTCCGGGCAGCGAGGACTGCCAGCGGCTTTCGATCACCATGCCTGCCGGCCTCGACGACGACGAGCGCGTCCCGGTGATGGTATGGCTGCACGGCGGGTCCTACACGTCCGGCTCCGGTGACCTGGCGATCTTCGATTCCAAGGCCCTCGTCGCCGAAAACAGGGTCATCGTCGTGTCCGTGACCTACCGGCTGGGACTGTTCGGCTACCTGGCGACCGGCACCGGCCGGCCCGCGAACCTCGGCCTGCTGGACCAGCTCGAGGCGTTCCGCTGGGTGCAGCGAAATATCGGTGCCTTCGGCGGTGATCCGGAAAACGTCACGGCCTTCGGGCAGTCCGCCGGCGGCGACGCCGTCGCCCACCTCATGGCGACGCCGGAAGCCCCCAGCCTGTTCCGGCGCGCCATCATCCAAAGCGCGCCGCTGGGCATCACCCGGGGCCGGGAAAAGATGAGCACAGCGATGGGCATCGCCGCGGAAACCGTCACCGAAGACACCCCGGCCATGGACGTGGTGGAGATCGAGGGACACGTGTCGCAGGTGGCCCGGAAGTTCGGGCTGATAGCGGCCATGCCGTTCGGCACCCAGTACGGGCACGCCCCCCTGCCGCCGGAATCCGGCATTGAGGACGCCTGGAACGCCACGGCACCCGGGATCGAGGTCCTGATCGGCCACACCTCCGAGGAGGCCCGGATGTTCCTGCCGCGCAACCGCGCCGTCAGCCTGCTCGGCAAGGTCCCGGTGGTTGGGCCCGCCGCCCTCCGGGCCGTCAGCTGGGCCGTGACTGAGGCTGTGTACGGCCGGGCCGCCCGGAAATTCGCCCGGCGGCACGCCCGGGCGGGCGGCACGGCGTACAGCTACGTGCTGTCCTGGGCGGCGCCCGGTAACTTTTACGGGGCCGCGCACACCGTGGACCTGCCGCTGCTGTTCGGAGACCAAAAGACCTGGGCGGGGGCGGGGCTTCTCGCGGGCGCGTCGTGGGAGGAAGTCGACGCGCAGGGCCGGGCCCTCCGCGCCGTGTGGGCCCGCTTCGCCGCCGGCGAGGGCCTGGACGGCCTCGGCGGGATTCCCGGCTCCCTGAGGTACCGCTCGGCGTGAGCTGGAGGAGCGGTTGAGATCATGCTTCTGAAGACGATCCCGGGCGGTGCCCGGTGAGGACCCTCGGCGTCGACCTCGCCGCTGCCACCAGGAAGACCGCGGCCGCCGTGATCGAATGGGACAACGGCACCGCACGCCTCGCGCACCTGGCCCTCGACGTCGGCGACGACGAGA
This sequence comes from Pseudarthrobacter sp. HLT1-3, assembly GCF_059383535.1. Classification (NCBI taxonomy): domain Bacteria; kingdom Bacillati; phylum Actinomycetota; class Actinomycetes; order Micrococcales; family Micrococcaceae; genus Pseudarthrobacter; species Pseudarthrobacter sp. HLT1-3. The sequence continues at coordinate 314,136 of NZ_JBWZCJ010000002.1, read as the reverse complement.
TTGTGCGGCTCTTCGGCGCCAGCGACATGACCGGGATCGACTGTCCCGTGGGCTGGCCGGACGCCTTCCTGCCCTTCATCGCCGGGCACCTGGCCGCGGCGGCGCACCCGGTGCTGGAGCATGACGGGATCGAAGGCCGCCGGCTGCTGGCGTACCGGGACACCGACCGGTTCGTCACCGCCCGGACCGGGCTTATTCCGCTCAGTGTCTCCGCGGACAGGCTGGCGCACCCGGCCATGCGCTGCGCCGTTATCCAGGCGAAGATCGCGCGGGACCACGGACCGCAGGCGAGGGACGGAAGCGGCCGCCTCGCCGAGGTCTACCCGGCGGCGTCGCTGAAAGGCTGGGGCCTGCTGGCCCGCGGCTACAAGGGCCGCGGCGGCGTGGAAACGCAGCGGCTGGCGGCGCTTCCTGGCGGGCTGAAGCAGGCAGCACCCTGGCTGGACCTGGCCGGGATGGATGACCAGCTCGCAGGCTCCGACGACATGTTCGACGCGCTCATCGCCTCCCTCACCGCACGGGCCGTGGCGGTGGGCGCAACCATCCGCCCCGACGCCAGCCATGCCCGGGCCGCCCTGAGCGAAGGCTGGATCCATCTCCCGACCGGCGGGCTGACCGGGCTCAACGGCCCCCAGCCCGGCAGCTAGTCCTGGCCGAGGGTCCAGCCGAAGAGCCCGGCAGCTAGTCCTGGCCGAGGGTCCAGCCGCTGATTTCCTTCGCATCCTCTCCGTGGTCCCGGGTCTGGTTATGGGCCCGGATCCGGCTGTCCTGCAGCGCCTGACGCAGCAGCGAATGCTTCTCGGCCAGGCCCGGCACCCGGTCGATCGCGTCGATGGCGAGCTGGAAGCGGTCAATCCCGTTGAGCATGGCCATATCGAAGGCTGTTGTGGTGGTGCCCTCCTCCTTATAGCCGCGGACGTGCAGCCCCTCCTGGTTGGTCCGCCGGTATGCCAGCCGGTGGATCAGGGACGGATAGCCGTGGTACGCGAAGATGATCGGCTTGTCCGCAGTGAAGATCCCATCGAAGTCCCGGGACGTCAGGCCGTGCGGGTGTTCGCTGGCGTCCTGTAGCCGCATCAGGTCCACCACATTGACCACCCGGATCTTAAGCCCCGGGGCACCGGCCTTCAGCAGTTCCGCCGCGGCGATCGTCTCGACCGTCGGTACGTCGCCGGCGCAAGCCAGCACGACGTCGGGTTCCTCACCCGGGACTTCGGAGCCGGCGAACTCCCAAATGCCCAGGCCACGCTGGCAGTGATGCGCGGCCTCGGCGGGACCCAGCCAGGTCGGCGAGGGCTGCTTGCCGCTGACCACGATGTTGACGTAGTCCCGTGATTCGAGGCAGTGCTCCATGACAGAGAGCAGCGTGTTCGCGTCCGGGGGCAGGTAGACCCGGATGACCTCGGCTTTCTTGTTCACCGCGTGGTCGATGAAGCCGGGATCCTGGTGCGAGAAACCGTTGTGGTCCTGCTGCCAGACATGGGATGAGAGCACGTAGTTGAGCGACGCGACCGGTCGGCGCCAGGGGAGTTCGCGGTGCACCTTGAGCCACTTGGCGTGCTGGTTGAACATGGAATCCACAATGTGGATAAACGCCTCATAGCAGCTGAAGACGCCGTGCCGCCCGGTGAGCAGGTATCCCTCCAGCCAGCCCTGGCACAGGTGTTCGCTGAGGACCTCCATGACCCGTCCGGCGCGGGCCAGATGCTCATCGAGTTCCTCGATCCGGTACTGCCAGACCTTGTCCGTGACCTGGTAGACGTCCTGCAGGCGGTTGGAGGCCGTCTCGTCCGGTCCGAACAGCCGGAACGTCTCCGGGTTCTGGCTGATCACGTCGCGAAGCCAGGATCCCAGCGTGATCATGGCGCTGACCCGCTGGACTCCCGGCTCGGCGACCTCCACAGCATGGTCCTCGTACCTCGGCAGCTTGAGGTCCCGCAGCAGGCCCCCGCCGTTCGCGTAGGGTGTGTCGCTCATCCTGAGCTGGCCCGCGGGGGCGTTCGCCGCGACGTCGGGCCGCAGACGCCCGGCTTCGTCGAAGAGCTCGCCGGGCCGGTACGACTCGAGCCACTCCCCCAGCTGCACCAGATGCTCCGGGTTGGTGCGCACCTCGGACAGCGGCACCTGGTGGCTCCGCCAGGTGCCTTCGACCTGCAATCCGTCGACGATCCTGGGGCCGGTCCAGCCCTTCGGCGAACGCAGCACGATGACGGGCCAGCGTGCTGCGGGGGCGTCGCCGGCAGTCCGGTCGCCGGCAGTCCGGTCGTCGGCGTTGCCGCCGTCTGCAGTCCACCCGCCTGCCGTTCCGCCATTTGCCAGTCCGCCCCGGCGCTCGGCCTGGATGGCCCTGATTTCCTGGAGGCACTCGTCCAGTACAGCGGCGAAGTCCCGGTGCGCGGCGGCTGTGTCATCCGGATGTCCCACGGTCACAAAGTGCGGCTCGTGGCCGTAGCCGCGCAGCAGCTGCTCCAGCTGGGATTCGGGCATCCGGGCAAGAATGGTGGGATTGGCGATCTTGTAGCCGTTCAGGTGCAGAATCGGCAGCACCGCGCCGTCGTGCACAGGGTCCAGGAAGTTGTGGGAGTGCCAGCTCGCGGCAAGCGGCCCGGTTTCGGCCTCCCCGTCGCCGATCACGACGGCGGTGATCAGGTCCGGGTTGTCAAAGACGGAGCCGTAGGCGTGCGCGAGGGAGTAGCCCAGCTCGCCGCCCTCGCTGATCGAACCCGGGGTTTCCGGGGCGGCGTGGCTGGGGATCCCGCCCGGATAGGAGAACTGCCGGAACAGCTCAGCCATGCCCTGCTCGTCGTCGCCGACATTGCTGTAGATCTCCGAGTACGTGCCCTCCAGCCAGGCGTTCGCCACCACGGCGGGTCCGCCGTGGCCGGGCCCGGCAATGTAGAGCATGCTCTGGCTGTCCCGGCGGATGACCCGGTTCAGGTGGGCGTAGACGAAGTTCAGACCGGGCGTGGTGCCCCAATGGCCCAGCAGCCGTGACTTGGTGTCGGCGGCGCTTAGGGGTTTCCGCAGCAGCGGGTTGGCGCGAAGGTAGATCTGCCCCACGGAGAGGTAGTTGGCGGCCCGCCACCAGCGGTCTACGAGCTCCAGTTCGGTGTCGGTGTTCAGGTCACTGGTCAATGGATTCCTCGCTTCAACGGGGGCCCGGGACGGCACGCAAGGTCCATCGCAACACGTCCCCGGACCGGAAACAAGCCCCCTGCCCGGGGTCCGGGCGGCGCTTGCCAGTCCGTTACCACCGGGTAGTCTGGTCCCAGAATGTTCACACTGACCATCAACCAGACCGACAGCCGGCGCGACGGCGACTGCGTGCCGCAGCTCCTCAGGGACCTGCGGCACCTTCCGGCGCGCCTCGATTTCGACCGCTCGGTGGAGGACGAGGTCCAGGGAATTGTGGACCGTCCCCAGCAGGCCGTCGAAGCCGCGCTGATCGCGCTGCGGACCGGCAGCTGGTACGTCGGAATCGGCGTCGGCCCGGTCAACGAGCCGTTGCCGAACCAGATCAAGGACGCCTCGGGGCATGGGCTGATTTACGCCCGCCGGGCTGTCGACCGGTTGCGCAACGGCAAGGACCGGATCCCGGTGGCCGTGGAGGGTCCGCTGGCCGACGTCGCCGCGGAGTCCGAGGCCGTACTGCGGTTGCTGGGGCACATCGTGCATGACCGCAGCGCCGCGGAATGGCGGGTCCTTGACCTGCTGACCCCAGGGGTCCGCGGGCAGCAGAAGGCGGTGGCCAGGGAACTCGGAATCACCACCCAGGCGGTCAGCAAGGCCGTGGCGCGGGCGCAATGGAATGAGGAACACGCGGCGCGGCCCGCCGCTGCCAGGCTGCTGGGCCTGATCCTCGAGGTGCGCTGAGCGCGCATCCGGTTCTGTTAGAGCAGCAGGCTGCGCAGCACGTGGGCGGCGCCGTCGTCGTAAACGGAGTGCGTGACTTCATTCGCCGCGGCGATGACTTCCTCGGGCGCCTGGCCCATGGCCACGCCGCGGGCGGCCCAGCCGAGCATCTCGATGTCATTGCGGCCGTCGCCGACGGCGACCGTGCGGTGCGCCTCGATGCTCAGCCGGCCGCGGAGGACCTCCAGGGCGCTGGCCTTGGAGACGCCGGCGGCGGCGATGTCCAGCCACGCCGTCCAGCCCACCGAGTAGGTCACGCCGGCCAGGCCGATGTGCCGGATGGCGGCGTTGAACTCCTCGGGGGTGTTCTCGGCGCTGAACACGACAACGCGCACGGCGGTGGCGGCCAGCATGGTCTGGAAGTCGACGCCGATTGCCTCCACTCCAAAGCTCGCGTCCTGGAAGCGCTCGGTGGAGAGGAAGTTTCCGTCCTCGTCCTCCAGGGCGTACTTGGCCGTGGGCAGCCGCTTGCGCAGTGCCCGGAGCGCGGGGCCCGGGTCGAAGGTCGCCTTGTGCACGATCTCGTAGCCGTCGGACAGGCTGGAGTCGAGGCGCAGGGTGACTCCGCCGTTGGAGCATACGGCGTAGCCGTTTTCGATCCCGATGTGCTCAATGATGGGCAGCGTCGCGTTCAGCGAGCGGCCGGTGGCGATCGTGACGTGGTGGCCTGCCGCCACGACGTCGCGGGCGGCTTCGCGGACGGGAACGGACATGTGGCCGTCGTGGTCGACCAAGGTGCCGTCGACGTCGAGCGCGACCATCAGCTTGTGGGCCGTGGCGCTCTGGTTGTTCGGATTGTTTTCTCGCCGGTCATCGTTGCCGGCGACTGAGGTTTCAGTCAATGTTGTCATCCCATAAGTAGAGCAGACACCCCCGGCCGCCGCTAGGACGCAGCCCACAGCGCGCGGTGAATCCGGGGTGAACAGCTGTTGACGCCGAGGACGGACTCTGATCTGCCGGCGGCAGCTCCGGTCCGGCTCAGATGACCGGGAAGACCGTCATGCCGCCGAGGTGCTTTTGCAGTGCCTTCGGGATGTTCACGGAGCCGTCAGGGTTCTGGTGGTGCTCCAGGATGGCGACGATCCAGCGCGTGGTGGCCAGGGTGCCGTTGAGTGTGGCGACGGCGCGGGTGCCCTTGGATGCCCCTTCCTCGTTCACCACGCGTTCGCGGATGTTGAGCCGGCGCGCCTGGAACGTCGTGCAGTTGGAGGTCGAGGTCAGCTCGCGGTAGGCGCCCTGCGTCGGGACCCAGGCCTCGCAGTCGAACTTGCGTGCGGCGGAGTTCCCGAGGTCTCCGGCGGCGGTGTCGATCACCCGGTAGGGCAGTTCGCACTTGGCCAGCATCTCCTCTTCCCAGGCCAGCAGCCGGGCATGCTCGGCGGCAGCCTCCTCGACCGTTGTATAGATGAACATTTCCACCTTGTTGAACTGGTGGACCCGGATGATGCCGCGGGTGTCTTTGCCGTGCGAGCCGGCCTCACGGCGGTAGCAGGAGCTTTGCCCGGCGTACCGGATCGGGCCGGCGGAGAAGTCAAGGATCTCGTCCGCGTGGTAGCCGGCAAGGGCCACTTCCGAGGTGCCTACGAGGTAGAGGTCGTCCTCGGCGAGGCGGTAGATCTCGGCGTCGTGTTTGACGTCGAAGCCGGTGCCCTGCATGGTTTCCGGACGCACCAGTGTCGGCGTGATCATCGGCACGAAGCCTGCATCGATCGCCTGCTCCATGGCCATCTGCAGCAACGCCATTTCCAGCCGGGCACCGGCGCCACGCAGGAAGTAGAAACGGGAACCGGAGACCTTGGCGCCGCGCTCCATGTCGATGGCGCCGATCAGCTCACCGATCTCCAGGTGGTCCTTGGGTTCGAAGTCGGGGAATTCGCGGGGGACGCCGACGGTTTTGACCACAATGTAGTCGTCCTCGCCACCCGCGGGGACGCCTTCCTCGATCAGGTTGGGGATACCGCGCAGCAGTTCCTCCTGGGCGGCCTGCGCGACGTCGGCCTCGGCGGAGGCGGCCTTAACCTCGCCCGCGAGAACCTTGACCTCGGCCAGCAGGGCCTGCTTCTCCTCGCCCTTGGCCTGCGCCACCTTCTTGCCGAAGGCATTCTGCTCGGCTCGCAGGTTTTCGAAGCGGATCAGGGCGGCGCGCCGGGCCGCGTCCGCGGCGATGATCGCGTCCACCACGGATTCGTCGGCGCCGCGGGCGCGCTGGCTTGCCCGGAACTTATCCGGATTTTCGCTGAGGTCTTTTACGTCGATCACCTGACAAGAGTATCCAATCCATCCGGCATTTCCGGGCAATCGTCGGGCAGCCGGCCTGCGGTCGCCGGCGGGATAGTGTTGGAGCACAATGAGCGACTGGCTGCTTTACCTCATCATCGCGGCAGTGCTGGCGTTTGCCGTCTCCAGCTGGTGGGGAGTGCGCAAGCTCAAGGCCAGGCACACGCGCAGCGCCGTGTGGGAGGAAACGCACAGCCCGGGCCTGGGCCAGCAGAAGGTGGCCGTGGTGATGAACCCGATCAAATCCCGGTCGGACGAGGCCCGCGCCATGATAAAAGACGCGTGCGCAACAGCCGGCTGGGCGCCGCCGCGGTTTTTCGACACCACCGCCGAGGACCCCGGATTCTCACAGGCGCGCGCCGCCGTCGACTATGGCGCGGATGTTGTATTGGTGGGCGGCGGTGACGGCACGGTCCGGGTGGTGGCCGATATTCTCGCCGGCACGGACACCGCCATGGGCCTGATCCCGCTCGGCACCGGCAACCTGCTTGCCCGGAACATCCATCTCGACGTCGGTGACCTGCACGAAAATGTCCAGACCGCCCTGTTCGGGCACCAGCGCTTCATCGACACGGCGCGGATGCGGGTGGAGAACTCCCGCACCAACGAGTCCGCGGAGCACACCTTCCTGGTCATTGCCGGCATCGGCATGGACGCCGAGGTCATCGGCGACACCAATGACGGCCTCAAGAAGGCGGTCGGCTGGCTGGCCTACACCGAGGCCGGCGTGCGGCACCTGCCCGGACGCCGGAAGAAGGTCTCGATCTCGCTGGACGACCAGCCGGAACAGAGCCGGAAGATCCGCAGCGTCCTGTTCGCGAACTGCGGCCTGATCCCCGGCGGCATCGACTTCATCCCGCAGGCCATGATCGACGACGGCATGCTGGACGTCGTGGTGATGAGTCCGCGCAGCGCGATCGGCTGGCTGGCGATGTACTGGAAGATCGTGCTGAAGCACAAGAGGCACCTGCCGGTGATGACGTATTACCGCTCAGGCAAGATCACCATCCGCTGCGCGGAGCCGATGCCCACCCAGGTCGACGGCGATCCGTCCGGTGCCGCCACGAAAGTCAGCGTGCAGGTTGCCCCCGGCTCGCTGCTCGTCCGGGTCAAGGACGGCACCGAGGGAGACTAGGCGCTGGCTTCCTTCTCGGAGGCTTCCTTGTGCGCGTCTGCGGTCTTTTTCGCTTCCGCGGCGGCCTTCGCGGCGCGCGCTTCGGATTGCTCGCGGATCATGGCCTGCTCCTCCTCGAAGCGCAGGCGGTCCGCACGGTCCGCGTCGTCGCCGTCCCAGTCCTGGTTGTCAGCGGTCGGTTTGGGATTCACGATCATTCCCTGGCCGTCATTTTCAAGGCTGGTGTTCGCCATGATCTGCTCCCTCAGTAGAGACCTTCCCCAATATGGATCAGGCAAGCATACGCACTGTTTCATAGGGGCGGAAGTGCCTGAACTGGCATTTGTCTACGCTGTGGGCGAAGCCTTGGACGTATATTCCGGCACCACAGATGCCCCGGACAGTATGTCTTTGACCCAGGCATGGGCGGCCCGGAAGGCCTGGTCCGAGGTGTGTGGCTCCACGGCGGTCCGGTGCCCGTCGGCGCGGGCGTAGGAACCGACAAACCGGGTGGCCGGGCTGATCCGGTGCAGGCCGGCCAGGGCGTCCGCCATCCGGGCGTCGGCCACATGGCCGTCCGCGTCAATGCTGAAGAAGTAATGGCCCAGGTACTGGCCGGTGGGACGCGATTCGATCCGGCTGAGGTTCACACCGCGCGTGGCGAACTGGTCGAGAATCTCCATCAGGGCACCCGGGCGGTCTTCCGGCAGCGGGACCACCACAGTGGTCTTGTCCGAGCCGGTGGGCGCCGGCAGCTCGCCGGGCCGGCCGACGAGCACAAACCGGGTGACCGCCCCGGGGTTGTCGCCGATATTCTCGGCGAGCACGGCGAGTCCCGGCTGCTCGGTGGCCACAATCGGGGCGCAGATCGCCGCGTCGTAGTGGACGTCGCCTTCCAGCAGGCCCATCGCCGCCGCCGCCGTCGAGGAACCCGGGATGTATTCAGCATCCGGAATATTACTGTCGGCCCAGAGCCGGCACTGTGCCCAGGCGTGGCTGTGGGTGGAGATCCGGCGGATGTCCTCGATCCGGGTGCCGGGCCGTACCACCAGCACGAAGCTGATCGGCACCAGGGCTTCGCGCAGGATCCGCAGCTCCTGTCCCGTGGCGATCGCATCCAGGGTGGCGGAGACGCCGCCCTCCACGGAGTTTTCGATCGGCACCATCGCCGCGTCCGCCGAAGCGTCGCGGACCTTGTCCAGCGCCGTGTTGACGTTGGACGACGGAATGCGAATGGCCTCCGCCGCATCGGGTACCTGCATCAGGGCCGCCTCGGTGAACGTGCCCGCGGGTCCAAGGAAGGTGTACGTGACGGGTGATGCGGGCATCGGTGCTTCTTTCTTCAACTACAGGATGACGGGCTTGAGTCCGTTGTCGGACACCAGCGGCATTCCGGTTTCCAGCCACTGGTCCATGCCGCCGGCGACGTTCAGGGCGGAATATCCCTGTCCGGCGAGCCACTGGGCGGCGCGGAAGGACCGGCCCCCGGTGCGGCAAATGACGTAGAGGTCCTCGTCCGGGTCGAGATCCTCGAGCCGGGCCGGGAGCTGGTCCAGCGGGATATGCACTGCCCCGGCGGCGTGCCCAGCGACCCACTCGTAGTCCTCGCGGACGTCGAGAATCTTGGCCCCTCCAGGGATGTCGGACACGGTTACGGTGTCAAAGTCGCTCATGGTCGTCCCTTCGGCAGAATGCATGGTCTGACTCCAGCGTATCGCCAGCCGCACCCGCGCCCCCTTACCCCGCAGCAGGTTACGCTTCTGGCATGGCGCAAAGGAGATCAACGGCAGCTGCCCGGCTCACGATGCCGGCGGCTCCCCGCTCCCCCACCCGGCGGACATGCCCTCCCCCCGGCGCCACGGCTGGGCATGCAGCCACCATGTCCACCCGCCCGCGCCAGCAGTGGACATGTCCCCCGGAGCGTGCCGCCGGGGAAACACCGGGACCGGGCTCCCTTGGCTGAAATCCACGAGCTCTCCGCGGTGGAGCTGCGCACCGCCCTGCGCGCCGGCGAGCTGTCCGCGCGGCAGGCCACGGAGCATTTCCTGGACCGCATCGGCTCGGAAAACCGGCACCTCGGCGCCTTCATCACGGTCACCGCGGAGCAGGCCGTGCTGGAGGCGGACGCCGCGGACGAGGCCCAAGCCCGCGCGGGGCGGGACGGGACCGGGCTGGCGCTGCTGCACGGCATGCCGGTGGTCTTCAAAGACCTGACGGACGTCGCCGGTGTTGTGACCACCCACGGCAGCGCTGCCCTGGACCACAAACCCGCCCTCGCCGACAGCACCATCGTCGCCATGCTCAAGAGCGCGGGCGTGGTCTCGCTGGGCAAGACCCAGGTTCCGGAGTTCGGCCTGACGGCGTACAGCGAGAACCGGATCGCTCCGCCGTCGCGGAACCCGCACGCCCTCAGCCGCAGCTCGGGAGGCTCCTCCGGCGGCAGTGCGGCCGCCGTGGCAGCCGGGCTGGTGCCCTTTGCCCCCGGCTCCGACGGCGGCGGCTCGGTCCGTATCCCGGCCGCCGCCTGCGGTCTGGTGGGGCTGAAACCCGGCCGCGGCCTGGCTCCCGCGGGCGAAAGCACCGGCGACCCCGCCGGTCTGGTCGTGTCCGGGCCGCTGGCCCGCTCCGCGGCGGACGCCGCGCTGCTGCTCGACGCCATGGTGCCGGGCCCGGCCGGGGCCCGCAACGCCGGGATTCCCGCTCCCGGCTACCTTGAACTCGCCGGACAGGACCCGCCGAGGCTGCGGATCGGGGTGACCCTGGAGAGCCCGTGGCAGACGATCTTCCCCTTCACCCCGGACCCCGAGGCCCTCGACGCCCTTGCCGAAGGCATCCGGCGGCTGGAAGCGGCCGGCCACGAAACCTCGGAGGCTTCGATCCGCTACGACAACCGCTACCCGGCAGCGTTCACCACTGCCTGGACCGCCGCCGTCGGGGACGCCCGGATCGTTCCCCAGCGCGAGGCCCTCCTCACCCCGCTCACGCGGACGTTCCGGCGCCGCGCGCAGCAGCGCGGGCCGGCGCAGCTGGCCGAGGCGCTCCGGTTCCTGCCGCTGTTCCGGCGGGATACCCTTGCCCAGTACGCCGGCTGGGACCTGATGCTGATGCCGGCACTGGCCCAGACGCCCCGCCCGGTGGGCTGGTTCACCGGGGCTGCCCACGGGGACGGCTACTGGCCGGCGGCCGAATGGACGGGAGACGCCGACGGCGACTACCGCAAGCAGTGCGAGTACGCGCCCTGGTCGTCGATGGTGAACGTGTGCGGGCTGCCCGCGATCAGCATTCCGGTGCACTGGACCGGCGGGTCCACGGGTGCCGGGTTGCCGATGGGCGTCCAGCTGATCGGACCGCTGGGCTCCGAGGCACTGCTGCTCCAGCTGGCAACACAGCTCGGATGCTAGCCGGGCGACCCGCACGATGTGGGTGTTTTCATCCACCGGTGCGGCTACGGTTTAGCTGAGCAAGGTCCGGACATGTCCAGTTTGAGAACTTCCCCGACGAGAGGGATCAATGAAGATCACCGGCGCAGTACTTGAGGAAATCGGCCGCCCCCGCCCCTACGCGGATTCCCGGCCCATCAGCATCTCCGAGCTGGACCTGGCGGGCCCCGGGCCCACCGAGATCCTGGTGCGGATCGAGGCCGCCGGCATCTGCCACTCGGACCTGAGTGTTGTGGACGGCAACCGGGTGCGCCCGGTGCCGATGCTGCTGGGGCATGAGGCTGCCGGACGCGTCGTCGAGGTCGGCGCGGACGTTAAGGACCTGGAACCGGGCCAGCGCGTCGTGATGTCCTTTCTGCCGCGGTGCGAAAAGTGTGCAAACTGCGCCGAAGACGGACGGCTCCCCTGCACGGCGGGGTCGAAGAGCAATGGCGAAGGCACGCTCCTGCACGGGTCCATGCACCTTGACCGCAGCGGCGAAAAGATCTTCCACCACCTGGGCGTCTCCGGCTTCGCCACCCATGCCGTGGTGGACCGCGCTTCGGCCGTGCCGGTCGGGGACGACATCCCCGCGGACATCGCCGCCGTCCTCGGCTGCGCCGTGCTGACCGGAGGCGGCGCCGTCCTGAACGCGGCCCGGCCCCGGCCGCAGGACAGCATCATGATCGTGGGGCTCGGCGGCGTCGGCATGGCCGCGCTGATCACGGCGATCTCGCAGGGTGTTTCGCGGATCATTGCGGTGGACACGCTGGACGAAAAACTCGATCACGCCCGCCGGCTGGGCGCCCACGAAACGTACACCCCGCAGCAGGTTGGAGAACAGGGCGTCAAGGCCAGGTACGTGATCGAATGTGCCGGGAACCCGCGCGCGTTCGAAACCGCGTTCGCCGCGACCGCGGTGGGCGGCACCACGATCACCGCTGGCCTGCCGCACCCGGACGCGCGGGCCCAGATCTCGCCGCTGACCGTCACGGCCGAGGCCCGGACAATCGTCGGCAGTTACCTTGGTTCCGCCGTGCCGGCCCGGGACATTCCCAAGTACGCCCAGCTCTGGCGCGAAGGGAAACTCCCAGTCGAGGAGCTGATCTCGGCGCGCATCGCCCTTTCGGACATCAATAAGGCCATGGACCAGCTCGCCGACGGCAAAGCGGTGCGCCAGGTCATTATGTTCGACGCCGGGTAGCCCCGCGCGCTTTTCGGCGCCGCCCCCTCACGCGGCCCACCCGGGGAGAAAACACCGGCTGGAACGCTTGCCCCGCGGCGCCCGGAATGTGACAATCCCGCGTCACACTGTCAGCATTAAGTAAATGAGCACTACTCATTTATCCGATCCCCCCGTTACGACGCCGGGCGATACGTCCTTTTTTGGCCACCCAAAGATGCTGGCCAGCCTGTTCTCCGTCGAAATGTGGGAGCGTTTCTCCTTCTACGGCATGCAGGGGATCCTGCTCTACTACATGTACTTCACGGCCGCCGAGGGCGGGCTGGGGATTGAGCAGGGCCTGGCCGCCGGCCTGGTCGGCGCCTACGGCGGCGGCGTCTACCTCTCCACTATCCTGGGCGCCTGGCTCGCGGACCGGCTCTTCGGCTCCGAAAAAGTGCTCTTCGGCTCGGCCATCCTGATCATGGCCGGCCACATCGCCCTCGCGCTGCTGCCGGGCATCCCCGGCCTGATCGCCGGCCTGGTGCTTGTCGCCGTCGGCTCCGGCGGCCTGAAGGCGAACGCCACCGCACTGGTCGGGAGCCTTTACCGGGAGAAGGACGAACGCCGCGACGCCGGATTCTCCATCTTCTACATGGGCATCAACGCGGGCGCGCTGATCGGCCCGCTCGTCACCGGCTGGCTGCAGGATAGCCACGGGTTCCACTGGGGCTTCGGCGCCGCCGCCGCCGGCATGGCCGTGGGCCTGGTCATCTACGCGCTGGGCCGCAAGAACCTGCCCGAGGAGGCGCATCTGGTGCACAACCCGCTGCCCGCCGCCGAGCGCACCAGGTATGGCCTGCGCTTCGCCGGCATCGCCGCGGTGATCGCCGTGCTGCTGGCCACCGGCATCGTCAATGCCGGGAACCTGGCCTTGTCCATGGCCTACGCGGCCATCGGCGCGTCCGTGCTCTACTTCGGCCTGATCTTCAGCAGCAAAAAGGTCAACGGCACGGAACGCCGCCGGGTGGCCGCCTTCATCCCGCTGTACATCGCCTCGGCCGCGTTCTGGGCGCTGTTCCAGCAGCAGTTCACCTTCATCGCGGTGTACTCGGAGGAGAAACTGGACCGGAACCTGTTCGGCTGGGAAATGCCGGCCGCCTGGGTTCAGTCCATCAACCCGGTGTTCATCATCATCTTCGCCGGGGTCATGGCTGCCCTCTGGACCCGGCTGGGCCGCAGGCAGCCCGGCTCGGCACTGAAGTTCTCCGTTGGCCTCTTCGTGATGGGCCTGGCGTTCCTGGCGTTCATCCCGCTGGCCGGGGACGGGAAGACCCCGTTGCTGGCGCTGGTGGGAATCCTGTTCCTGTTCACCCTCGCGGAACTGTTCCTGTCCCCCATCGGCCTGTCCGTCACCACGAAGCTGGCCCCGAAGGCGTTTCACACCCAGATGGTGGCGCTGTTCTTCCTCTCGGTGTCGCTGGGCACCACGCTGGCCGGCATGCTGTCCGGCCTGTACAACCCGGACGACGAGCTGCCCTACTTCATCGGCATCGGCGGCACCGCGATGCTGCTGGCCGTTGGCCTGGCGGCCGCCTCACCGGCGATCAAGAAGCTCATGGGCGGCGTACGCTGAGCCGATGAGTCCAAGGCACCGCGCGCCGCTTGAGTCCCGCGTCCATGTCCCCGCCGCAGGCGAGGCGTCCGACGTCGAACTTCTGCCGGCGGGCGATGTCACCGACGGTGTGGTGCGGGTGGGCGAAACCGTCCGCCGGCCGCACCAGCCGCAGTCCCTGGCAGTCGCCGCGTACCTCGACTGGCTGGAGGATGCCGGGTTCGACGGTTCGCCGCGGTTCCTGGGCCGGGACGCGGAGGGCAGGGACGTGCTGACGTTCCTGCCCGGGCTGTGCGCCGGGCCCGTCCCGGAAGCCTGGGTGCAGTCCGAGGAGCTCCTGGCGTCCGTGGCGCAGCTGCTGCGCCGGCTGCACGCGGCGTCGGCCGGCTTCGTGCCGGACGCCCACCCGTTTCCGCCCCGCCCGGTCCGCCAGGATCCGGCCGGGCTCATCTGCCACCTGGACGTGACCCCGCAGAACGTGGTCGTCCGGGACGGCCTCGCCGCCGGGCTGGTGGACTTCGATTTGGCCGGACCCAGCACGGCGTTCAAGGACTCGTTTAACACCGCGTCGCACTGGGTCCCGCTCCGGGATCCGGCCGATGCCTGGCCGGGCTGGGAGGCGACCGACCCGTTCCGGCGGCTCCGGATCTTCGCCGACGCCTTCGGCTGGAGCGAGGAGGAACGACGCCGGCTGCCGGATTTTGGGGTCGAGGCGACGGCGCTCAGCTACCAGCGGATGGAACATAACGCACGGGTCCTCGGCGGCGGCTGGGCGCGGATGTGGGACGACGGCGTCGGCGGCCAGATCCGCCGCCGGGGCGTCTGGCTCGAGGTCAACGCCGGACGGCTTATTGCGGCCCTGACCGCCTGACCGGGGAGCCTACGCCCCGTAGTACATCCGGCCGGAGGAGGTGCCGATGGCCAGCCCCAGCGCGATGATCATGATCACCAGGACGGTCAGCGCGAGCCCCACATAGCCCATCACCAGGCCGGCTATCGCCATGCCCCTGCCCGACGGCTCGCGCTTGAGCGCCATGTGCCCGAGGATGACCGCCGCGAGCTGCGGCAGGAGGAAAAAGCCCAGCCCCAGGAAGGCGGCGATGCCGCAGCACAGGCTGGCGATGCTCAGGCTCTTGGGCTCCGGCGGCACCCCGTAATAACTCGGCTGTCCGTAGGCATTGAACGGGCTGCCCGGCTGGCCATAGGGCTGCTGGCCATAAGGGCCCGGCGCGCCGTAGGGCTGCTGGAGGGGAGGCTGTTGGCCATAGGGCTGCTGGCCGAACGGCTGCTGGGGCGCGGCACCGTAAGGCGTGCCATACGGATCGGTCGGTTGGCTGTAGCCGGAAGCCGGCTGGCCATACTGCTCCCCGGACTGACCCGGGGCCCCGTACGGCTGCTGGCCGTAGCCCGGCTGCTCAATTTTCATCGTGTCGAACGTCTTTGCCTCAGGCGGCACGGGGACGTCGGATTCCTGCCCGGGAATGAACGACGGCGGCCGGTAGCCCTCCGGCGGCCCGTCCTGTTCGGGTTTCGGCTGGTCAGTCACGGTTTTCCCCCTTTGGACGTCTCTGGATTCAGCCTACCGCCGTCGCGTTGTGCTGCGCAGGATATTTCGGCGTCACAGGGGCCGTAATCATGTTGTGGTCCGCGCCGTTCTGGCATGCTGGTGCCATGGCTAGCCGCGCGGGCACTGTTGCCCAACCCCAAGACCTTGTTGATCTCACTGCGCTCCTGGATGCGTACTATGACGTTTCCCCGGATCTGGGTGACCCCGGGCAACGGGTGGCGTTCGGCACCTCCGGACACCGCGGTTCGAGTTTGAAGGCATCCTTCAACGAACCCCATATTCTCGCCATCACCCAGGCGATTGTGGAGTACCGGGCAGGTCAAGGGATCACCGGTCCGCTGTACCTCGCCAAGGACACGCATGCCCTGAGCGAGCCGGCGCAGAACTCCGCCCTGGAAGTCCTTGCGGCCAACGGCGTCAATGTGCTGATCGACGCCCGCCACGGCTATACGCCCACGCCTTCGCTGAGTCACGCCATCCTCACTCACAACAACAACTCCCCCGCCGGGGCTCCGCAGGCGGACGGCATCGTGGTGACCCCCAGCCACAACCCGCCCGGCGACGGCGGCTTCAAGTACAACCCCCCGCACGGCGGACCCGCCGACACGGACGCCACCGGCTGGATCGCCAACCGCGCCAACGAACTGCTGGAAAACGGCCTCCGCGGGGTGAAGCGGATTCCCATCGCCGAGGCCCTCAGCGCCGGCACCACGGGCAAGTTCGACTTCCTCAGCAGCTACGTCGACGACCTCCCCGCGGTCCTGGACCTCAACGCGATCCGCGACGCCGGCGTCCGGATCGGCGCCGACCCGATGGGCGGCGCGTCGGTGGACTACTGGGGCGAGATCGGCGAACGCCACCACCTGAACCTCACGGTGGTCAACCCCACCGTCGACCCGCAGTGGGCGTTCATGACCCTCGACTGGGACGAGAAGATCCGGATGGACTGCTCCTCACCGTCGGCGATGGCCTCGCTGATCAACAGGATGTCGGAGGCCGGTTCCGGCACAACGGCGTTCGATATCGCCACCGGCAATGACGCCGACGCCGACCGGCACGGGATCGTGACGCCTTTTGTTGACGGACAGGGCGGGCTGATGAACCCGAACCACTACCTCGCCGTCGCAATCGACTACCTCTTCCGGCACCGGACCGGCTGGAACCCGCAGTCAGTGATCGGCAAGACCCTCGTGTCCTCCTCGATCATCGACCGGGTGGCCGAGAGCCTGGGCCGCAAACTCGTGGAAGTCCCCGTGGGCTTCAAGTGGTTCGTCCCCGGGCTGCTCTCCGGCGAAGGAGCCTTCGGCGGGGAGGAATCTGCCGGCGCCTCCTTCAACAAGATGGACGGCAGCGTCTGGACTACCGACAAGGACGGCATCCTGCTGGCCCTGCTGGCGTCAGAGATCACTGCGGTCACGGGCAAGTCGCCGTCGCAGCTGTACAAGGGGCTCACGGACCAGTTCGGCGACCCGGTCTACGCCCGGATCGACGCCGCTGCCACCCGGGAGCAGAAAGCGGCCCTCGGCAAGCTCTCCGCGTCGGATGTCACCGCCACGGAACTCGCAGGTGAAACCATTACTGCCAAGCTGACCGAAGCTCCGGGCAACGGGGCGGCGATCGGCGGCCTCAAGGTGGTCACCGAGAACGCCTGGTTCGCGGCACGGCCCTCCGGCACCGAGGATGTCTACAAGATCTACGCCGAGTCCTTCAAGGGAGCGGAGCACCTCAGGCTGGTCCAGGCCGAGGCCAAGGCGCTGGTGGACGGGGTCATCTCCTAGCCCCGCAGCCCCGGCTGCCGGGCCGCCTCGCCCCGGCAGGGGGCCGCCCTGCTGGTTCCCTGCCGGCTTGGTCGCGGGGCCGGCGGGGTCGCCCGGCCGCCTCGCTCTGCTGGCGGGCCGGGCCGGTCGCTCAGGCCGAATCTTCCTCGAGGCTGCCGGCCAGCACCGAGCGGTCCCTGCCCAGTGTCTTGGCGCGGTAGAGCGCGGCGTCCGCGGAGGCGATGAGGGCATGAAGATCCACCCGCCCGGGCGCGGTGGAGGTGATGCCGTAACTCGAAGTGGGCAGCCGCGGGATCACCGGCGACGCCGCCGCGTGCAGCCGGGCACTGATGTCGGCGGCGATTTCCCCGGCCCTTTCCGGCGTCACGCCCGGCAGCAGCATGATGAATTCCTCGCCGCCATAGCGGCCCACGAGATCGGTGGAACGGACCGTCGCCGTGCAGGCATCCGCGAACGCCTGCAGCGCAGTGTCACCGGCCGAGTGGCCAAACTCGTCGTTGATGGCCTTGAAATGGTCCAGATCCGCCAGGATCAGCGACGCCGCGGTCCGGCCCCGGTTGAGGCGCCGCAGTTCGTCCCTCGCGAGGTCCAGGAATGCCGTGCGGTTCAGCAGCCCGGTGAGCCCGTCCACCGTCGCGCGGGCCCGGAGGTCCCGGGTCTGCTGCTCGTAGCTCAGCTCCGCCATTGTGAAGGACGCCACGACCATGATCACGGTGGAAAAGACTGTCATCGTTACGGAGCCGAAGACGGACTGAAACAGCGGCCCGTCCCGGCCCTCGGCGAGGAAAACGGCGAAGCGGCCCAGGTAGAACGCCGCCAGGATGCCGGAACCCACCGCCAATGTCAGATGCACGCGCGAAAATTGCCGGTCCAGCAGGATCAGTTCCCGGCAGCCGAGGCCGATCAGCACGCCCATAAATCCCAGATACGCGGGCGCACCGGACCACGTATTGGTGGCCGGTTGGTCCAGTACCGAGACCAGGGCGGTGATTACCGGTCCGGCGGCGAGGTACCAAAGGCGGGGAACCGTGGTCCGCAGTGACCGTGCCCCCGCCCAGATACTGCCCGCGCCCGCGACGAGGAGCACGTTCCCGAGCGGGTTGCCCCAGATCTGGTACGGCGTATGGTCCAGCAGATAGGCCGCATTGCCGGACAGGAACAGCAGCAGCGCCAGGCACCACCAGCCGCTGTAGGACGAGCGTGTCCGGCGGTAAGTGATGAAGTAAAAAAGCAGCAGGAGGGTCAGATCGACCACCGCCAGGGCGACCCTCAGGGTCGCGGTGTCAAGCATCATGTAGTGGCCCCCCGGTCCGCTCGCAATTGCCCGATTTGCGCCGACTCCGCGCCGCAGGTGACCTTTAGTATGGCACCCGGCGGCACGATATGTGTGACTACTGTCTCCGATGTGACCTGCCGGGCCCCGGGGCGTCCCGTGGTGCAGCACCGCGGACTCCGCGACGAAGCCAACCGGTGGCCCTGTGGTTGCGCCCCGATGCGGACTAAACTGGGAAGCGGCCCCGGATGCGGCCTTGCGTTCAACCGCAGAATTGCGTCCCGAGTGCCTCCGGTCTGTCCCCCATGGTGCCGGGGGCACTTCCGCGCCAGCCCGACGCCGGGTGCACGTCCGCGCCGGCATTGCTGTCAGACCGTGCGGACGACGTCCTCGTAAGCGAACTTCGGCTTCGGAGCACCCCAGGCGTCGGCAGCGGGCTGGCCGATGTTGACCACGAGGAAGCTCTTCTGGTCGCCGTCGGGGAAGAAAGCCTGGTCAATCGCGGTGAAGTCAGCG
Source organism: Pseudarthrobacter sp. HLT1-3 (assembly GCF_059383535.1). NCBI lineage: Bacteria > Bacillati > Actinomycetota > Actinomycetes > Micrococcales > Micrococcaceae > Pseudarthrobacter > Pseudarthrobacter sp. HLT1-3. The sequence goes on along the minus strand of NZ_JBWZCJ010000002.1, from coordinate 295,503 downwards.
CCCGTCATCGGTCCTGCAGCGAAGCCCAGGGACCGGACGGCGAGGATGAAGTAGCCGGCCTGCAGGTGCGCGTTGTTGTTGCCGGTGGCAGCGGCGAGGTCCGGGGCGGCGTCGTACATCGCTTTGGGTGCGTTGTAGCCGGGCAGGAAGCTGTCCCACTGCTCCTGCCAGGAGGTGTCATAGCTGAGCACTGCCACGAGCGGTGCGGTCGCAGTCTTGGCGCGGTTGCCGTTGGAGAGCTTTTCGACCAAAGTGGCGCGGGCTTCCGCGGACCGGACGTACGTCACGCGCAGCGGCTGCGAGTTGAAGGCGGTAGGACCGAATTTGGTGAGTTCGTAGATGGCCCGGGCCTGCTCGTCGGTGACCTCGCCGGTGAAGGTGTTGGCGGTGCGGGCCTCGGCAAAGATGGCATCCACTGCGGCGGCGTCGATTACTGCTTCGTCATGGGCGATCGTCATGGGCGTCCTTTTCGCTGGGTGTGCCCGCCGGGACGGCGGCCACTTGTTACTGTCTATAGTTGCAACTTCAAGCTATGCGGGGTGCTTCCCGTAACGCCCCGTGACGTCCGGCACAGCGCGGCCTCCGGCGAAGCATGCCGGAAACACCGGCGCGGTAAAGTTGCTCCGGAAGATTCCTTCCCGCCCCACCACACATTCACTGAAAGGCTCCGGCAATGAGCATGCTCGGTACCAAATGGAAGCTCCACGGCAACGGCAAGTCCATCCGCCCGGGCGAGGTCGTGAAGCCGGATGAGCGCCTTGCCTGGCCCCTGACCATTGGCGTCGGAATGCAGCACGTTGTCGCCATGTTCGGCGCCACCTTCCTGGTACCGATCATCACGGGCATGCCGCCGGCAACGACGCTGTTCTTCTCAGGCATCGGCACGCTGCTGTTCCTGGTGATCACCAAGGGCCAGGTGCCGAGCTACCTCGGTTCCAGTTTCGCGTTCATCGCCCCGATCATGGCCTCGCAGCAGCAGTACGGCGTCGCCGGCGCGCTGGGCGGCGTGGTGCTGGCCGGCGTCGGGCTGGCAATCATCGGCGCGGTGGTGCAGAAGTTCGGGGCCGGCTGGATCAACCGCCTGATGCCGCCCATCGTGACGGGCGCGATCGTGGGACTGATCGGCCTCAACCTTGCCCCCGCAGCGAAGAACAATTTCGACGCCGCCCCGGTCACGGCCCTCATCACCCTCGCCACGATCATCGTCGTCAGCGTCTTCTTCCGCGGCATCCTCGGCCGGCTCAGCATCCTGGTCGGCGTTGTGGTGGGTTACCTCGTGGCAATGATCCGCGGCGAAGTGGACTTCTCCAAGGTCGACTCCGCGGCCTGGGTGGGGCTCCCGTTCTTCCAGGCCCCCGAGTTCCACCTCGGCGTCGTCGGCCTGTTCGTGCCGGTGGTGCTGGTGCTGGTGGCCGAGAACATCGGCCATGTGAAGTCCGTGTCCGCCATGACCGGGCAGAACCTCGACGGCGTCTCCGGGCGTGCGCTGATGGCCGACGGCGCCGCCACAGTGCTGGCCGGCATGGGCGGCGGATCCGGGACCACGACCTACGCGGAAAACATCGGCGTGATGGCCGCGACGAAGGTCTATTCGACGGCGGCCTACTGGGTGGCCGGTGTCTTCGCCGTGGTGCTGAGCTTCTCGCCGAAATTCGGCGAAGTGATCGCCACCGTCCCGGCCGGGGTGCTTGGCGGCGCGGCGACCATGCTGTACGGCATGATCGGCGTCCTGGGCGTCAAGATCTGGGTCCAGAACAAGGTGAACTTCTCCAACCCGATCAACCTGACGACCGCGGCCGTGGCGCTGATCATTGGCATCGCGGACTACACCTGGACCATCGGGGACCTGAAGTTCACCGGCATCGCCCTCGGCTCGGCTGCGGCCCTGGTGATCTACCACGGCATGAAGGCGGTCGCGAAGGCCCGCGGCACGGTTGCCGAGCCGGAAACGGAAGGCCCCGTGGCGGCCGCCACGGCCGCGATCAAACGGGCTCCAAAGAAGCGCCGCTAGACGCCCTCGGGCGCCAGCCCGCCGCAACCGAAAGGCCGGGACCCGGACACCGACATGGTGCACGGCTCCCGGCCTTCGCTGTAGGGCATTGCTCAATGCCGCTCCCGGCTTAGCCGGCGTCGAAGGCTTCCTCATCGTCGGCGTCGCGGTCCTTCGGGGATTTTTCCTCGGGCAGGTCCGTTCCGGATCCGTCGGGCAGACCGGCCGCGTCCTGGCCGGGCTCCGAGGAGAAGGGACGTCCGGCGTCGGGCTGCTCGGTGTTGGACTCGTCCATCTCCGCTTCCGAGGATGGCATGGCCGCCTCGGAATTCTCCGAGGCGTCGGCGTCGTAACCGGGGGTGGTGCTGGCGTTTTCTGAACTCATTTGTTCCTCCGTTCCTCCGAAGCGTCCTGCTCCGGGTTCTCCTGCACTGTCTTGGTCTTCAGCGCCAAACTGGCTCAGGTCGGGAGCGCCGGCCGGGTAGGTCTCCCCGTCCGGGCTGTCCTGGCTGAGTCCGGCGGCGTCGAACGCTTCTTCCTCGCGGGGCTGGGCGAACTTCTGTGTGTCGCCGCCGGGCATTTCCTGCTCCGCCGTCGGCGTACCGTAGCCGCCGGCCTCTTCGATCGGATCCTGCTGATTCTGCTCAGTCATAGCGTTCCTCCCGTGCTTGAAAAATTGACGTTGGAATTCGAACCCTGTGCGATACGGGGGCGGCTCAGAGGCCCCTGCCCCCGGTGACCGGAACCACCGCGCCGGAGATGTAGGAGCCGTGGTCGGAGGCCAGGAGCACGTAGGCCGGCGCAAGTTCCGCGGGCTGCCCCGCGCGTTGCAGCGGGGTGTCCAGGCCGAAAGTGGGCAGCTTGTCCGGCCACTCGGTCGCCGGGATCAGCGGCGTCCAGATGGGGCCCGGAGCCACGGCGTTTACGCGGATTCCCTTTGGGCCGAGCTCCTGGGCCAGCGCCTTGGTGAAGGCGACCTGCGCAGCCTTGGTCATGGCGTAGTCGATGAGCTGGGGCGAAGGATTGAATGCCTGGATCGACGCCGTCGTGATGATCGACGCGCCGGCCTTCAGGTGCGGTACCGCGGCCCGCGCGGTCCAGATCAGCGAGTAGAGGTTGGTCTTGAAGACGCGGTCGAACTCCTCGGTGGGGAGTGACTCGAAGCTCTCGCGGTTCTTCTGGTAGGCCGCGTTCAGCACCAGGACGTCCAGCCGGCCGAACTCGGCGAGGACGTCGTCCACGATTCTGGTGGCGAAATCCTCACTGCGCCCGTCGCCGGCGAGCAGCAGCGCCCTGCGCCCGGTCTTGCGGATCCACGCGGCGGTGTCCTGCGCATCGGCTTCCTCCTCCGGCAGGTAGGAGATGGCGACGTCGGCGCCCTCGCGGGCGAAGGCGATGGCCACCGCCTTGCCGATTCCCGAGTCCCCGCCGGTAATCAGCGCGGCTTTGCCTTCGAGCGCACGGCTGCCTTCGTAGCTCTCCTCGCCGTGGTCCGGCTGGGGATCCATGGGCGCGGTCAGGCCCGGCTGTTCCTGCACCTGCTCCGGGAACGGCCCGGAGTAGTAGCCGCCCCGGGGGTCGCGCGGCTGGTCCGGCTGCTTGCTTGAATCACTCATAGTCCACCTACCAACGTGTCGGTTTTCCAAGGGCGACTTTCCCGGCCGTGGGCGCTGCCCCGGCCTTCGAAAGCTGACCCCGTGATGTAAACAGTTCCACCCTACCGGAGATTCATCAGCAGACTTAGTAGTTGCTTGAATTTGGTAACGCTCAAGCCTAGGTTGAGTGTTAGCTGCCCCCCGCAGTTTGATCCGCAGTCTCCCGGAGGCGAACAGTGTCCAACCCAGAGCCGGTGTCCGCTCGCTCCGAATCGGCTCGGACCGAGTCAGGTCAGAACGAGCCCGCCCGGAACGAATCAGCGCCAAACGGGCCCGCTCGGCATGGGCCGGATTCGGACCAGCGGAACGAGTCCGCCATCGAGAAACTGGACCGCAACTGGATGGAGCTGCTGCAGGAGCTGCGGGTGCTGCAGACCGGGGTGCAGCTCCTGGCTGGCTTCCTGCTGACCCTGCCGTTCCAGTCGAAGTTCGAGTCGCTGGACGATTTCCAGACCAACCTCTACCTCGCCAACGTGGCGTTGGCCGCGCTCACCACAGCACTGATCCTGCTCCCGGTCAGTGTGCACCGGCGCCTGTTCCGCCTGCATCTCCGGGCGGCCCTCGTGGCGAGCGCGGACCGGATCGCAAAGGTTGCCCTGGCCGGCGTCGGGCTCCTCAGCGTCGGCACCTCCGCGCTGGTCTTCGACGTCGCGGCAGGCCGGACGGCGGGATTGACTGCCGCGGCGACGCTGTTGGCGGTGCTGCTCATCCTGCTCGTTTACGTGCCGAGCAGGCTCCGCCGGCGGACCGCAGAGAGGATTTAAACATGGCAAACGCCGCACGCAAACAACCCAGCACCCAGCCGGCAAATGACAGCGGATGGGTCAAGGAACACGGACTGATGCTGGCCAACATCGGCATGTTCCTGCTGTTCTTCGGCGGCATGGTCTTCAGCGGAGCCGCCGCCTACAGCGAGGACCAGCTGGCCCACGGCGAGCCTGCCGTGACAGTGCTGCAGTACCTCGGCACGGGCGCCTTCCTGGAGGCGACGTTTGAGAACTGGGAGTCCGAGTTCCTGCAGATGGGCATGTACGTCATCCTGACGGTGTTCCTTTTCCAGAAAGGATCCTCAGAGTCCAAGCCCATGGACCGGGATGCCCCGCAGGATGAGGATCCCCGGGACGCGGCCCTCAAAAAAACCGCCCCGTGGCCGGTGCGGCGCGGCGGCTGGGTCCTCAAGCTCTATGAACACTCCCTGTCGATCATGTTCCTGCTGCTGTTCCTGGCGTCGATGACACTCCACGCGGTCGGCGGCAGCGAGGAATACAGTTCCGAGCAGCAGAGTCACGGGCAGGCGCCAGTGACGGTCCTGGAGTATCTGGCGACCAGCCGCTTCTGGTTCGAATCCTTCCAGAACTGGCAAAGTGAATTCCTGGCCGTGGCTGTCCTCGTCGGCGCGTCGGTGTACCTGCGCGAGCGGGGCTCCCCCGAATCCAAGCCGGTCGCGGAGCCGCACTATGAGACGGGGGCCTGAGCGCTCAGGCCCCCTCGAGCACCTGGCTGGTGGCCCAGGCCAGGTACTTCGCGGCGTTTGCGACCGCGTCGTCCGGGCTGCCGGCCACATCCAGCAGCTGCGCCGCGGCCACCACACCATGCTGGGCGAGCTCTTCCGGGGTAACCAGGATCCGTCCGGCGACCACGATCACGGGAATCCCGAGGCTGTGGGCGGCATCGGCGAGCGCAATCGGTGCCTTGCCGGCCAGCGACTGGGCATCGAGGGAGCCCTCGCCGGTGATCACCAGGTCCGCCTGCGCGAGCTTGCCGGCCAGCCCGGTGAGCCCGGCGACCAGTTCGAAGCCGCTTTCCAGGGCTGCGTTGCTGAAGGCCAGGAACGACGCCGGGAACCCACCGGCCGCCCCCGCGCCGGGAACGTTGACGTCCCGTCCGGTGGCCTGGCGCAGCACCGAGGCCCAGTTGCGGAGGCCGGCGTCGAGCAGCTCCACGGCGTCCTCGTCGGCGCCTTTCTGCGGGCCGAACACATGGGCTGCGCCGTCGCTGCCAACCAGCGGGTTCTGCACGTCGACGGCGATCCGGAACTTCACGGCGCCCAGCCGCGGATCAAGGCCGCTGACATCGAGCTGCGACACCTCAGCGAGCGAACCGCCCCCGAGCGGCACCACGTTGCCCGCGGCGTCGAGCGGCTTCAGGCCCAGCGCGCGCAAGGCCCCGCTGCCGCCGTCGCTCATTGCCGAGCCGCCCAGGCCCAGCACGATCTCCGTTGCACCGGCGTCGAGGGCGGCCGCAATCAGCTGCCCGCAGCCGTAGCTGTGCGCCCGCAGGGCGTTGGCCGGGGTGGGATCCATGTGGGCCAGGCCGGAGGCCTGCGCGGTTTCGATCACGGCGGTGGCCCTGCCGAAAGCGTCCTTCCGGATCGCCCACGCGGCGCCAACGGGCGCCAGGATCGGTCCGACGACGGCGTTCAGCCGCTCCTCGTACCCGGCGGCGACGGCCGCCTCGAGGGTTCCTTCGCCGCCGTCCGCCACCGGAAACTGGATGGCCTCGGCGTCGGGATAGACCCGCAAGGCACCTTCGGCGATGGCAGAAGCGGCTTCGGCGGCTGTCAGCGAGCCTTTGAACTTGTCCGGGGCGATCAGAATGCGCATGGTCCCATCCTGCCAGCCGCGGCGCCTGCTCCCCCGCGCACTCCCATGCCGGGCCCGCGGCGACAGGCCCCGGCGTCGGCGACAGGGCGGGCTCCGGCGACAGGCCCGGGCGTCGGGAGTAACGTGGCACCCACACGGATTCGACCCGGACTCAGGGGGTAACGGTGGAGGAAGACGGAAAGGCCCGCCAGGGCATGACCGGTCGGCCTGGCACGGACAATCTGTCCGGCGTCAACGGTCCGCCCGGCATCACCGAGCTTGTGCTCGTCCGGCATGGCGAGAGCCAGGGGAATGTGGCCGCCACCCTGGCGCACCAGTCCGGGGCGCACGTCATCAACGTTCCGGCGCGCGACGCCGACGTCGAACTGTCCGGAACCGGGCGGGAGCAGGCGCTGGCGCTCGGCCGCCTGCTCGCGGGATTCCCGGAGGACCGGCGTGGCGCCGTCTGGACTTCGCCGTATCTGCGGGCCCGGCAGACGGCGGAACTGGCCGTCCACACCGGAGGCTGGCAGACCCAGCCCCTGCTGGATGAGCGGCTGCGTGACCGCGAGCTCGGCATCCTGGACATGCTCACCTCGGCCGGCGTGGAGGCCAGGCTCCCGCAGGAGGCCGAACGGCGGCGCTGGCTGGGCAAGTTCTACTACCGCCCGCCCGGCGGCGAATCGTGGGCCGACGTCGTCCTCCGCTTGCGCTCCCTGCTGGCCGACCTGGACCGCCTGTACCCCGGCCAGCGGGTGCTGCTGGTCTGCCACGACGCCGTCATCCTGCTGTTCCGCTACATCCTGGAAGGGCTGACGGAGCGCGAGGTGCTGGACATCGCCGCCAGCTCCGCGATTCTCAATGCCTCCGTGAGCCGCTTCGTCCGGCCCGCCGGCACCGGCCCGTGGCAACTGGAGAGTTTCAACGTGGCAGATCACCTGATGAGCGAAGGGGTCCCGGTGACCGAACACGCAGGAGATACCAATGTCCACCCGCGGTGAGTCTGCCACCGGGGCCGGGCGGGAGCCGGTCCGCCCCGAGCCCGTCACACCGTCCCTATTGCGCGACTGGCCGCTGCCCGGCGGCGGCTCCGGCAAGGACGACCGCGGATCGGTGCTGGTGATCGGCGGGGCGCGGATAACGCCGGGGGCCGCGCTGCTCGCAGGGGTGGCCGCGCTGCGCTCCGGCGCCGGACGGCTCACCCTGGCCGTGGCAGAATCCGTAGCCGTGCACCTCGCGGTCGCGCTGCCCGAGGCGGGCGTGCTCAGGCTGCCGGAAACCGCCTCGGGCACGGTCAAGGGCTCTTCGGCAGCCGCCGTCCTCGCAGCACCGGTCGAAGCCGCGGACGCGGTCCTGATCGGCCCGGGCCTCGACGACAAGGACGAGGCCACCGCGTTGCTTCGCGGACTCCTCAAGGTGCCGGCGGGGAAGCAGCCGCCGGCCATCATCCTCGATGCCTTCGCCCTCGGCAGCCTGCCCGAGCTGGCCGGGGAGCTGGGCCCCTGGGCGGGTCGGCTGATCCTGACCCCGAATGTCACCGAGGCGGGGATCCTGCTGGGGCACGACGCCGGGGAGCTGGCCCGGGACGTGCCGGAACTCGCGGAGAAGTACTGTGCTGTGGTGAGCTGCCAGGGTGTGATCGCGCGGCCGAGCGGGGCTGGCGGCCGGCCGGACTCCGGAACGGTCGGCGCTGAGGCCGGCGGCACCCGGGCCTCGCTGTGGGAAATCACCACCGGACACAGCGGGCTCGGCACCTCGGGATCCGGCGACGTGCTGTCCGGGACAATCGCCGGGCTGCGGGCGCGGGGAACCACGGACGCCCAAGCCGTCTGCTGGGGCACCCATCTGCATGCGGCCGCCGGCGACCGGCTTGCGAGCCGGCTGGGCGGCCTCGGCTATCTCGCCCGCGAACTCACGGAGGAGCTTCCACCGCTGATGATGGAACTCGGTTCCTGACCCGCTCCGGCCGCTGTCAGCCGGGCCAGCCGCCGCGTTCCTGCAGGACTTCCTTGAGCAGGTCCGCGCGGTCGGTGACGATCCCGTCCACGCCAAGGTCCAGCAGCCGGTGCATTTCCGCGGGATCGTTGACGGTCCAGACGTGCACCTGCAGCCCGTGCCGGTGGGCGCGGCGGATGAAGCCGGGCGTCACCACGGGCACGGCACCGTACCTCACCGGCACCTGCAGGGCGTCGACGCCGCGGAGCGCCCGTCCCGCCGTGCGACGCAGCAGGGGTGCCGGGAGAACGGGGCCCAGCAGGACGAAGAGGGCGTTGGACACGATACCGGCCGAGCTCGCGGCGGGGCGGCTCAGCTGTTTCAGCACGGCCCGGCGCCGGCGGTCCGAGAAGCTCGCGATCAGTACACGGTCATGCAGACCGTACCGTTCGATCGCCGCGGCCAGGGTGTACACCGAGTTCCAGTCCTTGATGTCGAGGTTCAGCCGGACCTCCGGGAAGGCGGTGGCGAGTTCCTCGAACAGCGGGATGGGCTCGGTGCCGCCGATCCGCGCCAGCGCCACGGTCTCCGCCCGGAGTTCGGAGATCCGGCCGCGGCCGTCCGTGATCCGGTCGAGGGTTTCGTCGTGGAACAGCAGCAGCACGCCGTCGGCGGTGGTGTGCACGTCGGTCTCCAGGTGGCGGAACCCCAGGTCGACGGCGGCGCGGAACGCGGCCATCGAGTTCTCCCGGCCATCCCGGGAGAAGCCGCGGTGGGCCATCGCCACGGGAAGCACCGGGCCGTCGTCGGCAGCGAAGAAGGGGTGCGGGGTGCTCACATTTGAAGCCTATCGGAGCCCGGGGACTGCGGGGCGGGGCAGGCTGCGGTACAGATGCTGCGGTGAACAGTCTCCGGTGAACAGGCGCAGTCCGGTAGCGGTGAACACGCTCCGGTGAACGGACGCAGTCCGGCGGCGGAGGTCGGCTCAGTTCGCGGGCGGGAGGATTTCCACGCCGTCACTGCAGTGCAAGAGAGTGCGGCCGCGGCCGCCGTCGAGGTTCACCCACACTGCGGTGTGGTCCTCCGTGATGGCGTCCACCAGTCCCTCAGTTTCGTAGCCGGGCGCCAACCTGACGTTGACCCGGTCGCCCTGCCGCAGGCTCTTCCATCGCTCGTCCGGCGTCACCCGGCGCAGCGGGGCGTCGTCCGTCTTGTCCGTGCGGTACTTAGCCATGATTTTCCCACCGTAAGTCAGCTGTTCCGTCGTGAAGTTCCAGCGTAGGGCGCGAAGGTGAACATTAGTTGACTGTCAGCTGGGAGTCCGTTGTCCGTGCGGGGCGGCTTACTGCGGGCCGTCAGGGAAGGCCAGAGGCCGCTCAGGGCAGCCGGATGCCCAGGGCTGCGAGCTTGGCCTCGAGGATCTGTGCGACGCCGTCGTCGTCGAAGTGCGGTGCCTGCTGCCCGGCGGCGAGGATGGCCTCGGGGTGGCCGCTGGCCATCGCGTAGCCGTCGCCGGCCCAGCGCAGCATCTCGATGTCGTTGGGCATGTCCCCAAAGGCCACCACATCGGCGGAGTCGACCCCCAGGGCGGCCGCATATTCGGCCAGGGTGACGGCCTTGTTGACGCCCGGCAGCGAGAGTTCCAGCAGCGGCATGTTCGGCGCGGAGTGGGTTGCCGCGGCGAGGTGGGCGACGGCGGGCGTGATTTCGGCCAGGAAATCGTCGGCCGTGCCTTCCCGGACTATGGCGAGGAACTTCACCACGGAGTCCGCCGCGGTGAGCGTGGTGTGCAGCGGCGCGGGGGCGTACTCGGCGAGGAGCCTGCTGGAGCCGTCCTCGATAAACCCGGGTTCAAGGTGGAAGCCGGTCAACGTCTCGGCGGCAAAGAGCGCGGACGGGCGCAGCCGCTGGATGATGCGGCGGGCCTCAAACACGGCATCAAGCTGCAGGCCCCGGGCGGAGACCAGGCGGTCCGCTTCCAAGTCCCAGACGACGGCGCCGTTGGAGCAGATCACGGTGCCGGCGTGGCCCAGCTGCTCCTGGAGGGGGTGCAACCAGCGTGGCGGGCGTCCCGTGACGAAGACGAGTTCAACGCCGGCGTCGCGGCAGGCGTGGAACGCGCGGACGGTCCGGTCACTGATTTTGCCGTCGTGGCCGAGGATCGTTCCGTCAATGTCACTTGCTACCAGCCGCATACTGCCAGTCTACGTGGGCGGTGCGGTGGCGGGTTCCTGGGCCGGGGCCGAGGCGGCGCGGTGGCGGGGCGGGGCGGTGGCGCGCTCCGGGGCGGTGCGGTGGCGCGCTCCGGGGCGGTGCAGGGCCGTCGGGTCATCGTCGAAATCGCGTGAGGCGTGCCGGGTCTTCGTCGGCGTGCTGGGCTGGCGGCGGCGCGGGTGAGGCGGGACGGGAGTGTGTGGCGGCGGGCGTGGGCGTGGGCGCGCCGGCGGGCGGCGGCAGGGGTGGCCCTCGGTGCCTAGTGGCGCTCGTAGATGCCGGTCAGGCTTGCTTTAGCCAGGGTGTGCGGGGCGAGGTGCGCTTCGAGCTTCGCCGGGCGGGCTCCGGCGTCGAGTCCCGAATGGGCGACATCGAGGGCGTGGACGGTGACGACGTACCGGTGCGGGCCGTGGCCCTTGGGCGGCGCCGCGCCCATATAGCCGGTGCTGCCGCCGTCGTTCTTCAGCTGGAAAGCACCAGGCGGCAGGTGCCCGGTCTGGCGCGATCCCGCGCCGGCCGGCAGGGAGGTGACGTCGGCGGGGACGTCGAGAACGGCCCAGTGCCAGAATCCGCCGCGGCCGGGGGCGTCCGGGTCGAACACGGTGACGGCGTAGCTCAGGGTCCCGGCCGGGGCGCCGCTCCAGCTCAGCTGCGGCGACTCGTCCTTGGCCCCGGCGCCGGTGGAGGCGCCGCGCTGGGCGGCCGGCAGGGTCTGGCCGTCCTGGAACGACTCACTGCTGACGCGGAAGGACGGGGCATCGTGGTGTGCCATGGCTGCCTTTCAGTTGCTGGGGAGTTCTGCGCTTTCGGGGTCGCTGCCCACGGTTTCCCTGGGGTGCGGGGCCGGTGAGCCGAGCTCCATCCGGTTCAGTTCCGCTCGGCCGGGCGGGTTCGCGCCGGCCCGGGAAACGGTGACCGCGGCGGCCCAGGCCGCGTGCGCGAGAAGTTCGCGGAGGGTTTCGGCGGAGAGCTCGCGCAGATCCTTGCGGTTCTGTGCCCCGTCCAGGCCCAGGTCCACGACTGCGGACAGCAGCGCGGCCATGAAGGAATCCCCGGCGCCGACAGTGTCCACCACGTTCACGGCCGGAGCCGGGAAGTGCGCCTCGCCGGCGCCGTTCACGCCCCAGGGACCCTGGCCGCCGCGGGTGACCACCACCATGGCGGGGCCCTCCGAGCCGCCGAGCGAGAGCCAGCGCCGGGCCGAATCCAGCGGATCGACTCCGGGATACAGCCACTCGAGATCCTCGTCCGAGGCTTTGACCACGTCGGCCAGGGTGACGAACTTTTCCGTCTGCCGGCGGGCGTAGTCCACGTCGGTGATGATGCTGGGCCGGCAGTTGGGGTCGAAGCTGATGGTCGCCATGGGATGGGCATGTTCGACGGCGTTGAGCACCTCGGCCGCCCCCGGAGCCAGCATCGTGGCGATCGAGCCGGTGTGCAGCAGCGTCGTGGCCTGCAGCATAAACGGAAGCCGCTCCGCGAGCCCGGGCAGCTCCCAGGCGAGCTCGAAGGTGTAGCTGGCGGCGCCGTCGTCGTCGATCAGGGCGGTGGCCACGGACGTGGGGAGCTCGTCCGGGCCGACCGGGAGCAGTACGGAGCTGGACTTGAGGTGGGCCGCCACCGCTTCGCCGTAGGGGTCGCGGCCGTAGCGGCCGATGAATTGCACCGGGTGGTCCAGCCGGGCCAGCCCGACGGCAACGTTGAGGGGACTGCCACCGACGTGGGCCTGGACACCGGAGGAGCGCTGGACCACATCGACCAGGCCCTCGCCAATAACTGTGAGCATGCTCATACTCTGCCAGAGAACAGGTTCCGGCGCCCCCTGTGATTCGAGCGGAGGCGCTTGGTCAGGCCGGGGAGAGCGGGGCGCTGTCCACCGCGATTCCGGCAGGCCCGGCGTCGGCGAATTTGGCGTCGACGTGGACCACATCCCTGCCGGCCCGCTGGAACAGGCTCGCGGCGATGCCGGCGCGGTAACCGGAGGTGCAATGCACCCACAACGTTCCGGCGGGGACGGCATTAAGCTGCCGCAGCAGTTCGTGCAGCGGGACATTGACCGCCCCGGCCACCCGTGAGACGGCGTATTCGTCGGCACGGCGCACATCGATGACGGTGTCCCCCGGAGCCCGGCCCGCGAGCATCCCGTCCCAGCCCACGCGGGGATAGGAGGCGAGCGCGGCGCGGGGCGCCAGGGTGTGCGGGTCCGTCCCGAGGGCGGCGTCCGGGGATTCAATACCGATCCGGGAAAGGTCGCGGATGGCTTTTTCCACGTCGCCGCGGGACCCCACCAGGGTCAGCTGCTCGCCCCAGGGCAGGATCCAGCCCAGGTAGGTGCTGAAGCTGGTGCCGTATTCGAAGCTCACGCTGCCCAGCAGGTGGTTGCTGGCGAAGGCCACGCGGCGGCGGAGGTCCACGACCCACTCGCCGTCCGCGAGGCGCCGAGTGAGTTCCGTGGGGTCGAGCGATTCCGGCACGGCCAGGTCCGCGGGACCGGGACCGGCGGCGTTGGTGACACCCATGTGGGCGTAGTAGGAGGGATAGGCGGTGAGGTTGGCGATGAGCTCCTGGACGAAGTGGTCCTCGTCCGGGTCCGTCAGGGCGTGGTTGCTGGTGAGCTGATCCCCGATGGTGGAGGCTCCGGCGCCGCTGGCAGGACCGGAGGAGCAGAACGATCCGAAGCCGTGGGTCGGGAACAGGGCGGCTTCGGGCACGGCCTCCCCGACGAGGCGGCGCACGGAGGCGTACTGGTCATGTGTGAGGCCAAGTGTGTCCCCGGCGCCGACAAGATCCGTGCGTCCGACCGAGCCGTAGAGCAGGCTTCCGCCGGAGAAGACCGCCTGCTGCCCGCCGTCGTCGACGATGAAGGACAGGTGGGTGTGGGTGTGGCCAGGCGTGGCGACCGCTTTGACTGTCAGTAAGCCGACCTGGACGGACTGCCCGTCCGTGATCGGCTGCCGCTCGAACTTCACCGGATCGGCAGCATTCACGAGGTAGTTCGCACCGTGCGCCCTGGCCAGTTCCAGCCCGCCACTGAGGTAGTCGTTGTGGATGTGGGTCTCGGCGACGTGCGTGATGGTCACGCCGGCAGCGCGGGCGGCCGCTTCGACGCGGTCCGTGTCCCGCTGCGGGTCAATGACCAGCGCCACGGCGCCGTCATGGACGAGGTAGCTGCGGTCCCCGAGCTGTGTGGTCTCGATGACGATGACGTCCATGCTTTCCTCCTGGCGTGCCTCGCAGGCCATGGCCGGATGGCCGCCGGGCTGCGTACCTCCATGATCAAACCCCCCAGGGTATGAATGCAAGCCTCGATTTGCTGCGGAATTCCGGCGGCGACGGCGGGCCTTCCGACGTCGACGGCGGGCTGCCGGGCCGGCGTCGGGCGTCCCGGCACCGGCGGCCGGCCTGCGTCGGGTGTCCCGGCGCCGCCGTCGGGCCTATCGGGTGGTGGGGTCCTGCTGGTACACGTCCGGAATCCCGTCGTGGTCCGAGTCGACCTTCTCCGCCTCTTCCGCCTGCCGGTACTGCCGGTTCCGGGTCCTCAGCACCAGCGTGGCGAGCAGGGCGGCCAGCATGGAGGCGGCGAGGATACCCACCTTGGCATGGTCGTCGTGGACGCTGCCGTGGCCGAAGCTCAACTCAGCCACCAGAAGCGAAACGGTGAAGCCGATTCCTGCCAGCAGGGACACTCCGAAGACGTCAATCCATTTGAAACTGGTGTCCAGCCGGGCCTTGGTGACCTTCGTGAGCAGCCAGGTGGTGCCCATGATGCCGATCGGCTTGCCGAGAACCAGAGCCATGATGATGCCGACGGCCACCGGGCCGGTCAGCGCGGAGCCGAGTCCTGCTCCTCCGCCCACGGCGACGCCGGCGGAGAAGAACGCGAAGATCGGGACGGCGACGCCGGCCGAGATCGGGCGGAACCGGTGCTCGAAGATCTCCGCGAGGCCCGGGCCGGCCGCGGGGCCGCCGCTGGCCTGGGAGCGCAGCACCGGGATGGCGATCCCGAGCAGCACGCCCGCCACCGTCGCGTGGATGCCCGAGGCATGCACGAGAGCCCAGGTGACGGCACCGAGCGGGAGGAGGATCAGCCAGGCAGCGGGAGCCTTCATCCCGAAGAAGCGCCGGTATTTGTGCGCCAGGTAGGTGTAAAGGGCCAGCGGAACCAGGGCCAGCAGCAGCGGCATCCATTGGAGGTCGCTGGTGTAGAAGACGGCGATGATCGTGATGGCGATCAGGTCATCCACCACGGCCAGGGTCAGCAGGAAAATCCGCAGGGCGCTGGGAAGGTGCGAGCCGATGATGGCCAGCACGGCGACGGCGAAGGCGATGTCGGTGGCGGTGGGGATGGCCCAGCCGCGCAGGGTCTCCGGGCTCGCGAGGTTCACGAGGGTGTAGATCACCGCCGGGATGGCGACCCCGCCGACGGCCGCAGCGACCGGAACGATCGATTTGTCCAGCTGGCGCAGGTCCCCGGCGATGAATTCACGCTTGAGTTCGAGTCCTACGAGGAAGAAGAAAATCGCCAGCAGCCCGTCGGCCGCCCAGGTCCCCAGACTCAAATCCAGGTGCCACGGTTCGTAGCCGAATTTGAAGTCCCTCAGGGCGAAGTAGCTCTCGGAAACCGGTGAGTTGGCCCAGATCAGGGCGATCACCGCGGCGGCAACGAGGAGGGCGCCGCCAACGGTCTCCTTGCGGAGGATCTCGCCGATCCGGAGGGATTCGGCGTAGCTGCCGCGGCCAAAAATTGTCAGACGCGGCGGGGCGGGAGATGGCGTGGGGCTCATGCGGGAGTCCTAAATTTTGGGTCGACAGATCTATGCCGACCAGACTTCCCGGCGCACCTGCCACCCAGTCTAGTGGGTCAGGCCATTGTGCTGAACCGTTCGGCCTTGGCTTTGGTGCCCTGGACGATGATCTGGTCGTCGTCGTAAAGCACCGTTTGCGCCGTCGTGTGGCCCCATTTTCCGCCGGGGCGTTTGACAGCGACGATCGTGATGTCATATTTGTCCCGGAGGCCGAGGACCCCCAGGGGCCGGTCGCGGGCGACGGTTGGCGGACTGGTCCGGACCATGACGAAGTCGTCCTCGAACTCCACGTAGTCAAGAATTGAACCGAGAACAAGGTGCGCGACGCGCTTGCCCATGTCGTGTTCGGGCCGGATGACGTGCTCGACGCCGAGCTGGCCAAGGATCTCCGCGTGCGGCTCACTGATGGCCTTCGCCCAGATCTGGGGGCGCTGGAATTTCAGGATCCGGGATGTCGTGAGGATGCTCGCTTCGATATCCGAGCCGATTCCGACCACCGCCCGGTCGAATTCATGGACCGAGAGCTGGCGCAGCACCTCTTCCTTGGTCGAGTCCGCCCGGACCACATGGGTGAGGAGCCCGTTGAAGGACTGGACGATTTCCTCGTTGGCGTCGATGCCGAGCACCTCGGTGCCCTGCGCCTCCAGCTCCAGGGCCAGCGAACCGCCAAAGCGGCCCAGCCCGATGACCACGACCGATGACGCCCTGGCTGTGGCGGAAACGGAAGCGGAATGGGACGAGAACATGTTCCTAGCCAATGAGGGGCCTTTCCTTGGGGTATTCATAGAGCGGGGGTCGTTCGCGCAGGGCCAGGGCCGCGCCGAGCGTCACCGGGCCGAGCCTCCCGACGAACATCAGCAGGATCAGCACTAGCTGTCCGGCCGGCGGCATCGCGGCCGTAATGCCGGTGGACAGCCCGACCGTGGCGAAGGCCGAAATGACCTCGAACAGGATTCGCTCCTGCCCGAAGTCCGTGATCAGCATCAGGAACATCGTCGAGCCGGTGACCAGGGCAATCGCCAGGAGCACGACGGTGATGGCCTGGCGGTGCACGGCGCGGGACAGGCGCTTGCCGAAAATATTGACGGCGGTTCCCCCCTGAAGCTCGGTGCTGAGGATGAAAAACAGCACCGCGAAGGTGGTGATCTTCAGGCCGCCGGCGGTACCGGCCGGGCCGCCGCCGATGAACATCAGGATGTCCATGCCCAGCCAGGACACCGGGTTCATCTGGGCAATGTCGATGCTGTTGAAGCCTGCGGTGCGGGTAATGACGGACTGGAAGAAGCCGGCCAGCACCCGTTCAACTGGATGGAGTCCACCGAGCGTTGCCGGGTTGGCCCATTCGACGGCGGTGAGGAAGACGGTGCCGCCGGCGAGGAGGATGGCGGAGCCGACGAGGACGAGTTTCGTGTTCATGCTCCAGTGGATCGGACGCCGGTATTGCCGGCCCAGTTCGAAGAGGACCGGGAACCCGAGTCCGCCGATGATCACGGCGGCTGCGATCGGCAGGCAGACCCAGGGGTCACCGACGAAGCCGATCAGGTTGTCCGAATACAGGGCAAAGCCTGCGTTGTTAAAGGACGAGATGGAGTGGAACACCCCGTGCCAGGCCGCCTCGCCCAGCGGATAGCCGTAGCCGGCCATGAAGCGGACCGTGAGGATCAGCGTCAGCGCGGCCTCCACCGCGAGGCTGATGAGCAGGACTCCAACCAGCACCCGGCGGACGTCACCGAACCCGCTGCTCTTGGTCTCGGCGGCGGCGGAAATCCGTGACCTCAGGCCCAGCCTGCGCGCGGTCAGGACCCCGAGCAGCGTGCCGAAGGACATCACGCCGAAGCCGCCGATCTGGATCAGGACCAGGATGACCACCTGCCCGAAACCGCTCCAGAACACCGGCGTGTCCACGGTGATCAGCCCGGTTACGCAGACCGCGGAGGTCGCGGTGAACAGCGCCTCCAGCAGGCTGGCCCCGCCCCCGCTTGCCGTGGCCACCGGAAGCAGCAGCAGTCCGGTGCCTGCGGCGACTGCAGCAGCAAAGCCGAGGACTATCACCTGGGCGGGGTGGCGCGGCGCAAACGCCCGGAGGAACTTGGTGAAGCCCGCGGCCAGGGGGCGCAGAACGGCGGGGACTTCTACTTGCATAGGGGCCACGCTACCACCGGGTTGCGGCCGCACCGGAGGCGACTCAGCCGAGCAGGATTTGCACCAGTTCCCGGCACTTCCGATAAGCGGCGGCCTTCGGATCGATCAGGGAGAAATGGTCGCCGGGGACCTTGAGGAGTTGGACGGGGGCGCCGGCGGACTTGGCTGCCGCGGCGTAGGAGTCGGACTGGCTCACGGGAACCGTGTCATCGTCGGTGCCATGGACGGCATAGACGGGAATCTGCAGCGGCACCGCGCTCATCGGGTCCGCGAATTTATGCCGTTTCGGGTATTTCTCCGAGGACCCGCCCAGCAGGTTGCTGACCGCTCCGTTGCTGAGGTTGAGCCGTTCGGCCTCCGCGAGGTTGAGCAGGCCGGACTGGCTGACGACGCCGGTCAGGTGCACCGCGTGCTCGCCGTTACGCCGGAGCAGCTGGCGGTCCGCGTCGGGGGCGCCGAGCTGTGCGAGGCGGTTTCGTCCCGCCGCCCACACCGCCAGGTGCCCGCCGGCCGAGTGTCCCAGCGCCACAACCCGCTCCAGGCCGATCCCGTGTTCACCGGAAATCTCGCTGAGCTTGTCGATGCCGGCCAGCACATCCGCGAACGTATGGGGCCAGCCGCCGCCGTTGCCGGCACGGCGGTACTCCAGGTTCCAGGCGGCCATGCCGTGCGCCGCGAGGTCCTTGGCCAGGGGTTCGCCGAGTTCCGCGCCGTACTGCGAGCGCCAGTAGCCGCCGTGGATCACCACGACCACACCCTTGATTGCAGCGGTCTCCGGCAGGAAAAGCTCCCCCCACTGGCTGGAGTCGTCGCCGTAGCTGTACTTATGCCGCTTCACTCTGTCCTCCTTGGGGCCAGGTGTACGGGCGGCGGAGACTGCCCCCGGAGTCACCGTCGTTGCGGCCGCGATCACAGCGCGACGCCGCGCATCAGCCATGTGCCGAGCCTACCTTGAGCACCGCGCAGCGCCGTGTAAGGCGGCGCCCTGCCCGCCGCCGTCGTACCCCGGCCGTAAGCTGGACGCATGGCGAGCAACTGGGATCGACTGGACCCGAACCTGCGCGAATCCGTGCAGGAAAACGTGGAACTCTACGAGCGGGTGCGCCCTGCCCTGAAACTGGTCACCCGCGAGGTCCTGCTGACGCTGCGGACCATGCTCAAGGGAACGGAGGTGACTCCGCTGTTCGTCACGGGCCGCACCAAAACGGTCGAATCCTTCCGCGAGAAGATCTCCCGCACGGAGGACCCGCTGGAACCGGGGGGTGCACCGGTGCTGAAGTTCCCGGATCCGTTCCGGACCCTGAACGACATGGTGGGCATCCGGGTGATCACGAAGCTGCCGACGGAAAACGCGGTGGTGGCCAACCTGATCAAGCGCCAGCGGCAGCTTTTCGACTGCCGCGGTGACCGCGAGAAGGACATCGGCTCCATCGAGTCGGGGACCTACGGCTATTCCAGCCGCCACCTGATCCTGCGGACAATCCAGAACGAGGCCGTCAAGGAGTACCAGCAGACCTTTAACCCGGAGGTCCCGCCGAACGGCAGCTACTTCTTCGAATGCCAGATCCGCACCGTTTTCGCGCACGCCTGGAGCGAGATCGAGCACGACATCCGCTTCAAGGCCGAGGATCCGCGCGCCTGGACCCCGCACTTCGACCGGCAGTTCACCGCCACCGCCGCCATGCTGGAAACCGTGGAGGGGGCGTTCGCTGACCTGCACGAACGCTACGAAGAGGTCCGCAGCTACTGGGACATGGACGGCGAAGGCGCCGCGCAGCTGACCCCGAACCGGATCCGCGACGTCTGGCGCACGCTCCTCCCGCACGTTGACCGGAAGGTCGACGACGACTGGGGCTGGGCCGCGGAGCTGATGGCTGCCCACGGCCTGAACCAGACCGTGCAGCTGGCCGGACTGCTCAGCGCCAACCGGATCACCGAGGTGCGTCAGGCCCTGGACCACCGCTACTCCCCCGGCCCGGACCGGCTCCTCGATGACTTGCTGCTCTGGCAGTACGGCACCAAACACATCGACCTCACCGCCGAACCGGCCGACGCTGTCCCGCACCCGCGGCGCGACAGCCTCCTGCGGCGGCTCAAGCAGATCGAGCGCTATCGCCTGACCCAGAGCTAGGTGTAGTTCCTCCGGACGTTGCGAACAGCGTGGCGTGATGTTGAGGGCGAGGGCCGCGAGGGCCTGGCGGCCCAGGCCCTAATCGGGTCCACGGATGCTAGGTTCTGGAACTATGACCCCGAGTACGCGGACGACGATCATGGATGCGCTGCTGGCGGCGGTGGGGCTGTTCTCGCTGCTGACCGGCATTGTGGAGACCGTCCGGATCTACGCCATCGAATCCGTTGCCGACCCCGGGCTGGCGCAGCTGGGTCTTGCAGCCATGACCATTGGCGGCCTGACAACCGGCGCCGTAGGTCTCGGCGTCTGGATTGGACGCGCGGGGCCATCCCTGCCCCGAACCGCCGCGGTCGTTGCCGGATGGCTCGTCATCTGGTTCCCGTTGACCGTTGCCCTGGGAATAGCCACGGACGGGTACCCGGCGGCACAGCTCGCCGCCACAACCCTTTGTGTCCTCGGCATTTCCGCTGCGGTGGCTGCCTTCGTCCGGTTAAGGCGCGGGGTTACCGGGACCACTGACGCCGCCGGCCGAGTGAGCCGGTGACCCTAGAGCTCAAACGGCTCGAGCCGCTCCTCGCGCACTTCAAAGTCTGAGCCGTCGGGCGAGTCCAGGCGCACCCGGTAGGCGGCCTTGCCCGGCGTTTCCGTGACCACCTCGACCAGTTCCGTTCCCCGGTAAAGCAGGCCCACGCCGTCGTCGGTGCAATGGGTCTCGCCCAAAGTTCCGTCCGCCACCAGGCGGTGCACAAGGGGCCGGCGTGCGGCTTCGGAGTCGTAGTGCACCCCGTTGTCGAAGGGCAGCAGGCCGAGCCCGTTGTCCACGGCGCGAAGCTCGGGGCCGAACGAATCGGTCGTTCCGCCGTTGAACCAGCAGATCGAACCGGCCGAAACCCCGGCCAGCACCACTCCTGCCTCCCATACCCGCCGGAAGATCGCGTCGAGCCCATGGGCGCACCAGACAGCGAGGAGGTTGACCACGGAGCCACCGTTGACCCAGACGACGTCCTGGCCGAGCAGGTATTCCTCGACGTTGGCGACGTTGGGCATGGTGAACAAGTTCAGATGCGTGAGCTCGAAGCCGGCGACGTTTCCTGCTTCGCTGATCTCGTTGTTGAACCATCGCTGATCGCCGCTGGCGGTTCCAACGTGGGCGACCCTGGGCGCCCGCCCGGTGACACCGGACAAGTCCACGGCGTGATGAGCCAGCTTGTTGAATTCCAGGCGTGTCCGCTCGCCAGGCTTGTAACCCCCGGAAGTGGCAAGAATGGTGGGACTTTCGGCAGCCATGCGGAGGTTCTCCTGGTTCAGGGAATAGGTTCTCGCAATCGAGACTACCCAAACCCCGCGGGAATGGCTGGCAGGTCCCCAGCGCGCTTCCTGCTTCCCTGTTCCCCTGCGCGGATTACCGGTGGGCGTAAGTGAGGCAGTCGGCGTTGTCGGCCCCTGGACCCACATGGACCTCGGTTGCCTTGCACATCAAATGGTCGTTGTGGGCGCATTCGGAACGCTGGCAGGCACCGACATCGGCAAGCACCTTGGGGAGCCCGCCATGCACACCGATATCGATGAAGGTGGCGCAGGAGGCATGGTCTTCGGCACCGCCGACGGTGATGGCGGCGGCATTGCAGTTGGAATGGTCGTTGAAGGAGCAGTTGCTCACGCTGCAGTCGGCCACGTGTGTCGTCATTGGATAGCCCTCCGTGGTTCGGCCGCCCCGGCCGGGCGGACCCATGTGCCCACGCTAGGCCGCTCCGCAGCAATCAAAAAGACCCAATTGTGTGACCTAATGCCGAAGCGGGCGAGCACTCGACCGGGCAGGCCCTGCCGGAGGAAGGCCGCCAAAGCGCAGCCGGCGCGGCCATTTCGCGTCTGCGAGGCGCGGAAGTCCGAGCGCTGCCAGAATACCGGCGCGCCAGATATTTGGCGCGTCGCAGCGAGGAGGGCGCGTCGCGGCGGGGAGGGCGCGTCGCAGGAGCCGCGACGTAGCGCAGGGATCGGCCGGCGCAGGATCCCGCATCTAGTCCCGGCTACCCAATCAGGCGTCTGGGTTTTGGAACCGGGCGACGTACTTCCGCTGCCACGGTGTCTCCACGGCGCCCCGGCGGTAGCGGGCGCGGACGAAGGCCACCGCTTCTGCAGACGGGACACCGTCCAGGACCGCCATGCATGCCAGGGCGGTGCCGGTCCGGCCACGGCCGCCCCAGCAGGCAACTTCAACACGCTCCGTCTCGGCACGCCGCCAGGCTTCCCGGAGCGCGTCCAGGGTGTCGGCGTCGTCGGCAGGTATCCGCAGGTCCCGCCAGCGGACCCAGCGCGAATCCCACGGCGTCGGTGTGGGGCGCCGCCCCAACAGGTACAGGCCAAATTCAGGCCGCTGTCCGGCGGGAAACGGCCGGAGCAGAGCGCGGCCGCGGATTAGCCGGCCGGACGGAAACTCAAGGACTCCCCTCTGGCCCGGATCCCAGGTCTGCGTCATGTTCCCGAGCGTAGTCCTTCCGTCGGCAGCACGCACCGGCCGCGTTGCAGCCCAGTTGCTCCCCATCCCACGCCCGGGATCTTCCGGCCGCAGACCAAAAAGCCCGGCGGATCCAAGGGGCGGGTTCTAGCGGTCGTTGCAACTGGGCAGGAGCGCGCACTCAAGCCGCCGCCGCGCCCGAATCGGGCCGTCAGGCTAGCCCAGATGGACCACGGGTGCGTCACCTTCGGTCCCGGTGAACGTCCTGCGGTCGATGTTGATGAGCAGCAGGGCGATCGGGGCGATCAGGATCGCAACGCCGGCGGCCCAGAGGAAGACCATCGAGTAGCCGGACGAGATGGCGACCAGCGAGGCACCGCCGGCCGTCGCGGCGGCAGCGATCGTGCTGAACAGGGCGATACCCAGGGAGCCGCCGATCTGCTGGGAGGCGTTGACCAATGCGCTGGCCACGCCGGAGTCATCCTTGTCGACGCCGAACAGGGCGAGGTTCTGCATCGGAACGAAGACCGACCCCAGGCCGATGCCCAGGAGAATCAACGCGGGCAGCATGTTGACGAGGTAGCTTCCCTCGGCGCTGACCTGGGTGAGCCAGAGCATTGCAGCCGCCATGAAGACCGGGCCCACGGCTGTCGGAATCTTGGCGCCCAGCTTCGGCAGGTTTTTCGCGACGACCGCTGCCGTGATGATCAACGCCACCGTCATCGGCAGCGAGGCCAGCCCGGCGAGGAACGGAGCGAAGCCAAGCACAATCTGGATGTAGAAGTTGATGAACAGGATGCCGCCAATGAGGACCGCGCCGGCCAGGAACGAGGCCAGGAAGGCAGCTCCGCGGTTGCGCTCGGTGGCCACGCGCAGCGGCAGGAGCGGGTGCTTGACCTTGCGCTCCACGAGGACGAACAGCGCCATCAGAATGACGCCGGCGGCGATGAAGCCCCAGGCTTCGGGGGCATCCCAGCCGCGCTCGGCATTGGTGAAGCCGTACACGAGGGACCCCAGGCCAAGGGCAGCCAGGAAGACGCCGGGCCAGTCGTACTTGGTGGACCCCTGCGCCTTGCTCTCACCGACGAGTGACCACACGCCGACAAGGGCGATGATGGCGATCGGCACGTTCACGAAGAAGCACCAGCGCCAGCTCACGTGTTCCGTCAGGAACCCGCCCAGCAGGACGCCGACGGCGGCACCGACACCGGTGATGGAGCCGAAGATCGCAAACGCCGTGCCGCGGTCCTTTCCGCCCGGAAAGGCGACGGTCAGCAGGGCCAGGGCTGCGGGGGCCAGCAGTGCGGCGAACACACCCTGCAGGGCGCGGGCGCCGATCAGCTCCCACGGCTGCTGCGCGAATCCGCCGATCAGGGACGCGACGGCGAAGCCGACGGCGGCCACGATGAACGTCCGCTTCCGGCCCCAGAAGTCCGCGATTCGTCCGCCCAGCAGCAGGAAGGCGCCGAAGGCCAGGGCGTAGGCCGTGACCACCCAGGACCGGGTCGCGTCACTGATGCTCATCTCGATCTGAAGACGAGGCAGCGCGAGGTTTACGATCGTGCCGTCCAGCACCACCATAAATTGTGCGAGGGCCAGGAACACCAGGGCCCACCATTGGTTTTTGGGTCTAGTGCCCTGTTGTACGCCTGCATCTGCTACCTGTGTCGCCACGCCCATTTTCACCCTTCAAAGTAATAATACTTACAAAAGTATAACTAGTTTTTGCGCATGAAGGTTGAGGGCTTGAGGGGTGATTTCGGTTACTCGGGCTCGGCCAGCATTGCGGCGAGCCGCTGCAGGGCCGGCAGGCTGGCAGCGATTTGCGCGCGCTCCTCGGGCCGCAGCCGGGAACTCGCCGAGCCGAGCGCTTCGGCCCAGGCACCTTCCAGGACTGCCTTGATGCGCTGGGATTCGGCCGTGGGATACAGGGCGACGTAACGCTTGTCGGCGGCGTCACGGGCGCGCGTAACGAGGCCCGCGGCAACCAGTTCACGGAGCTGGACACTGACATTGCTGAACTGCCGGCCGAGACGGCCAGCGACTTCCGCGACAGTGATGCCGGGGTGGCTTTCGATGACCCGGAGGATTTCCAGGACGCCGTTGGAGAGCGGCCGGACGCCGGTGTCATTGAGCGACTTCCGGCGGACATCCGAGGAAATGTCGATCATTGCGACGGCAAGGGACCGGTGGTCCACAGCCGTCGCCGGTCCTTCATTGGCACCAACACTTTCCATTCCATAAGCATAGGCTTCGGGTAGGACTGGCCTCTCCGTCCCGCTTCGATGGCATAGTGGAGGCCGGACCAGGGACAACCGGTAATCACCGAGGCAGAGGGACAAAAGACTCATGGCACATGGCGAGCTCGATCCCTCGTCCGGGGTACCCCTCTATCGGCAGATCAAGGAGATTCTCCGCAAGGAGGTCGCCGAGGGAATTGCGGATCCCGCGAAGCCCATGACCGAGGCGCTGCTGCTCGGCCGGTTCGACGTCAGCCGGGCACCCATCCGCCAGGCGCTCCTGGAGCTTGCCAGCGAGGGCTACGTCTACCGAAAGCAGGGCAAGGGGACGTTCCCGGTTGTGGGCGCCCGGGTAGAGCGCCCGGCCGATGTCCGGTCCGGGGCCCTGTACGAGTACCTCTCCGAGACCGGTCGCCATCCGACCGGGAAGGTCTCCGGCGTCGAGCGGGTGGAGCCGCCTGCCCGGATCCGCGACCTCCTGGGGCTTGAGTCCCGCGAGCGGCTCCTGCATTTCACGCGGCTGATCTCGGTTGAAAAAGACGAGCCTCTGGTCGAAGCCGATGTCTACATCCGGGCGCCTGACGACTTCCGGCCCACGGCCGCGCAACTCGACGACGAGGGCTCAGCCTTCAGGCGCCTGGAGCGGGACTTCGGCATCACCCTCGTCCGGGCCGAACACGAAGCGTGGGCGACGGCGGCAACCGCCGGCCAGGCGGCGACCTTCGGAGTCAGCAAGGGGAGCCCGCTGCTCGTCATCGAGACCATCTTTTTCACGACGGGCGACCGGCCCGCGGGGTGGCGTTCCGCGGTGCACCAGGCCGAGAAATTCAAGTACCGGTTCAGCACTCGCCAGTAGGACGCCGTCGAGGTCAGCGCCCCGAACCCGGGGGTTCCGGCACCCGCGATCCCACCGTGCAGGCAACTTCCTTATTGACTTTGGCTATACAACGTGTAAATCTAGTAGACAGGTAATCAAGGTCACATTCACGGGCAGTCCACTACGGCCTACGGGCGGACGTCAGGCTCCCCGGTGCATCGTCTCCTTTGCTTACCACCGCCTGCACCGAGATCGGCGAGGACTCAATCCAGAGGTCGCGCGGTGCATGATCCTTCCACCGCGCTACGCCAACGATGGCGTGACGCCGACGAAAGGTTGTGCCAATGACGGCTACAACGACTGTCACCACCAAGACCGTCAATACGGTCCTTGGCCCCATCCCGGCCTCTGAACTGGGTGTGGTTGCCGTCCACGAGGCACTGCTCTCAGTGGTCCCCGGCGCCCAGTATGCCCCCGACATCAGCATGGACCGGGCGGAAATCTTCGAGATCCTGGCCGGAAAGCTGAACGACTTCCGCGACCACGGCGGAAAGACGATCGTGGACAGCACGGGCATGTTCCACGGCCGCGACCTGAAACTCTACGAGGCACTGTCGCGCTCCACCCGCGTGAACATCATCGCCTCGACAGGCATGGGACCCGAGGAAACACTCGGCGGCTACTTCCTGACTCCGCAAACCAACCCGCCGACGCCGTGGCCCGCCGAGAAGTTCGCCGACCTTTTCTCCAAGGAAGTCACGGAAGGCATGGTCGTACCGCGCGTCGAACGTCGCGCCGCAGCGGGTCTCGTGACCACCACGGCCGACCGGGCCGGCATGACGCCGACCGAGGAGAGCCTGTTCCGGGGCGCAGCGCGAACCGCCCTGAACACCGGCGTCCCGGTGTCCATCCGTTTTGGAGCCGACGCGCTGCACGACCTCGACGTCGTGCTGGACGAAAAGCTCCCGGCCGACCGGGTGCTTGTCGGCGGCCTGGACCGCAAGGACGCCGCCGGCGCCGCCCTCGAGGCGGCCGGCCGGGGAGCGTTCGTCGGCCTGGACCACGTGGGTCTGAACGACGATGCGGACTACCTCACCGATAACGACCGCGCCGAACTGGTGCTCAAGCTGGTCGCGGCCGGACACAGCGACAAGATCATCCTTTCGGGCAACTCGATCGGCGTGGCCAAGGGACAGCCGGACTACGACCTGCCTTTCAGCCACGTCGTGTCCACGTTCGTACCTTTCCTCAAGGCACAAGGCCTGAGCGAAGAAGACGCCCAGCGCATCCTCGTGGACAACCCGCGCAACCTGCTGACCGTGCGCTAAGCACGCGTCGGCCCACACACAACAAGCTTTCGAACCCCTGAGGTGAACGAATGACAAAGGTTAACACCGTGCTGGGAACCATCCCGGCCGAAGAACTGGAAATCGTGGCGGTCCACGAACACATTGGGTACGGCATGCCCGGGTCCGAACTGGACACCAGGTGGTGGAAGACCCCTGAGCAGGCCTACGAGGAGACCGTGCCGAAGCTGCGGAAATTCCGCGAATACGGCGGCGGGACCTTCGTGGATGCCACGGGCATCTGCAACGGCCGCGACGTGGACTACTACAAGTCCCTGTCCCAGAAGACGGGCGTGCACATTGTGGCCTGCACCGGCTTCGTCGGTGGCGACACCGCCCTGCCGCACTTCTCCTGCGCAACAGTGGACTACCTCGCGAAGGTGTTCATCCACGAGATCACCGTCGGCATCGGCGACACGGGTGCCAAGGCCGGCGTCATCAAGGTCGGAGTGAGCCGCGGCGGACGCATGACGGACCTGGACAAGCGCATCTACCGGGCCGCGGCCCGCGCCGCCGTCGTGACCGGCGCCCCGATCCTGACCCACCTGGCCATCGACCCCGAACCCGCGGTGAACATCTTCAATGAAGAGGGCCTCTCGCTGGACCGTGTACTCTTCGGCCACGCCGACGACGGCCTGAACGCCCCCATCACGCCGCACGATTGGATCTACGAGCAGGGCGGCCGCATCGGCTTCGACACCTTCGGCTACGATCTCGAGCTGCCTGATCCGCCGTTCTGGGGCCGCAAGCGCGCCGAACGCATGGAGCACTTCGTCAACCTCGTAAACAAGGGCTACGCGGACAAACTCCTCGTCTCGGCCGACGCCAATTGCAGCCCGCTGGGCTGGCCGGGCGTCAAGGGCCACACGATCAACTACATCTTCGAGGACATGATCCCCGACATGCGCGCGGCGGGCATCGACGACGCCACCATCAAACTCCTGCTCGAGGACAACCCGGCCGACTTCCTGTCGCTCCAAGCCTGATCCACGACCACCCCACCCAAAAATTTTCCAGGTCCGCCCTGGGTCAAGAAAGCGAACCAACTCATGAAGACTTCAGAGATCAAGAACCTCAAGATTGCCATCATCGGCGGCGGCTACGGCGGCGCCTCCCTGGCCAAGGCGCTGCAGAGCATCGGCGCGGAGAACGTCCACGTCTACGAGCAGGCGTCTGCCCTCGCCCAGGTCGGCGCCGGCATCGGGCTGCGCCCGCCGTCGGTCGAGCTGTTCCGCCAGTGGGGCATCTTCGACGCGATCGCCGCGGTGAGCTCGCCCAGCGACCACCTCGAGATCCTCAGTGCGGACGGTCAGCACGTCCTCGCGAACGAGGAGTGGCCCTTCCTGCACGCCTACGAGCAGGTCAACCACAACCGCATGATCCACCGCGGGGACTTCATCGACGCCCTGCTGAGCGTGCTCCCTGAGGGCATGGTGCATCTCGGCTACAAGCTGGAGACCATCGAGGACAACGGCGACCACGCGACGCTGACCTTCGAGAACGGCGAGGTGGTCACCGCCGACCTCGTCATCGGCGCCGACGGCATCCGCTCGACGGTGCGCAACCAGCTGTTCTCGCAGAAGGAGCCGGTCTTCTCCGGCGAGCACGCCTACCGCGCGGTCATTTCGATCGACGACGCCCACGGGCTGGTGACCGACGACAACCCGCGCTTCTACATGGGCCAGAACGGCACGATCGCCTACAACCTGCCGCTGCGTCACCGCGGGCAGCTCTCGTTCGACATCACGGCCCCGTCCGAGGACGGCTCGTGGGCGCCGGAAATCTCGACCGAGTATCTGGTGAAGATCCTGGACGGCTTCGACGAGCGGATCGTCCAGGTCGCCAGGGAACTTGACCTGAGCCAGGTGACGAGCCGTTCGGTCTTCGACATCGATTCCATCGACTCGTGGCACACCGACTCAGTCGCGCTGCTCGGCGATGCCGCCCACGCGATGCTCCACCACCAGGGCCAGGGCGCGAACTCGGCGATCCTCGACGCCGGCGGCCTCGCCGACGCGCTGCTGCAGGGCGACACCGTGAAGGACGCGCTGTCCATCTACGAGGCCACCCGCAAGCCGCTGACGGATGAGCTGCAGCGTGTGTCGCGCCAGGGCTGGCACGCCGACGCCGTGGACTCAGCGTTCCCGGCCAACCAGTAAAGAGGTCATACGATGTCTATTCACCCGCAGATCGCCGAGATCCTCAGCACCCTGCCGGCACCGGACGGTTCGCCGCTGGATCCGGCGGCCATGCGCGCCGGCGAGGCCGCGCAGGTCGCCCTGCCCGCGGACCGGCTGCCGCTGCACGCGGTCGAGGACCTGACGGCGGCGACGCCGTCCGGCGACGTCCCGGTGCGGATCTACACCCCGGTCGAGGCCGACACCTACGGCGTGCTGGTGTACTTCCACGGCGGCGCGTTCTTCCTGGGCAGCCTGGACAGCCACGACCACGTCGCCCGGTCGCTGGCCAAGGAAACCGGCCACAAGGTCATCTCGGTCGGCTACCGCCTGGCCCCCGAGTCCGCCTTCCCGGCCGGCCTCGACGACTGCTACGGGGTGGTCCGCTGGGCCGCCGAGAACGGCGAGTCCCTCAAATGGGACGGGAAGAGCCTGGCCATCGCCGGCGACAGCTCGGGCGGCAACTTCGTCGCCGCAGTCGCCGCGAAGGCGCACGATGACGGGTTCAACCGGATCACGCACCAGATCCTGTTCTACCCGTCGCTGGACCTGGACTTCGACGTCGACCGCTACGCCTCGATGCGGGAGAACGCTGAGGGCTACGGGCTGGAGACGGCGGGCCTGCTGCCGTTCAACTCCTTCTACCTTGAGAGCGGGGCGGATCCGGCGGATCCCCTCGTCTCGCCCATCAAGCGCGAGGACCTCACCGGGCTGCCGCCCGCCCTGGTCATCACGGCCGCGCACGACCCGCTGCGCGACGAGGGCGAACTCTACGGCCAGCGCCTGACGGAGGCCGGCGTGAAGACGACGGTCAGCCGCTATGCGGGAGCCAACCACGGCTTCGTCCAGAACTTCTCCTGGATCCCGGAGTTCCACCGGGCCTTCCAGGAGACGGCAGAGTTCCTGCACCAGGACTGAGTCCACCCCGGGGCCCAGCCCCCTCCGCCCCACCCAACGGCGGCACGAGTCTCCCCGACCCGTGCCGCCGTTTTGTCTCCGCAGCAAACCCTCATCCACGCCCACCCCGGGCACCGTAAATCACTAGGAACCATCGACATGACAACCATCAACATCAGGGATTTCATCGGCGGGGCGCGCTTCAGCCGCTTCCACGCCGGAATGTTGCTCTGGGCCTGCTTCATCATCACCTTCGACATGTATGACCTGGTCGTCTACGGGTCGGTCCTGCCCGTTCTGATGAAGGAGTGGTCGCTGGGTCCCGTCGCGGCCGGCGCCATCGGCAGTTACGGCATCTTCGGCATGATGGTCGGCGCCGTCGTCTTCGGGATCCTGGCCGACCGGCTCGGACGGAAGCGGGTGCTCACGGCCAGCGTTATCCTCTTCTCGGTCGCCTCGGCCCTGTGCGGGTTCGCGCCCGGACCGCTGGAGTTCTCGGTGCTGCGTTTCCTGGGCGGTCTGGGCATCGGCGGCATCCTGCCCTGCCTGATTGCCATGCTGACCGATTACGCTCCGAAGGGACGCGCCAACAGCCTGGTCGCCGTCGTGATGTGCTTCTTTTCCGTGGGCGGCATCCTGGCGGCCTTCGTCTCCATGCTGCTGCTTCCCGCCTTCGGCTGGCATGTCGTCTATTTTGTTGCCGTCCTTCCACTGCTCTTTCTGCCGTTCATGATGAAGTACTTGCTGGACTCCCCCGCCGTGCTCCTGGAACAGGGGCGGCTCACCGAACTGCGCTCCGCCCTCGCCAAGGTGAACCCCGAAGCGGCCCTTCCGGCGGACGTGGAATTCAGCGGACTGCAGGAGAAGGAAGCAGGCAGCCCCGTGGGTGCCTTGTTCAGGAACCACCGCGCGCTGGGCACGATCATGATCTGGATCGCCTTCTTCATGTGCCTGCTGATGATCAACGGCGTATCGACCTGGCTGCCCAAGCTGATGATCGAGGCGGGCTATGCGCTGGATTCCAGCCTGACCTTCATGATCGTGCTCAATGTGGGGGCCATCGTTGGCACCCTCGTACTGGGCAAGCTCGCCGACAAGTGGGGCGTCAAAAAGGTCCTCATCCCGATGTTCGTGATCTCGGCGGTCTCGCTGACGCTGCTGGGCTTCGGCAACAACATGGCGGTCCTGCTGGTGCTGGTGTTCATCACCGGCGCCTGCACCATGGGCGCCCAGAACATCTCCTACTCCTTCGTCTCGCAGTACTACCCGTCGTTTATGCGTTCGACGGCGATCGGGCTGGCCTCGGGCGTGGGCCGGCTCGGGGCGATCGTGGGACCGACCTTCGGTGGCGTGCTGCTGACGCTCGCCCTGCCGGTCCAGATGAACTTCCTCTTCTTCGCCATCCCGGGTCTCTTTGCCGCGCTGGCCTTCACGTTCGTTCCGCTAGCCGCCAAGTCGGCAACCCGGCCGACCGGACAAATCAGCCCGGGCGGCAGCACCGTTGAGGATCCCGCCAGGGACACCGTGACGGCAGCCCCGTAAGGCAGCGTCCGACGTCGGCCCCGTAGGAAACAGAACGGCGGCACACACCCTTCGGTGCGTGCCGCCGTTCTGGTTTAACCTACGGACTCAACCTGGTCAGTGGCCCTCAGCGGCCCTGGTCGAAGAGCCTGCGGTAGCCGTGCAGCGTGGTGAAGAACGGCGACGGCTCCAGCGTGGGATCCCCCGTGTAACCGAGTTCCTCGGCCACCGGGGCAAACGGGGAGTACACGGAGTCGGTTTCCTGCAGGCCGCCGCGCAGGTACCGGCGTGCGGCGTCGTCGATCCTGGCCTCAAGGTCCAGGCTCCCCTGCAGGGCATTCCGGGCCGCCTCACGGTCCAGCTCGACGCCGTAGGGCACGCCGTCCGCACCCCGGTACGGGTGGCCCAGGTACAGGTGCCCGGGCCGGACCTCGTCGCGCAGGTACTGCAGGCTCGAGCGGTAGGCGGCCGGATCCTCGTAACCGGGGAAGCCGTTGGCGGCCCCGTGGATCTGCACGGCGTCGCCGACAAAAACCGATCGCTGGCCGTCCACGACGTAGGCCACGGACCCGGCGGTGTGGCCCGGGATGTGGTGCACGGACACGGTGACGTCCCCGCCCAGGGAAAGTTTCTCGCCGCCCTTCACCAGCATGGTCGGCTCCAGCTCACCGGAGATGACATGGTTCGCTGCCTTCAGCTGCTCCTCGACGGCGTTCGGGTTGTCGATGTACTGCTGGCGCACGTCCACGTACTGGTCAACGTGCGCGCGGCGCGAACGCAGCAGGGGCGCGTCGGCCTCATGGATCACGACGTTGGCGCGGCGGCCGGTAAGGTCCCACAGCGCGTGCGCGCCGCCGAGGTGGTCGATGTGGCCGTGGGTCAGCAGGATCCAGCGCACGTCCTCGATGTTGCGGCCGAGCTTCTCCAGCGCGGGGATCATGCCTTCGGCGGGCGACGAGGCGATCCCCGTGTCGACGATGGCCGGTTCGGGAGCGTCGATAAAGAAGCTGTAGAGGCCGAATCGGCCCCAGGGCGACACCAGCGGATGGACTTTCACTTCTTGCGTCATCGTTCTCTCCTCAACGGCTGCGTGCTCTTGCACACCCTACTTTATTATAATAATATGATTACGTCACGCTCCGGAGAGCATGTCAGCCGGCGCGACACCTGGCACTCGAACGTTGACGAGGAGTTACACACTCATGACTGATTTCACGACCTGGAATGCCGGTGGGGAGCCCATCGCCATTCGCAAGGACCTCCGCGTCCCGATGCGGGACGGCGTCGAGCTCGCCGCAGACGCCTACCACGGCCCCGAGGACAAGCCGCGCCCGGCACTGGTGGCGCTCAGCCCGTACGGCAAGGAACTACAGGCGCTGGCCCTGACCACCCCGCCGCAGCGGCGCCCCAGCCCGATGTGGGACGGCTGCATCGAGGCCGGCGACATCGCCCGCATCGTCAAGGAGGAGTACGTCCACGTCATTGGCGACCTGCGCGGCTCCGGCCACTCCGGCGGCGAGCATATCGGCAACTACAACGCCGGCGGCGTTTCGCTGGGCCAGGACGCGTACGACTTCATCGAGTGGGTCGCCGAGCAGCCGTGGTGCGACGGCAACGTCGGCATGGTCGGCATCTCCTACTTCGGCTCCATGCAGGTGCTGGCCGCGGCCGAGCGGCCGCCGTCCCTGAAGGCGATCTTCGTCTCCGGCGGCCACTACGACTTCTACGAAACCACCTACCACGGCGGAATCATGTGGTTCATGCCGCGCGCGGCCCGCGAGGGCCGCGGCGGTGACTCCGGCTGGGCGTTCACCGACGGCGTCAAGTCCCGCATGATCGAGAAGTACTCCCCCGGGGAGCTGACGAAGCTCGTCGCCAAGCGGCTTGAGGATCCCGACGTCGCGGCCTGGCCGAACCTGGTGCACGTGCTGAACTACCCGAAGAACCACGAAGCCTGGTTCGACATCGTGATGAACGAGCTCGACGGCGACTGGTACAAGGAGCACAACCCGATCACGCTGGCCCCGAACATCGACATCCCGGTCTGGCTGCAGATCGACCAGGGCCGCGGCTGGACCATGGACGGCACGATCGACCTGTTCGATTCGCTGAAGGGACCCAAGAAGCTGGACATCGGCCCCTACCCGCCGATGCAGTCCCGCCCCTTCATCGAGGAACACGACAAGATGTTCCGGTGGTACGACTACTGGATCAAGGGCATCGACAACGGCATCATGGACGAACCCGCCGTCAGCGTCTTTGTGGAGGGCTCCCGCGAGCACGTGACCGGCGAGGCGTGGCCGCCGAAGGACGTCGAGCACAAGGCCCTCTACCTGCGCCCGCGGCACAAGCTCTCCACCGAACCCGAACCGATGGGCACCGAGTACGCCGCGCCGGACGGTTTCTACCAGGCGCCGCTGACGGTGACCGACAAGGTCGAGATCATCAGCTGGTCCACCCCCGTCTTCGAGGAGGACACCGAGATGATCGGCACCGGCGCCGCGCACATCTTCGCCGAGATCGACCAGCCGGACACCAACTTCATCCTCCGCCTGTGGGACTACGCCCCCAACGGCAAACGCCAGCTCATCACCAGCGGCTACCTCAAGGCCTCGCACCGCGAACTCGACGAGCGCAGCACCGAGGGCAGCCCGCACCACCCGCACAACCGTGTGGTGCCGGTGGAACCGGGGAAGATCGAGGAGTACGTACTGCGGCTCTACCCGTTCGCGAACACCTTCAAGCCCGGTCACAAGCTGACGGTGGAACTGTCCAACGGCGAGCCGCTGGCCGACGAGCACAACGCCCTGCTCCCGCCGGATGCCTTCCACCTCCCGGTGGGCCGGCCCGTCACCCACAAGATCTACCGCGACGCCGCCCACCCGTCCCGGCTGCTCCTGCCGTTCACGACGAGCAAGGCGGCGGAAGAACAGGCGAACTGACCCCAGCGGGGGGCCGCTGCGGTTACGACCAGGCATCCCCCGCAGCCGCGTGGAAATTAACCTGATTGGCAGTCAAAAGCGCCGGCCGTAACGTTCAGACCTTGAACGTTAGGGCCGGCGGCGGTTAAGGCTGCGTTGAGGGTATGCCCCCGTCACTGCCTGCTCACTCAGCCAGCAGGAAGCACCAGTTGTCGACCATCAACTCCAGCGAAACATCGCGGTCCACGGTCCAGCCGAGCCGCATCCAGCGCCGGGAAAAGAACTCCAGCTCGCCGAAGGCCAGCGCGCAGCGCACGCGGCGGCTGGCTGCGTCGAACCGCCCTGCCCGGTCCAGGCCCGCCTGCATGTCGTCAATCGCCGCGTCGAACCACTGGTCCAGGGCCGCCTGGATGTCCGGTTCACTGGCCGCGGCCTGGTGCGCCGCCACCACGTAGGGGCGGATTTCGGCCCACTGCTCAAACTTCCGGGCGAGCCAGACCCGAATCAGCTCGCGGTCGCCGGATTCCACCACCGAATGCAACGGTGGGACATCCGCCTCGGTCAGCATCTCGTTGGACCGCTCGACCAGCGCCCGCATCAGCTGGGCCTTGGACGGAAAATGCGCGTAAAAGGTCGCCCGTGTGGTGCCCACAGCGGCAGCGATGTCGTCCACCGTCGTCGCGGCGAAACCCTTCTCCTCAAAGAGCTCCAGACCCTTTTCGAGCAGCAGTCGTCGGGTCATCTGCTTTTGAGCTTCTCGGATGCTTGCCACGTCCTCAGATTAGTGCAAATTTCCGCCCCATTCATTCACTTGACACTCTGTATAGTGACTGCCTATGCTGTTAGCAACATCACATTTCCCGTCCCCGCCGGGCGTGAACACCTTGGTCTCCGGCGCCGGGGAACCTTGGACCCGGCCCCATGCACTAGGCCGTCGACGAAGACAGTCGCCCAAGCACTGACAGCCCACGGCGGACGGCTCGACTTCGCAATCGTCCCTCCCGATCGCTCGCATCAAACAAAGGAGTTTTACATGAGCACCGATCCAGGCACCGCTCCGCCCCGGACCGCACCGCCCTCGCCCGCCGCAACAGACGCTGCGCAGCTCGGCCTGCCGCGGCTGCGGGTGAAAGGCACCCTGGCGACGGCAGCCGTCGCAGTGATGGTCGCGCAGATCGCCAACGCGCTGCCCGGCTCCCTCAACGGCGAATTCCAGCAGACGTTCAACACCGTGGGGTCCCAGCTGACCTGGATCACGGCGGCGTTCATGATCCCCGTCGTGGTTTTCGAACTGACCTTCGGCCTGCTGGGCGACAAGCTCGGCCACAAAAGGCTCGTCATCGGCGGCGCCCTGCTGCTGGCCCTCGGTTCGCTGGTGTGCGCGCTGTCCCCGACGGTTGAGCTGATGTGGATTGGTTCGGCACTCAACGGCCTGGGCGCCGGCGCGATCTTCCCGGCTTCCCTGGCCCTCGTGGCCGCCGTGACCCATAACGCCAAGGCACGCGCCAAAGGCATCGCCATGTGGGCGGGCTTTCTGTCCGTCGGTGCGGCGCTGTCCCCGCTGCTCGGCGGCATTTTCGCCAGCCAGGGCGTGTGGCGCGGCGCCTACGGCGTGGTCGCGGGCCTCAGTGTCCTGACCGTCATCCTGGCCATCCTGGTCGCGGCTGAACACAAGGCCGCACAGGGCCGCAAACCCGACTGGTGGGGCCAGACCACCTTCGCCCTCGGCCTGATCCTGGTCCTCTTCGGCCTGGTCCAGGGCCCGGAAGACGGCTGGGCTGCCCCGCACGTCGTCGGCTCCTTCGTCGCCGGCGCGCTGTTGCTGGGCGCGTTCATCCTCATCGAAACGCGCGTCGATTCGCCGCTGCTGGACCTGCGGCTGTTCCGCAACCGCGGCTTCACCATCTCCTCGATCGTCGCCGTCGTCGGCATGTTCGCGTTCCTGGGCAGCCTGTTCTCACTGAGCATGTGGCTTGGCCCGGTCCAGCACCAGAACCCGCTGAACATCGGCCTGCTCTTCCTGCTGCTCCAGGGCCCCACGTTCGTGCTGGTGCCGCTGATCTCCCGCCTGCTGACCCGGGTGGCCGGGCGCTGGCTGCTGACCGCAGGGTTCCTCCTGATGGCCATCGGCGCGCTGATGGCCTCCGGCCTGGACGTGACCAACATGGCCATGACCCCGTTCATCACCCCGGCCCTGCTGCTGGGCGTCGGTTTCGCCCTGACCCTGAGCCCAATGACCGCCATCGCCCTGAACACCGTGCCGTTGCACCTGGCCGGCATGGCCAGCGCCACCACCAACCTGCTGCGTGACCTGGGCTTCGCCCTCGGCCCGGTCCTGGCCGGCGCCGTGGCTCTGAGCACCGCGGGTGCCAGCCTCGGCGCCTCGCTGCAGACCGCCACCCTGCCCGCCGATCAGGCCGGACCCGCCAATGCCATCTTCCAGGCCGGCGGCCCGATCGCACTCAACAGCCTGCCGCCGGGAGCACCCGGCTCCGCGGCCCACGAGCTTGCCCTGCAGGCACTGGGCAACGGCTTCTCCCAGGCCTTCTTCGTCTGTGCAATTGCCGCAGCCGCCGCGGCCCTGCTCACCCTGATCGGCCTCCACGGCGTCAAGGACACCCACCCCTCCGCCGAAGCCTTTGTCGACCCGCTGGTGGAAACCCCGGCGGAACCCGCCGCGGCGGCACCTGCGCCAGCCGTTTCAACCGCCACCCCGGCAACGGCACCGTCTGCCTGACAGCCGGACGGCCGAACTGAGCGGGGGCCACTGCGCTCCCGCCCAGTTACACCCCGCCAGACCTCAAAAGCCCGGCGTGTTCCAAAGAAGGACACGCCGGTCTTTTGTGTGTCCGAACCAGTCACCGGCAACAGCAACCGGGCAGGAGCGCGGGCTAGTACAGCTAGTCGCCGCCGCCGAGCTTTCCGGCGAGCCGTTCGCGCATCAGGAGGCTCGCGTCGTTGAGACCCACCACGTCGACGGTCTTGCCGTGGCGCCGGTACTTCTCGGTGATGGCGTCCAGCGCGGCGATGGTGGAGGCGTCCCAGAGGTGGGAGGCGTGCATGTCGATGACCACCAGTTCCGGATCCAGGGCGTAGTCGAACTGGGTGTAGAGGTCATTTGAGGAGGCGAAGAAGAGCTCGCCGTCGACCTTGTAGGTGGCGACCGGACGACCGTCGACGTCGGCCACAGTGCGGTCCACTGTGACGAAGTGCGCCACCCGGCGGGCGAACAGCACCATTGCCACCAGCACACCGACGCCGACGCCGATCGCCAGGTTGTGCGTCGCCACGGTGACGATCACGGTGGCCACCATCACGAGCGTTTCACTCTTGGGCAGCG
Organism: Pseudarthrobacter sp. HLT1-3; assembly: GCF_059383535.1. Taxonomy (NCBI): domain Bacteria; kingdom Bacillati; phylum Actinomycetota; class Actinomycetes; order Micrococcales; family Micrococcaceae; genus Pseudarthrobacter; species Pseudarthrobacter sp. HLT1-3. Next base: position 258,335 of record NZ_JBWZCJ010000002.1, on the reverse strand, counting down.
CCTTCAGTGTGGACGGCCGGATGCTGTGCCAGTCGAAGGTGGCCACGGCAACAAAGATCATCACGGCAACCAGGGCGCCCATCGGGATGAGGGACACGATGTCGCCGAGGGCCACCACCAGGATGAGCAGGAACACGCCGGCGAGGAAGGTCGAGATTCGTGTCCGTGCGCCGGAGGCCTTGACGTTGATCATGGTCTGCCCGATCATCGCGCAGCCGCCCATGCCTCCGAAGAAGCCGGTGACAACGTTGGCGACACCCTGCCCCCAGGCCTCGTGGGTCTTGTGGGAGCGGGTGTCCGTGATGTCGTCGACGAGTTTCGCGGTCATGAGGGATTCGAGCAGCCCCACGAAGGCCATGGCCAGGGCGAACGGGAAGATCACCTGCAGCGTCCCAAGCGTCAGCGGCACGTTGGGAAGGAAGAGGGCCGGCAACGAGTCGGGCAACGCGCCCTTGTCCCCCACCGTGGGGACGGCGACGGCGGCCAGCACCGTAACAAGCGTGAGGACCACGATCGCAACGAGCGGTGCGGGCACGGCTTTGGTCAGTCGGGGCAGGCCGAAGACTATCAGCAGGCCCACCGCGGTGAGCGGATAGACCAGCCAGGGGACGCCGACCAGTTCGGGGACCTGGGACATGAAGATAAGAATGGCCAGGGCGTTGACGAACCCGACCATGACCGAGCGGGGAATGAACCGCATCAGCTTGGCCACCCCTGACAGGCCCAGGATGATCTGGAAGAGGCCGGCGAGGATGACGGCGGCGATGAGGTAATCCAGGCCGTGGGATTTCACCAGCGGGGCAATCACCAGGGCAACGGCGCCGGTGGCCGCCGAGATCATGGCCGGGCGGCCGCCGACGACGGCGATCGTGACCGCCATGGTGAAGGAGGCGAAAAGCCCGATCCGGGGGTCAACGCCGGCGATGATGGAGAAGGCGATGGCCTCCGGGATGAGCGCCAGCGCCACGACGAGCCCGCCGAGGACCTCGGTCTTGAGCCGGCGCGGGGACCGGAGGGTGCCGCGGACTGATTGAAGCTGTTCCGGGGTCAGAACCGGAACAGCTTCGGCGGTTTTGGTGGCCATTGCTGGCTCCGTTCAATCTCGGGAAGACGCGCCTGGGCGGCTTCGTTACTCAGACAACGGCTGGCTACGTCGGCAAGAAGGGAGGGGGCTGCACTGCACCGGAAGGGAAGTCACGAGGCAAGGGCGCCGGGCGGAAGCGGCCGCGGCTCACCTTGCATGGGCAACTTTACCGTGCGGGCCCGGGGCCGGTGTTGTGCATCGCTCCTGACGGAAAGATCCCTCAGCCGCGAAGCCGGGCGAGCAGCAGGGTTACCGCTTGTTCAAAGGGCGCGTCCCCGCCGGCCGCGGTACCGTCCGCCAAGTCATCTTCCGCGGCCCCCGGTGCCAGCACGTCGAAACCGTCCGGCTGCAGGGTGTCTGAAAAGACCAGCAAACCCACGCCGCGCTCAACGAGTTCGGCTATGGTCTGGAGCTCTTCGGGCGAACGGTCCGCCGGAACGGAGCCGAGGATAACGCCGTCGGCACCCCCGGAGAGCATAAACTGACGCCAGCTGTCGCCCAGCAGGATGACCGGCTGGTAGCCGTGCCGGGACAGGATGCCGGCGGCTGCGGTGGCCAGCGCTCGGTCCCAGTCGTCGTCGAGGTCGGTGATGGCCACGGCCATGACGTCGGTGCGCCCGCGCCGCATCCCGCGGGCGGCCCGGTTGGGCACATAGCCCAGTTCGTGGGCTGCGGCATGGACCCGGTCGTGCGTGGGCTGGCTGATCCGGGTGTTACCTCCGGGGCGGCCGGACAGCACGTAGGACACCGTGGTCAGGGACACGCCCGCGGCCTCCGCGACGTCGCGGATGGTGGGCTTGGCTCCGTGCCGCACTGATGACTCCCGGGTGGTTCTCCGCCGCGGATCCGTGGCGTTGCTGAAACTTTCGTCCTGGGGTGGACCCCCTCCGTGAACTCTAGCCCTCACACCAACGCGGGGTCACTTAGCCTCAATCCACCGGTCGGTTTGAGGTTGTAGCGGCGGTTTAAACGGAGAATGCCTGTCGGATCGGGAAAAATGGGGTTTGTCTAGAACTCCGTTTGGCCAATCCGAGAGGCATCTCGTAGGTGCAACTTTTCCATAGATCCACGCGCGTGTCAGCCGCGTTCGATGATTCCAATCTCGTGTCGGCCGCAGGTCTGGTCCCGGCGATGGCGCTGGCGGTGAAAACCTGCCTCGGTGAACTCGCTGATCAGTGGCTGACGCTGCCCGGATACTTCGGCGCGAATGCGGGGTTGAAGGTCACTGCGATGGTCGCGGGCATGGTCGCGGGGGCCGATTCCATCGATGACATGGCCTTGTTGCGGCACGGCGGGATGAAGAAACTTTTCGCCGGTGCATATGCCCCGTCAACTTTGGGATCGTTCCTGCGGGCGTTCACCTTCGGCCATGTCCGTCAGCTCGACGCCCTCGCGGCCCGGTGGCTGGTGAACGTCGCCGCCGTGGCCCCGATCGCCTCCGGTATCGATGATTACGCTTTGGTCGATATCGACGACACCATCAAGGAAGTCCACGGCTACCGGAAACAGGGTTCCGGATACGGTTACTCCGGGGTCCGGGGACTGAACGCGCTGATTGGGATCCTCTCGACCGCGACCGCGGCGCCGGTCATCATCGGCGCGAGGCTGCGCAAGGGAAGCTCCGGCTCCCCGCGCGGGGCGGGGAAGTTCATCGGTGAATCCTTGCCACCGTGAAACGGCTGCGCGGCAAGGATGCCACCGGGCTGGTGCTGCTGCGCGCCGACAGTGCGTTCTACGGCCACCCGGTCGTCGCCGCTGCCCACCGCGCAGGCGCGAAAGTGTCCATTACCGCCAGGATGGACCCGGCCGTCAAACGTGCCATCGCCACCATCAACGAGAAGGCCTGGACCACAATCCAATACACCGACGCGGTCCGCGATGAAACCACCGGAGCCTGGATTTCCTCGGCGGAAGTCGCCGAAACCGCCTTCACCGCCTTCGTGGGCCGAAAGAAAGCCGAACGCGTCCACGGGCGCCTGGTCGTGCGCCGGATCCCGGAACTGAACGCCAAAGCAGGCGCAGGCCAACAGACCCTGTTCGACACCCACCGCTTCCACGCCTTCTTCACCACCAGCGCCCTGGACGCCGTCACCGCAGACAAAACCCACCGCCAACACGCCATCATCGAGCAGGTCAACGCGGACCTCAAAGACAGTGCCCTGGCGCACCTGCCCTCGGGAAAGTTCACCGCCAACGCGGCCTGGCTGGTCCTGGCGACCATCGCCTTCAACCTCTCGCGCGCCATCGGCACCCTCGCCGGCACCGACCTGGGCAAGGCACGCAGCGGCACCATCCGCCGAAAACTCATCACCGTCCCCGCCAGGATCGCGACCTCGGCACGGAAAATCACCCTGCACCGTCCTGCTCACTGGCCTTGGGAAACCAGCTGGTCACAACTCTTCGAAGCGGCCTGCGGGCCACCACGGACCGCCGCTATCTGACCACCCAGCCGACTCGGCGCAACCAGGACCAGGAACACCACCGGCAGCAAGGCCGGGAACTCCGTCATGCCCAACGACCGAACGCGGACCCAGATCAGAACGACCCCGCCCCATCAAACACAACCGGTGGATCGAGGCTTAGCGCCCATCCCAGCCCTTCCGGATCGGCGCCAGGTGACCCCGCGTTTGGGATCCACGGGGCTACCGGTAATTCGGCCCCCTCTAAAATCCACAAGGAACCCGGGCAGGAGCAAGTGTGTCGCTTTGTTGCCTGCCGTGACGCAGTGGGACAAAAACCTGTGCCGCCGGGCCCGGCTCGCCTAGATTGCATAGAAAGCCCGCAGATCGCAGGAGGTGTCGGACTTGTCGCTGACCACGCGCCGGACAACCCACCGGCTCACCATCGAGGCCCCGGCCGACCTCATCTTCGCGATGCTGCGCGACTCCTCGCATTGGCCCTACCTCGACGGCCTGACCGTCTACGCCGAGCGGGTCAGCGGCGACGACGCCGACCACGAACTCCGGACCTCGGTCGTGGCGAACGGGTCGCTGAACTCCAGCCACTGCCACCGGACCTTTGATGCCGCAGGACACCGTGGCGAGTTCCGGCAGCTCGGGCTGGAGCCTCCGCTGCTGAGCCTTGGCGGCCGCTGGGCGATCCGCCCAGCGGAGGGGTCTTCCGAGGTCACGCTGGATCACGAGTTTGAGGTGGACGAGGAAGCCGGGGAGCTGCCGGAGCAGATCCACCACGCCATCGACGAGTTCAGCCGGCGGGAGCTCGAGGCGCTGCGCCTGAGCTGCGAGCGCCTCGCCCTGCTGCTGCGCCAGCACTCCGGGGCCGGCCCCGCCGGCAGCGCCGCCGGCAGCCACAGCAGAGGGGCGTAGCCCCGTTGTCAGACGACAGATACACCACCGAACGGGACAGCTTCGGGCGGCTGCTGGCCGACCGCGAAGTCTGGCGGCAGGCGGGCACCATCCCGGCGGCCGGCGAGCTCACCGCGCGCTGGCTTGAGGGCCGGAGCCAGTACCAGCCGGGAACTTTCACCCCCGGTTTCGACGACGAGACGACGGCCATCGCCGGGGAGCTCGCGGCCCTGAACCGGAACGGGCTCTTCACCAGGGAGTCACAACCCGGTCTGCCCGCCGAGGGACACACACAGCGCGCCTACGTGACCGGATTCTGCAGTGCTGCCTCGGCGGCCGCGCTTCTGCAGCTGTCCGGCCGGACCGAGCTGGTGACCGTTGCCCACGCCCCCGGCGAAGCCAGCCAGGCCTCCATTCCTGTGACCCTCCGGGACGGCGAAGTGGTGACGGTACTGGGCAGCAGCGAAAGCCCGGCCGGCGAAGACCAGCTCCGCGACTGGTCTGAGGAGGCCAACGATTCCCTCGCCCTGCTGCTCGCCGAGTCCTGGTACGTGGAGGTCTTCGACCCGGTCTGGGGCCGAAACGGCGTTCTCCTGCCCGCAGTCCTCACGGCGCTGGCCGGCGCGGAAACAGCAAGCTAGGGCGAATCCCAGCCGATGCTGGCGGCCTCGTCCAGGGTGCGTGCCTCGAAATGCTCCAGCATCTCGCGCATGCCCTCCATGCTCTGCTTGAACATCTCGGACGCCCGCCACACTTCAGCCTGTTCCAGGGATTCCCACGGACCGGTGCTGATGAACCGGTTCCGGACGTCGCGGTCATGCATCAGCACCGCCTTCGCGTGCGGGAAGTCCTCCTGGGTCTTCCGGGCCAGATCCCGCCAGGCCTGCACAAAATCATTCTCGCGGCCGGGGTGTACCAGCCAGATTCCGAGCGTATAAACCGACACGTCGATCGCCTCCGTAGTCTGCAAGGGGTGGATACCCCCGATTATCGGCCCGGCCTTCGTGTGGCCGGTAGGGCCGATTTACCCGACGGCGGCATCCTTCCCGGTTCAGGAAGTCAGTGCGCAGCAGGCATCGGATTTGTAGTCTGATGCCATGGAAACCAAGGACAAAGTAGCCGGATTCTTCGATCGCTACGCGTCGGCGCTGCTGGCCCGTGACGCCAGGGCCATCGCGGCCTTGTATGCGGTTCCGTCGCTGATCCTGTTCCCGGGCACGTCGATCCCGGTCAGCGACACCCGGCAGACCGAGGAGTTCTTCGCGTCCGCCTTCAGCCAGTACGACGGTGTGAACGACGTCGGGAAGCGGATCTCGATCATGGGCGAAGCTCCCGGGACCGTCTGGGCCGACGTCACCTGGTCATACCAGGGCCGGCCGCCCGAGCGGTTTTGCTACCAGCTCATCGACAGCGCCGAGGGTTACCAGATCGCGGTGCTGACGCTGATGGCCTGACCCAGCCCCACTCCACCCCGTAAACCGTGGACCCACGGAGCAACGCGGGGTCACTTCGCGCCGGTCCGGGGCCCCGGGATGGGCGCGGAGTGACCCCGCGTTGGGGTTTTCAGACTTTCCGGTGGATCGACTTGTAGCTCAGGTACGCGTTGAGGCCCTCGACGCCGTACTCGGTGCCCAGACCGGAGTCGTGCCGGCCGCCGAACGGTGCGGCGTGGTTGGAGGCGAAGAAGTTGATGCCCACCGAGCCGGTGTCCATCCGGTCCGCGACGGCGAGCGCAGCCTCCGGATCAGCGCCGAAGACCAGGCCGCCCAGGCCGAACTCGGTGTTGTTCGCCAGCGCAACGGCCTCATCGACGCTGCCGCCGGCGTCGTTGTACTTCAGGATGCAAATGACCGGTCCGAAGATCTCCTCGCGGGAGATCCGCATGTCCGGCGTGACGTCGGCGAACACGGTGGGCTCCACGAAGTACCCGCCTTCGAGCCCGCCGCCCAGGGACGCCGCACGTCCGCCGGTGGTCGCGCGGGCGCCTTCGGCCAGGCCCGAGTCCACGTAGTCCAGCACGGTCCGGTACTGCGACTCGGTGGCGCAGGGCCCGAAGACCGTGTCCGGGTCCAGCGGGTCGCCCTGTTTTCCGGCGGCGATGGTCCGGGTGACCATGTCCACGACTTCCTCGTAGCGGCTGGCGGGAGCCAGGATTCGGGTCGAGATGTAGCAGGTCTGCCCGGTGTTGCGCATCGAGGAGCGGATCAGCACCTTGGACATCGCGTCCAGGTCCGCGTCCGGCAGCACGATTGCGCTGGACTTTCCGCCGAGCTCCAGCGTGACCGGGCGCAGCAGCTCGCCGCAGGCCGCCGCGATCTTCCGGCCCACCGGCGTCGAACCGGTGAAGGCGACCTTGTCCACGCCCGGGTGCTTCACCAGCGCATCACCCAGCCGGCCGGAACCGGTGACCAGGTTGACGACGCCGGCCGGGACGCCGGCCGCGGCCACGGCGTCGACGATCACCCGGAGCGACAGCGGGGTGGGCGACGCCGGCTTCATCACCACAGTGCAGCCGGCCAGCAGCGCCGGGGCGAGCTTGATGACCACCAGGTTGATCGGGAAGTTCCAGGGCGCGATCAGCGCGCACACCCCGATCGGTTCGCGCCGGACCACGGATTCGCCGCCGCCCCGGGGGAAGGCCCGGACGTCCTCGCGCTCCAGATAGCCGGCGAGGGAGGCGAAGTAGCGGAAGATGCCGGCGGCGTTGGCCGCGGCCCCGGCGGATTCCGAGACCGGCGAGCCGTTCTCGCGGGTGTTGGTCAGCGAGAGTTCCCCGGCGCGATTCTCCACTTCCTCGGCGATGCGCAGCAGGTATGCGGCCCGTTCGGAGGGCGCCAGCCGCGGCCAGGCGCCGTCGTCGAACGCGTTACGGGCGGAGTCGACGGCGGCGTCCACGTCTTCGGCGCTTCCGTCCGGGACGGAGCCCCAGACTTCGCCGGTGGCGGGGTCGGTGACCGGGTTGCGGGCCGGGCCGCGGGCAGGGGTCCACGCGCCGTTGATATAGACGTCGTCCACGTGCGCGTACGGCAGGCTCAGCGCTGCCCGGGCGGCCAGGGCGGGGGCGTCGTGCGTCGCGGCGGTCATCGGATCACGGCCGTCTTGAGCAGGGCGGTGGAGCGGTCCAGGTCGGCGGTGGCCATGTCGTGGGCGGCCTGGGTGATGAGTTCGGGCACGATTTCGGAGGCCAGCCGGTCGGTGTAGGTGGCCGGGTCCATTTTGAACCAGGTGGAGGCCAGGGCGATCCCTGCCTGGTCGAACCGCCAGAGCCGGTCGGCGTCGCGCATCAGCGCATCTTCCAGGGAGTGGGCCAGCGGGCGGGTGTCGTGGCCGTCGATGATCGCGCAGACCCGCTCGATGAATTCCGCGGAGTAGCCCAGGCCCGGGAGCACCCGGCGGGCCACGTCGCAGCCCTGTTTCTCGTGTTCGTAGCGGATGGCGGCCTTGCGCCAGTCGCCCGCGAAGCCCTCCGAGATGATGCGGGATTCGTCCACGTGGGCCCAGCCGGTGTCGTGCAGCAGGGTGGCCACCCGGACCAGTTCGGCGTCGGCGTCGGGGTAGGCCCGGCAGAGCCGCTCGGCGAAGGCGAGCGAGATCGGCAGGTGGATGTCGTTGCCGCGGGTGCGGGTCTCGTGCACCACGGCCTGCCAGAGCCGGTCGAGTTCCTCGAGCGCCGCCGGGGTGGTGGCGATCGGGGCGGTGTCCACCGGTCCCTGCGCCGGGACCGGCCGGACCGGGTACGCGGCGGCGAAGTCCGCAGCCGCGGGATGGGCGGCCGCTGGGGTTTCGGGAACCGGGTTCGCGGTGCCGGTCTCGGCAACCGGGGTCTTGGGGGTGGTCATAATGCTCCTTCGGGTGGGGCCGACTCACTGTCTGAGTGGAGTTAGCTGTCCGTGGTGATCGTTTTGAGGGGTGTGGCCGGGTCCGCGGCGGCGTCGGCGGGGATGTTCTGGCCTTTGGCGAGGGCGTTTTTGACCGCCATGAAGTCCAGCGGGGCGTTGACGCAGTCCGCGGCGATGACCTGGTCCTGGCGGTAGTAGAGGACACTGAATTTTCCGCGTTCCTCGTCGCGCCGCAGCACGGTCCGGTCGTAGCCGTTGCAGAGTCCGGCGATCTGGAGTTTGAGGTCGGCCTGGTTGGACCAGAACCACGGGATGCCGGCGTATTCCTCGCGCCGGCCGGTGAGGGAGTAGGCGGCCACCTTGGCGTGTTCGATCGCGTTGTTCACGCTTTCGAGCCGGATCCGCTCGTCCGGTTCCGAGCCGGGCACCGGGTTGGGCATGTTGGCGCAGTCGCCGATTGCCACCGTGGTGCCGTCCGAGGCCAGCGCGAAGCGGTCCACGACGATCCCGTTGTCCACGGCCAGGCCAAGCTGTTCGGCCAGCTGGATGTTGGGGATGACGCCGATGCCGACCAGCACGATCTGCGCGGGCAGCACGCTGCCGTCCTGGAGTTCGACACCGGCGACGGCCCGGCGGCCGTCACCCGAGGCGTCTCCCGGGGCGTCTCCCTCGATGAAGCGTGTGGCACTCGTGTTCAGCCGGATGTCCAGGCCGCGGGCCCGGTGGGCCTGCAGGAAGTACTCGGCGGTTTCCTCGCCGACGGCGCGGCCCACCAGGCGCGGCCCGAATTCCAGCACGGTGACGTTCTTGCCCATCTTCTGCAGGCTGGACGCGGCTTCGAGGCCGATGAATCCGCCGCCGATCACCACCACGTCTTGGGCGTCCCCCACCCGGGCCTTGAGTGCCAGGGCGTCGTCGGCGTTGCGCAGGTAGAGCACGCCGTCGAGGTCCCCGCCCTCGATCTCCATTTTGCGGGCACGCGCGCCAACGGTGAGGGCAAGGCGTTTGAAGGGGAACTGCCTGCCCGAGGCGGAGTGCGCGATGCCGGAGCCGTCGGCCTCCTTGTCAATCCTGGCGATGTATTCGCCCTTGACGAGGTCCACGTTGTGTTCGGCCCAGTACTCATTGGAGCGGAAAATCAAGGATTCGCTCTCCACCGTGCCCTGCAGGAACTCCTTGGACAGGGCCGGGCGCTGATAGGGGCGGTGGTCCTCGTCGCCGAGCAGGGTGATGTGCTCATCGAATCCCAGCGCACGGAGGGAGACCGCGAGCTGGACGCCGGACTGGCTCGCGCCGATGATCAGCAGGCCGGTGCGGGTAGGGCTGTCCGGCTGCGCGGCGGCCCCGGCGGAGGTCTTCTCGGCTGCGGCAACATGGGTGCCCATTCCTACACCTGGGTTTCCGGGGTGGTGACGAACAGCTCGAGCTCGTCGGTCAGGCGGAGCTGGCAGGACAGCCGCGAGTTCTCCTCGCGGTCCACGGCGGTGCCGTACAGCATCTCGTCCTCCATGTCCTCCATCGCCGGGAGCTGCGGGAGGCAATCCTCACGGACGAAGACGTGGCAGGTGGCGCAGGACAGCGATCCGCCGCATTCGGCCACGATGCCGGGGACGCCGTTGCGCACCGCGGTTTCCATGACGGAGTCGCCGGGGTTGCCCTGGACGTCGCGGACGGCGCCTTCTGCGTCGGTGAAATGAACCGTTGGCATTGGTCCTCCTTGGGGTTGAAAGCTGAAAGTCGAGTAAGAAAGGGAGTCAGATGAACTGGCGGCCGCCGTCGACCACCATGGTCTGGCCGGTGTAGTAGGAACTGTCCGGCCCGGCCAGGAAGAGCGCCGCGCCCACGATGTCCTCCGGCTGGCTGGCCCGCTTGATCGCGCCGCGGTCCACGCCGTAGTTCTCGGCGTTCTGCATCAGCCCGTAGCTGGCCTCGGTGAGGGTGAAGCCGGGGGCGATCGCGTTGACCGTGATCCCCCGCCGGCCCAGTTCCTTGGCCAGCACCCGGGTCAGGGCAACCACCCCGCCCTTGGAGGCGACGTAGTGCAGCCACTGCTCCGAGCCGCTGAAGATCGTGGCGCTGGAGAGGTTGATGACGCGGCCCCCGTCGGGCAGGTACGGGCTCGCCGCGCGGGTGACCAGCCAGGGGCCCTTGAGGTTCACGTTCATGACCAGGTCCCATTCGGCCGGGTCAATGTCCTCGAACGGGCTGCGGGTCACCCCCGCGTAGACCGCCGCGTTATTGAGCACGACGTCGATGCTTCCGTTGCCGAACTCCGCGCAGCTTTTCGCGAGGGCCTCGGTGGACTCGACGCTCGTGACGTCCGCATGGAAAGCTGCAGCGTCAGCCCCGGATTCCCGGACCAGCTTCGCGGTTTCCTCCGCACCTTCGAGGTTCACGTCAGCCACCGCCACGCGGTAGCCGCGGCGGGCGAAGCCGAGCGCGAACGCCCGGCCCAGCCCGCCGGCGGCACCGGTGATCAGGACGGTGCGGGCAGGCTGGCCCGCCGGGCCGGCCCCGCCGTCGTCGTTATATTCCGCTACAGGCATATTCAGATCAGACATGGCTGTGGCTGTGCGCCCCGGGTCCGGTGACCTGGAGTTCCGGTTCCTCCGCGTCGAGGATCTGGACCGTGCCCTTGGTGCCGTCCACGCGCAGCCGCTGCCCCGTTTTGATCGTGGTGGACGCCGAGCCGGTGCCGGTCACGGCCGGAAGGCCGTATTCCCGGCAGACGATCGCCGCGTGGCTCATCATGCCGCCGATGTCGGTGACCGTGGCCTTGATCTTGCCGAAGATCGGACCCCACGACGGGGCCGTGACGGTGGCGACCAGGATCTCGCCCTGCTGCACCTCGGAGAGCTGGTCGGCGTCGGTGACCACGCGGGCCAGGCCTTCGACGACGCCGGGCGAGGCTGCCATGCCGCGCAGGCCGCCGCCCTCGACCGCCTCGCCGGCGCCCAGCCACTGCTGGACCTGTTCCGTGGTGATGCCCCAGAGCATCCGGGTGAACGGTTCGGTGATGATTTCCGGCGGGGTGTTCAGCGCCGGGGCCGGGCGGGCGGTCTTGAGCGCATCCACGATCCCGCGGCGGCGCTCGATCTCTTCCGGCCAGTAGTCCGGGCCGATCGGCTTGGCGCCGACGCCCCAGCCGGTGACCAGGTCAAAGAGCGCGTCACGGACCTCGTTGCGGCCCAGGTAGAGCAGGTCGTCCGGTTCGGTCCAGAAGCCCTCGGCCTGCATCATGCGGCTGAGCTCGCGGATCTTGCGCCAGAAAACACCCATGGTCCAGTGCTCGATGTAGAAGTTGTGGTTCTCCACGTACGGGTAGGCGGTGGCGGCGAGCCCGCGCTTGGCGTCGAAGAGGCCCTGGTTTTCGCCTTCCAGCAGGTCCCGGTATTCCTCGATGATGCGGTCGCGTTCGATGATCAGGGCCTCGACCGGGCGCATGATCTCCTGGCCCTCGTCGACGCGGCGGATGTAGTCGGCGATGTAGCCGAGCGGGATTTCCTGGTGTTCGTTCCAGTACTTGTCGTGGCCGTAGAAGCCGTTGCCCACGGTGAAGTTGAACCACGGGTCCTTGGCCGCCTCGTACTGGGCCGTCCAGCGGTCCCCGCCGGGGGCCGCCGCGACGGCAGCGAGGGTGGCCTCGACGTCGTCCGTGTTGGAAAAATGCGGCTGCAGCTTGAGTTCGACGGCCAGTTTGGCCAGCCCCTTCAGCTCGTCATCCGGGCGGAAGAGTTCCATGTCCACGCCCTGCACCATGGTGGCGATGGACTGGTCCGGGATGTTGGGGAAGACCTGCTTGCAGAAGTTGAAGAAGTCCAGGTAGGCGATGTAGCCGAGGTTGAGGAACTCGAAGTGGTACTGCCAGTTCTGGTAGGCCAGCTGGATCAGCCGGTCGTAGCTCTCCAGCAGTTTCTCGGAGCCGTCCTTGCCCTTGCCGGCGAGGATGTCCTCCATCGGGACCACGTCCGGGAGCTTGGGGAAGGAGATGGTTTCCATCTCGTCGATGGTGCCCTTGACCTTGACGTGCCACTGCTTGAGGAGCTGGTCCCAGTTCTGGAAGTAGTGGCCCACCCGCTGTTCGAACAGGGGCACCCGCGCGGCGATCTGGTCCTCCGGCACCGGAATGGGCGACATGTAGAGGTAGCCCAAATGGACGCGGAACTCGATGCCGTTGGCGTTGGGGATCATCAGGTGCCGGGCGTTGTACTGGCCCAGGCACTTGACCGCGAATTCGCCGCCGATGGTTTCGAAAGGCTTGAACACGGTGGGCCAGTGCTGGCTGTCGCAGAACCAGAACTTGGCGTCCTCCTGGTCCTTGAGCTTGTCCTGGAAGACCAGGTAGTACGGGTAGATCTTTTCCCAGCCCTCGGCGCCGGCGGGGACCGCAAGCTCGGAGGGTTTGGGGAAGGACTTCAGGGACATGGCGGTCCTTTCAATACGGGCTCGGCGGTGAGCCTGGGGAACGAAGCGGACTAGCGGGTCAAAACTTGTCAGATCGAGGGCTTCAGTAGGGACGCGGTAATGCTGCTGAGGCTGAAGCCGGCGGAGGCCGGCGGCGTGGCGGACGGTCCTGTGGCGGACGACGGCGTGGTGCCGCCCGCCGTCGTGGTGGCCGGCGTCGTTGTGGGGGCGGGGGTGGCCGCAGAGGCTGCCGGGCTGAGTCCGCTGAAGTAGCCGCCCGCGCTGGCAGCCGACGGGACGGTCGGCTTGGAGGAGTGCACGGTTTCGGGGCGGGACTGCAGCAACAGGAGGTTTTCGCCGTCGGGCAGGTCCGCGTCCAGGGCCCACTCGATGTCCTGCGGGCACTTGTAGTGCTTTTCCGCGCGCTTGGCCATCTGCGCGACGGCGGTCAGTTCGGCGTCGCTGAGGCTGCGGCGGCCGCGGCGTTCGGCGTCGACCTCCTGCTCCACCAGCCGGCCGGCAACGGCGTCCGGGACAAGTTCGGCATGCTTGTCGCCGAGGTGTTCGGAGATGACCGTCAGGGTGACCTTGTCCAGCATGATGTTGTCCGGGGTGACCTGGCCGGATACCACCATCTCGCCGACCCCATAGGAGGAGTCAATCGTGATCTTGGAGCGGTCGCCGTTGGTGGGGTCCATGGTGATGGCGACGCCGGAGACGCGGGCGTTGACCATCTTCTGCACCACGACGGCCATGGACAGGCCCTCGTTGGGGATGTTGTTTTTGAGCCGGTAGATGATGGCGCGGGAGGTGAAGAGCGAGGCCCAGCACTGCCGGATGTGCTCGGTGACGGCTTTGACGCCGGCGAGCCAGAGGTAGGTGTCCTGCTGGCCGGCGAAGGAGGCGTCGGGGAGGTCTTCGGCGGTGGCGCTGGAGCGGACGGCCACCGGGACGGGTGCGTCGAAGCGGGACATCAGGGCTTCGTAGGCGCCGACGGTGAGCTCACGCATCGCTTGCGGCACCGGGCGGGAGCAGATGTCCTCGCGGATGGCGGCGGAGACCTTGTCGACCTGGCCCATATCCTCGGGGTCCAGGTCGGCGAGGAGCTGGTGGATGTGCCGGGTGATGCCGGCTTCCTCCATAAACGTGTCGAACTGGGCCGTGGTGACCACAAACCCGGGCGGGACGGGCATGCCGGCGGAGGTCATGGTGACCAGGGAGGCGCCCTTCCCGCCGAGGTTTTCGAGCTTCGGTTCGATGCCGCCGTCGAAGAACTGGATATATTCGTTGCTTTGCATATTTCTCAGGCCTTCCAGCTGACGGGGACGGTCTCGGGGACGCGGAAGGAGAGGTTTTCCCGGAAGCCGATGGCTTCCGGGTTCTCCAGCTGCAGGCCGGGGGCGAGCCGGGCCACTTCCTCGAGGGCGATTTTGGCCTGGAGCTTGGCGAGCATGTTGCCCAGGCAGTAGTGGATGCCGAACCCGAAGGAGAGGTGCTCGCGGGCATTGGGGCGGGTAATGTCGAAGTCCTCACCGGCGCTGAATTTGTTCTCGTCGCGGTTGGCGGAGCCCATCAGGAGCAGCAGCTGCGCGCCCTCTTCGATGGCGACGCCGCCGACTTCCGTGTCCTTGAGGGCCTTGCGGCGCCAGCCGACGATCGACCCGGCGTAGCGCAGGACCTCATCGATGGCGGCGGGGATCTTCTTGGGGTCCTCGATGAGCTGCTTCCACTGCTCGGGTCGGGCCAGCAGCTCGCGGAGGGCGTTGGAGATCAGCGTGGTGGTGGTCTCGTGGCCGGCGAACAGCAGGCTGTAGAGGACGGAGGCGATCTCGTGGTCGGAGATCTCCGCACCCTCCTGCTGGGACTTCACGAGGTCCCCGGTGAGGTTGTCGCCGCCTTGCTCATGGGCCACCTTGACCAGGCGCAGGCACTCCTGCCAGTACTCCACGAGGTTGTGGGCGTGCGGGATCTGTTCCTCGTCGCTGAGGTCGCCCCAGGTCATGGCCGCCCGGGAATCGCTCCAGCGTTTGAACGTGTCCACCTGGGACACGTCGGCGCCGATGAGGGTGAGAATGGTGATGGTCGGGACGTCGTAGGCGAGGTCCTTGACCATGTCGCCGTGGCGGTCCGGCCGGGCCAGCATCTTTTCGAGCAGCTCGACGACGTTCTGCCGGATGAAGGGCTCAAGCGCCTTGTAACGGCGGGGCGTGAAGGCCTTCTGGACCACGGCGCGGATGCGGGTGTGCTCCGGCGGGCGGCGGGCGGAGAGGCCCGAGTACGCGGTGAAGCCGCCGTCTTCCATGATCTTCTTTGCTGCGTCGCCGCGTTCCCGGACGGGGGCCTGGGCGTTTTCGCTGGAGAAGGTCTCCCAGTCCTCGAAGACGGCCTTGATGTCGTCATAGCGGGAGACGACGT
Source organism: Pseudarthrobacter sp. HLT1-3 (assembly GCF_059383535.1). Taxonomy (NCBI): domain Bacteria; kingdom Bacillati; phylum Actinomycetota; class Actinomycetes; order Micrococcales; family Micrococcaceae; genus Pseudarthrobacter; species Pseudarthrobacter sp. HLT1-3. The sequence goes on along the minus strand of NZ_JBWZCJ010000002.1, from coordinate 243,288 downwards.
AGAGGCCGACCCGCTCGTCGAACATCACCGGCTGCTCGGCCCGGAGTTCTGCGTAGGCCGGGAAGGGATTCTTCATCTGGAACGGCTCGTAGCCGTGGTGCCCTGCGGGTGCCTCGGCGCCGTGTCCAAAGGGACAGCGGCCGGCCGTATCCGTCGACGATGACATCTAAGCTCCTTGGTTTGAGTTCCGCCGGCAGCGCCAGTGCATGCCGGGGTTCTTCTCACCAGTGTGGTCCCCATCACTCCCGGAACGCAGCGTTCACTTCCACTGAGCGGAAGTGAGTTATCTTCCGCCCGGGGTGGTGCGGGCCGGCCGCGGTCGGGGGGGCACTTCGACACGGACATGCCGCCAACTAAGCCGCCGACGTCGAATATTGCCCCTCAAAGTGCCCCCGGACGGACACCACCGGCCGCACCGCAAGGCTGCCGGCCACCCCGGGGCCGGTAGCCTCTCCTCCGCCAACCGCGCCCCGATCGCCCGGCTAACCCGCCCCATTGGACAGCGTCCGGCCAAGCCCTGGGAGCCCCCGGCCGCGGTCCGGGGGCACTTCGACACGGACACGCCGCCCCTTCTAAGCCGCCGACGTCGAATGTTGGCACCAAAGTGCCCCCGGACGGACGCTGCCCGGCCGCAACGTAAGGCCGCCGGCCACCCCGGGCAGCCGGCAGCCGTGCTGCGGGGTGCTAGACCATAGCGAGGATCGCGCCGATCAGTCCGTGCCGGCGACGTGGCTGCCGAGCAGCGTTTCCAGCGGGATCCTGGCCGTGGCGCGCTCAATCTGGGCGGCGATTCCCCGCAGCACGGGCAGGTGCCGGGTCATCGTGGCGGCCTGGCTGGTGGGCAGCACAAGGCCGATCGACGCGCCGATCCTGCCGGTATGGAAGACCGGGACCGCGATCGAGCAGGAGCCCAGCCGGACTTCCTCCAGGGTGGTGGCGTAGCCCTGCTCCCGGATCTGGGCCAGCTCAGCAGCCAGCTTTGTGGGGTCCACGTGGGTGTGGGCGGTGTGGCGCGCCAGCTGCCGGTTCAGGTAGGCGTCCCGGACCCATTCCTCCTCAAAGGCGAGGATGACCTTTCCGACGGCGGTCGCGTGCATGGGCAGCCGGCCGCCGACCCGACCGGCGCGGGGCACCCGCCTGGAGCCGTAGACCCGGTCGATGTAGAGCACGTCACGGCCGGCCCGGACTGCCAGATGCGCGGTTTCGCCGGTGAGCGAAAAGAGGTCCTGAACGTAGGGCCGCGCCGCGTCGCGCAGCTGCCTCCCGGTGTTCTGGGCGAGCTCCCAGAGGCGGATGCCGAGCTGGTAGCGGCCGTTGGGCTCGCGCGCGAGGAATCCCCAGTCCGTGAGCTCGTTGACCAGACGGTGGGCGGTGCTCAGGGGCAGTCCGGATTTCTCGGCGATATCGGTGAGGCTGAGGGCACCCCGGGACTTTTCGAAGGCTTCGAGAATGGAAAGGACCTTCGAGGTCACGGTCCTGCCTGGTTCGCGGCTCCCGCCGGCCATCCTGACCTCCTTGTCGCGGGCCTAATGCCAGCTTCGTTATCTGGCTTGGCCGTCAGCCGGGCCGTCGGGCTGCCCGGGATCGAGTGTAGTCCGCAATTGCCGGCTCCTGGCCGTGCGGTCCGGAAACCAAGCAACGCGGGGTCACTTAGCGCCAGTGCCGTGGCCGCAGATGGCCGCTAAGTGACTCCGCGTTGGGGGTCGTAGTTTGGTCGACGCCGTCGTATGTCCGATGTGCAGTGCTGTGACACGAAAGGCGCCGCGGGAAAGTCTCCCCGCGGCGCCATAGTTTCACTGGGTCAATCGCGTTGCCCTCTGGGATCGTTGTCCCCTACGCCGGAACAACCGCAGGCGCGGGTTCCCGGACCAGTTCATTTGCGAGGTCGACGGCCAGATCTCCGACGACCTGTCCGAACAGCAGCCCGCCCTTGGCTGCGGTGGAGCCCGCGGCCGATGACAGGCAACCGGTGGCGGGTGTCCGGTCCGGCACGACCGGGAGCCTGTCGAAGCGCGGCAGAACCGCGGCAGGACCGTCGACCAGGCGGTCAATGGCTACCCGGGCCGGTTCGAGGTGGAGCATGAGGGAGGTTTCCAGGACCCCGCCGTGTTCGATTTCCCAGCCCGGGAAGCCATCGGGGTAGACCTGCCTCAGCGTCTCCTCGCTGACAAAGTCCCAGTATGAGAGCAGCAGCACGCTCTGCTCCGCCCCGGGCTTGATGCCCAACTCGTCAAGGGCAAGGTCGATTCCCTCGTACAGGAACTGGTAGTTCTCGAAGTGGCCGTTGATTAACACCACGTGCCGGACGCCCTGGTTGAGGAAGGACTTGACCAGGTTTCGCGCCACGTTGATGAGGGTGGCGCCATCCAGGCTGGTCGTACCGGAGAGGTGGTTGCCGCCGCCGGACTTCTGCTGCGACTTGTACCCGTATGCGATCGGCTGGGCAACCAGGGCACCCAGCCGTCGGGCAACACCCTCCGCGAAGTGGGATGACAGGATGGTGTCCGTTCCCAGCGGCAGGTGTGGGCCGTGCTGCTCCAGGGACCCGACGGGAATGAGGACGATCGCCTCCCCGGAGGCCAAGGCTTCGCGGTAGGCAAAGGCATCCAGGTCTTCCAGAAATACTGACTTGTCCATGCTGGTGGTGCTCCTCGTTAGTGCGCTGGTGGCGACGACCGCCGCCACCAGGGTGATCTCCTGGTCAGTGGCCGGTGTGGGGCGCGAATACGGCGGGACGGTTGGCCGTCCCGATGGCGGATTCCTCGGGGGCGGCTCCGGTGTCGCTGCGGAGGTTCAGGTAGCGGCGGTGGAACCGCGGGCCCATGACGGCGTAGGCTGCGGCGCTGGTCAGGCCGCCGGCGAGCCAGGAGAGGTCCCATCCGCCGAGGGCCACGGCGATCGGGCCCTGCATTGCGGGGACCAGCCCGTACATGAACAGCCACGTGGAGAAGATGCCGATGAGCAGGGATGCGATGCCTGCCGGGTTCACGGCTGGCAGGCGCCTGGTGCCGACGGCGTCGAAGAGCCGGGCCGGGTCGCCGGGCCAGCGCTTGTCGAGCCAGAAGTAGTGGACCAGCATGACTCCGCCCCAGGCCGCTACCCAGGCGACGAGGCCGATCAGCCAGGCATCCAGGACGGCGGCGAAGTCTTCCTGGAAGATGAAGAAGACGACGGCGGCGAGGGAGAATACCCCGACGAAGAGGTTGAGCTTGCGGCGGCTGATGGTGATGTCGAGCGCCTGAGTAGCTACGGAGAAGGTGTAGATGTTGAGGATGTTGGTGGCGATCGGACCGTGCAGAACCATCAGCAGCACCGGAAGTGCCATCACGCCGAAGTTCTGCACAATCAGCTTGCCGGGGTCGATCTCACCGCTGTTAGTGGCAAGGCTGGCGCCCAGGATGCCGAGCCAGACAACGGGGATGAACTGGCCCAGTACTGAGGCCAGGTAGAGCTTGCGCCTGGGGACTTCGGTGCTGACGAAGCGGGAGTAGTCGGCGGCGTAGGTGAACCAGGTGATGCCCCAGCCGATACCGATGGCCGTCATGACTGCGCTCATCGCGGCGATCCGTTCGGAGCCTTCGAGGATGTTGCCGGCGGGGCCGGCGTAGGTCCAGTTGATCTTCATGCCGAACCAGGCGACGACGGACATCACGGCGAGGATGATGATGGTCGGCGGGACCGTCCACTTTTCGAACGCGGCGATGGCCTTGTAGCCGAACCAGGCGATAGCGACCTGTGCGGCCATGATGGCGGTGGCGACGCCGATCTTCCAGGCATAGTTGTGGGCTGTCGGGTCCACCCAGCCGAGGGTGCCGAAGAGTGCCATGACCAGGTCCAGGATGATCCAGGTGTTGACGGCGCACCAGCCGATGACCAGCAGCGCCTGGATGGCTGCCGGCAGGTAGTTCCCCTGCCGGCCGAAGGCGGCCCGGGCCAGCACCATGCCGGTGGCCCCGGTCTTTTGGCCGAGGAGCACAAAGCAGCCGAAGAGCAGCATGCCGATCAGGTTCCCCAGAACCAGAACGAGGACTGTGTCGGAGAATCCGAGGCCGAGGTGGATGCCGAGGGCGCCGAGCACCCAGTTGATCGGGGCGAGGTTGGCGCCGGCCCAGATCCAGAACTGACCGGAGACTTTCCGGGTGCGCTGGGATTCGGGAATGGGCTGGAGCCAGGCCTCGTGGTCTATGTGGTCTTCGTTGACCACCGGACCGGCGGGAACCGCTGGGGATTTTTCAGGCATTGGAGCCTCCGTGAGAGTTTTAGGTCCTTCAAGGTTATGTGGCGTGCACCACATCCACCTATATAGAATGTGTCTAGTTAATGTTTGTTCTATGCGACGGAGTGTCATGACAATACGCCTTCAGGATGTCCTGGACCACCCGACGCTGTCCGTCGCTGACCCCGTAATCCGCGCTGCGGCCGGCACAGCGGCCAGCACGCAGCTCCGCTGGATCCACTCCAGCGAGATCCTGGACATCGCTCCCCTGCTTGACGGCGGGGAGCTGCTGCTGACGGGAGGCGAGGCTTTGGCTCACGTCTCCGAGGAACGGCAGATCATGTACGTCCGCCAACTGGCAGAGCGGGGGGTGGCCGCGCTGGCAATCGAAACCGGCATAGCTCTCCCCTCACTCCCGTCCGCGATGGTGTCGGCCGCCGAGGCAGCCGGCCTTCCGCTCATCGAACTCCGAAAAGTGGTGCCGTTTGTTGGTGTGATGCAGGCCATCAACTCGACACTGGTCAGCGAGTCGGTTTCCCAGTTGCGGCGTGCCGACGAGGCGAGCCACGCGATGGCCGTCGAGCTGGCTCACGGCGGCAGCCTGGACCGGATCCTGGCGGTGCTCGCCGGCATCATCAACGCCGAGGTGACCCTGGCTTCCCTAACGGGCGCAACGCTGGCCAGCGCAACAGCAGGCATCGCCGAGAACGACGAAACCGCCAGCTCTGGGGCTACCGGCCAGGTTCACGCCCGCCTGATCCACATTGACGTGCCGGTACGCGGAATCCTTGCGGCTCAGCTGGTGCTCCGGGTCCCCGCCAACGAGGACGAAAACCTTGCCCGCACTGCCGGAAAACGCTCGGTGGATATCCTGGCCCTGGCAATGCTGCAGCGGATGTCGCCAGGGCTCCGGGAGGTTGCGGGAGCTGCCTTGATGCGCGCGATTGATTCCCGCAGCCAGCCGTGGCGGCTTCAGCAGTTGGCCTCGGCAGCAGGCATTCCGGTCTCCGATCCGCTGGTGGCCCTGGTGGTTCGGTCGGATACGTCCCAACAGCTGCGGACGTCGGTGGAGCAGCTGCTGGCCCGGGCCGCGCACTCCCACGCCACGTACGTTGACAACGCCGAGCTGCTCGCGGTGGCCAGCCTTGGGGCCGATGCGCAGGAAGAGCGCCGGCAAAAGCTTTTGGCAGGCCTGCTGGTTCTTCCGGCCCTGGCCAGAACGCTCGCGGCCGTTGGCCCCTTGGTGGCAGGTGTGTCGGATGCTCCCTGGTCGCTATCCGAGGCCAAGCTCACGCTGGAATTGGCGGCCTCCCGGGAGCAGTCCCGTCCCGAAGCTGGCGGCACTCACCATCCCGTCATCGACGCGGAGGCGTTCGCGGTGGAACGGCTCGCCGTTCAGTCGCTGGACCCCTATCAACGGCGGAACTTCGTGCGCCAGCAACTGGGGCCACTTCTGGACCATGATGCACACCGTAGTTCGCGGCTGCTCGAGACCCTGGTCACGTGGCTGGATTGCGGATGCAACACCGCCCAAGCTGCGAGGGAGCTGCATCTGGAACGTCAATCGATGCACCAGCGGCTCCGTCGGATCTTTGAACTCTGCGGCGGTGACCCCCGGGAAACGGGACGGCTGGCGGCCCTGCACTTGGCGGCCAGCCTCGCCAGAATCGTCTGAGACGTCAAGCCGGCTGGAGGGTAGGCTCGATTGGTCGCCCGGCTCGCCTGGGACGCTGGGCCTGACTGGGGGCCCGGCTCGCCCGAGTCCTAGCTCTGGCCGGTGCGTTCCGGGTTTCCGGGCGGGCGTCCGCCCAGCCGGGTGGTGACCCGGTCCGCTGCGGCGGCGCAGGCCTCGCCCAGGCTTTGAAGCCGGTCGCGGGAAACGCGGAAACGGGGCGCCGGGATGAGGACGCCGGCCACGATGTTGCCGCGGTGGTCATACACGGGCGCGGCGACGCCGACTTCGTCGATGGATGATTCGCCGTAGTTGATGGCCCAGCCGCGGCGGATGACGTCGCCGAGTTTGATCTGGTAGCCGTCGAGGCTGGCATCATCCAGCCCCGGGTAGGTGATCGCCCCGCTGCGCAGCAGGGACTTCACCCGCTCCGCGGGCTCGGTGGAAAGAAAGACCTGCACGGACGCGCTCATGGCGTCCTGGTACCGGGCTCCCAACGGGGTGGTGTGCTTGATCTGGTGGTGGCTGGCGATCTGTTCCACGCACATCGATTCGGTGCCGTTCCACACCATCAGGGCGCTGGTTTCGCCGGTTTGTTCGGTGAGTTCACGCAGGACCGGGTAGGCCACCCGGCGTTCCTCCAGTTCGGCGAGCAGCGGGCCAGCGATGGCGATCAGCCCCAGTCCGAGACGGAACCGGCGCGTTTCCGGGTCACGTTCCACCAGGTGTTCCTGTTCGAAGGTGGCCAGGATCCGGGAAACGGTGCTTTTGTGCAGACCGACCCGGTTGGCGATCTCGGTGACTCCGAGCAGCGGTTCGTCGGCGGTGAAGGTCCTCAGCACGGCGATGGCGTTGACGATGACGGAGGTGCCCTTGGTGTCGCCGTTTCCGGTGGTCTCGGGGGATTCTGCTGTAGTCATGGTGTCCACCATCATTCCGCATTAAGGGCCAGAAGCGGCGCCACGTGGAACGTGGCGCCGCTTGTTCGCGGATCAGGGGTGGTTAGGCACCCACGATGTTGTATTCCGGGCCGAAGGGGAACTTGGTGATGTTCTCGGCCCCGTCCTCGCCGACCACCAGGATGTCGTGCTCGCGGTAGCCGCCGGCGCCGGGCTGCCCGTCCAGGACCGTGATCATCGGTTCCATCGAGACAACCATGCCCGGTTCCAGCACCGTGTCGATGTCCTCGCGGAGCTCGAGACCGGCTTCACGGCCGTAGTAATGGCTGAGCACGCCGAACGAGTGTCCGTAGCCGAAGGTCCGGTTGGCCAGCAGTCCGTGGCCCACGTAGATCTCGTTCAGTTCCGCGGCGATGTCCTTGCAGACGGCTCCCGGCTTGATGAGTTCGAGGCCGCGCTTGTGGACCTCCACGTTGATGTTCCACAGCTCCAGGGAGCGGGCGTCGGGTTCGCCGTAGAACAGGGTGCGCTCCAGGGCGGTGTAGTAGCCGGACGTCATGGGGAAGCAGTTCAGGGACAGGATGTCGTGTTCCTGGATTTTCCGGGTGGTGGCCCAGTTGTGGGCGCCGTCGGTGTTGATGCCGGACTGGAACCAGACCCAGGTGTCGCGGATTTCCGAGTTCGGGAAGGTCCGGGCGATTTCGTGGACCATGGCTTCTGTGCCGATCAGGGCGACCTCGTATTCGGTTATCCCGGCGGTGATGGCGTTGCGGATGGCTTCGCCGCCCAGGTCGCCGATGCGGGCACCGTGCTTGATGACCTCGATCTCTTCGGCCGACTTGATCATGCGCTGGCGCATGGCCGCCTGGGCGACGTCGACGAGGGTGGCGGATTCAAAGGCTGCCTGGATCTTGTTGCGGTTATCCAGCGGGAGTGAGTCGTCCTCGACGCCGATCCGGCGCGGGGAAATGCCGCGGGTGCGGAGCGCCTCCTGGATGGCGAAGATGTAGTTGTCCCGGCGCCAGTCCGTGTAGACAACGTTGTCGCCGTAGCTGCGGCGCCACGGCATGCCGGCGTCGATGTTGGCCGTGACGGTCACGGTGTCGTCCTTGGTGACCACCATGGCGTAGGAGCGGCCGAACGAGGTGAAGAGGAAGTCGGAGTAGTACTTGATGGAGTGGTAGCTCGTCAGGACGACGGCGTCCAGGCTCTTCTCCGCCATGATGCGGCGCAGCCCTGCCAGCCGGCGCTCAAACTCGGTATCGGAGAACGTGAGGCTGACCTTCTTGCCATTGTTCAGGACCTTGAGGCGCTCCAGCTTGGTGACGTCGTTGGCGGCTTCGAATTGCGTGCTGGTCATGGTGTGTTGCCTTTCTTCAATGAGAACTTTGAGCGGTTGCGTTCTGAGCAACGCTGTTGCAACAGGCTATGCGTGACCGAGGACACAGTCAAGGCCTATTTTCCTGAGTGCTGTGGAAATCAACCAATCCCTGTCGCAAAGAAGAAAGTGATTGACGCAACACCGTCGTCCACCTAGAGTTGCAACAAACGCAACACTGTTGCATTCGTCTAGAAGTTTTCTTGAACCGAGAGAGGCCGCCATGACGGGCACCCTGAACCAACCCCTGGCCAGCGTCGACGCTGACGTCGCACGCGCCATCGACCATGAGCTGGAACGCCAGCAGTCCACCCTTGAGATGATTGCCTCGGAGAATTTCGCGCCGGCCTCGGTCATGGAGGCGCAGGGCTCGGTCCTGACGAACAAGTACGCCGAGGGTTACCCTGGCAAGAGGTACTACGGCGGCTGCGAGCACGTTGATGTGATTGAGCAGCTGGCGATCGACCGGGTCAAGGCCCTGTTCGGTGCGGAAGCTGCGAACGTGCAGCCGCACTCCGGTGCGCAGGCCAACGCCGCGGCGATGTTTGCCCTGCTGGAACCGGGCGATACCATCATGGGACTGTCGCTGGCGCACGGCGGGCACCTAACCCACGGGATGCGCATCAACTTCTCCGGCAAGCTCTACAACGTCGTCCCCTACCATGTGCGCGAATCCGATATGACCGTTGACATGGCTGAAGTCGAGGCCCTGGCCCTGGAGCACCGCCCGAAGATGATCGTGGCTGGCTGGTCCGCGTACACGCGCCAGCTCGACTTCGCGGAGTTCCGTCGCATCGCCGACGCCGTGGGCGCGTACCTCATGGTCGATATGGCGCACTTCGCCGGCCTCGTCGCCGCCGGGTTGCACCCGAACCCGGTGCCCTTTGCCGACGTCGTCACCACCACCACGCACAAGACCCTGGGGGGCCCGCGCGGAGGCGTAATCCTCAGCCGTGAGTCCCTGGCGCGCAAGATCAACTCCGCCGTTTTTCCCGGCCAGCAAGGCGGGCCGCTGGAACACGTCATCGCCGCAAAGGCCGTTTCCTTCAAAATCGCCGCAAGCGATGAGTTCAAGGACCGGCAGCAACGCACCCTGGAAGGGGCCAAGATCCTGGCCGAGCGCCTGCTCGCACCGGACGTCGCCGAATACGGGATCTCCGTGGTGGGCGGCGGAACCGAGGTGCACCTGGTCCTGGTGGATCTGCGCAACTCGGCCCTGGATGGGCAGCAGGGTGAGGACCGTCTGCACCGGATCGGCATCACGGTCAACCGCAACGCCGTCCCGTTCGACCCCCGCCCGCCGATGGTCTCCTCCGGGCTGCGGATCGGCACCCCGGCGCTGGCCACCCGCGGCTTCGGCCCGGCCGAATTCACCGAGGTTGCCGACATTATCGCCGAGGCCATTAAGGGCGAGCTCAGCGACGAGTCGGCCGTACTCCTCCGTGACCGCGTCACGGTCCTCGCCGAGAAGTTCCCCCTGTACCCGCACCTTGGCGCAACCGCGGCACCGGCCCTCGAGGCAAAACTGATTGGAGCAGCACAATGAGCACGGAACAGCTTCCGGAGCACCCGGAATTCCTCTGGCGCAACCCGGAGCCGAAGTCCTCTTACGACGCCGTGATTGTCGGCGGCGGCGGGCACGGCCTCGCCACCGCCTATTACCTGGCCAAGAACCACGGCATGACCAACATCGCCGTCCTGGAAAAGGGCTGGCTGGCCGGCGGGAACATGGCGCGGAACACCACGATCATCCGCTCCAACTACCTCTGGGACGAGTCCGCGGCGATCTACGAGCACGCCCTGAAGCTCTGGGAGATCCTGCCGGAGGAACTCGAGTACGACTTCCTGTTCAGCCAGCGCGGGGTAATGAACCTTGCCCACACCCTGGGCGACGTGCGCGAAAGCATGCGCCGGGTCGGGGCGAACAAGCTCAACGGCGTGGATGCCGAGTGGCTTGACCCGAAGCAGGTCAAGGAACTCTGCCCCATCCTGAACATCAACGACAACATCCGTTACCCGGTGATGGGCGCGACCTACCAGCCGCGCGCCGGGATCGCCAAGCATGATCACGTTGCCTGGGCCTTCGCCCGCAAATGCGATGAGATGGGCGTGGACATCATCCAGAACTGCGAGGTCACCGGCTTCCTGAAGGACGGCAACCGCGTGGTCGGCGTCAAGACCAACCAGGGCACCATCCACACCGAAAAAGTCGGTCTCTGCGCCGCCGGACACAGCTCCGTGCTCGCCGAAATGGCCGGGTTCCGGCTGCCCATCCAGTCCCACCCGCTCCAGGCGCTCGTGTCCGAACTCCACGAACCCGTCCACCCCACCGTGGTCATGTCCAACCACGTCCACGTCTACGTCTCCCAGGCCCACAAGGGCGAACTGGTGATGGGCGCCGGCGTCGACTCCTACAACGGCTACGGCCAGCGCGGATCCTTCCACGTGATCGAGCACCAGATGGCAGCCGCCGTCGAACTCTTCCCGATCTTCGCCCGCGCCCACGTGCTACGGACCTGGGGCGGGATCGTGGACACCACCCTGGACGCCTCCCCCATCGTCGGCACCACCCCGGTGGAGAACATGTTCGTCAACTGCGGCTGGGGAACCGGCGGCTTCAAGGGCACCCCCGCCGCCGGGCTGACCTTCGCGCACACCATCGCCACCGGCGCACCGCACATCCTGAACAAACCCTTTGCCCTCGAGCGCTTCGAAACCGGCGCCCTGATCGATGAACACGGCGCCGCCGCCGTGGCCCACTAGAAAGAGGTACGGACATGCTCCTGATTCCCTGCCCCAACTGCGGCCCCCGGGACGAAACCGAATACCACTACGGCGGCCAGGCCCACGTGCCTTACCCCGAAAACCCGGCAGAACTGACCGACCGGCAATGGGCCGAGTACCTGTTCTACCGCGACAACACCAAAGGCGCGTTCGCCGAACGCTGGCTGCACAGCACCGGCTGCCGGCAATGGTTCAACATGCTCCGCGACACCGTCACCTACGACATCCAGGCCGTCTACCCCATGGGCCAGCTCCGCCCCGCCACGGGAACCACAGCCCCCACCGTTCCCAGCCCCGTCTCCCCGGAAGGAGCAGTCAAATGACCGCTCAGCCGCAGCCCGCGCGTCTGTCCACCGGCGGACGCATTGACCGCAGTGTCACCTGGCGCTTCACCCTGGACGGCGAGGAATTCACCGGCCACCCCGGCGACACGCTGGCCTCGGCCCTGCTCGCGAACGGCCGGATCGCGGCCGGCAACTCGCTGTACGAGGACCGGCCCCGCGGCATCATGTCCGCCGGGGTCGAGGAATCCAACGCCCTCGTCAAGGTCGCCGCCCGCTTCCCGGGCCACGTCGCCGAATCCATGCTCCCCGCCACCACGGTGACCCTTGTGGACGGACTCAGCGCCGAACTGCTCAACGGGCTCGGAAAGCTGGACCCGGAGGAGGACCACGCCGAGTACGACAAGAAGTACGTGCACACCGACGTCCTCGTGGTCGGCGGCGGCCCCGCCGGCCTGGCCGCGGCCCGCGAAGCCGTCCGGAGCGGCGCCCGCGTCATCCTCATCGACGACCAGCCCGAGCTCGGCGGCTCACTGCTGTCCGGATCCACCGACCCGGCCCTCGCCGAGACCATCGAAGGGGTACCCGCCCTGGACTGGGTGTCCAATGTTGAAGCCGAACTGATCTCCGCGGCCGAGTGCACCGTCCTGAACCGCACGTCGGCGTTCGGTTCCTACGACGCCAACTACGTCATCGCGGCCCAGAACCGGACCGACCACCTCCTGACCCCGGCCGCGCCCGGCGTGTCCCGCCAGCGGATCTGGCACATCCGCGCCGCCCAGGTCATCCTGGCCCCCGGCGCCCACGAACGCCCGCTGGTCTTCGAAAACAACGACCGCCCCGGCATCATGCTCGCCTCCGCGGTCCGCAGCTACCTCAACCGCTACGCCGTGGCCGCCGGGAAGCGCGTGGTCATCAGCACCACCAACGACAGCGCCTACGCCCTGGCCGCTGACCTGAAGGCCGCCGGCATCCGCGTCGAAGCAGTCGTGGACGCCCGTCCGCAGCTGAGCGAGACCGCCGCCGCCGCAGCCGCCGCCGGCACCCGCGTCCTGGTAGGCAGCGCCGTGGCCAACACCACCGCTGCCGGAACCGACACTGTCGGAACAGGCGGCCGGCTCACCGGCGTCACCGTCCGGAGCCTCAACGACGACGGCGAACTCACCTCCGGCGTCGAACAGCTCGCCTGCGACCTGCTGGCCGTCTCCGGCGGCTGGTCCCCCGTAGTCCACCTGCACTCCCAGCGCCAGGGCAAGATCCGCTGGGACGAGAACCTGGCAGCATTCGTCCCCAGCAGTGTGGTCCCCAACCAGCAGGTGGCCGGTGCGGGCCGCGGCAGCTTCGCCCTCGAGGACTGCCTCGCCCAGGGCATCTCCGCCGGGGCAGCCGCCGTCGGCGCCGCCGGCTTCGACCCTGAAAACTCTGGCGCAGCCGTCGATCCAATGGTCTTTTCCGAGCCGAAGGCGTCCGCCCCGACCCGCCAGCTCTGGCTGGTGCCCGGGCAGGAAGGCGGTCCGGACGACTGGCACCACCACTTCGTCGACTTCCAGCGGGACCAGTCGGTGGCCGACGTACTCCGCTCTACCGGAGCCGGCATGCGCTCGGTGGAACACGTCAAGCGCTACACCTCGATCAGCACCGCCAATGACCAGGGCAAGACCTCCGGGGTGAACGCGATCGGCGTCATTGCCGCGGCACTGCGGCAGGTCGGCGAAGCGTCCCGGGGCATCGGCGAGATCGGCACCACCGCGTACCGCGCCCCGTTCACCCCCGTCGCGTTCGCGGCCCTGGCCGGACGCCAGCGCGGCGAACTCTTCGACCCGGCCCGGCTCACCTCCATCCACCCCTGGCATGTCGCCCACGGCGCCCTTTTCGAGGACGTCGGCCAGTGGAAGCGCCCCTGGTACTACCCGCAGGCCGGCGAGGACATGGACGCCGCCGTGCTCCGTGAGTGCGCCGCCGTCCGCGAGTCCGTGGGCTTCCTGGACGCCACCACCCTGGGCAAGATCGAGATCCGGGGCAAGGATGCCGGTGAGTTCCTGAACCGGATCTACACCAACGCGTTCAAGAAACTCGCTCCGGGGTCCGCCCGCTACGGCGTCATGTGCACCCCCGACGGCATGATCTTCGACGACGGCGTCACCCTCCGCCTCGACGCGGACCGGTATTTCATGACCACCACCACCGGCGGCGCCGCGAAGGTCCTGGACTGGCTGGAGGAATGGCTGCAGACCGAATGGCCGGAGCTGGACGTGCACTGCACCTCCGTCACCGAGCAGTGGTCCACCATCGCCGTCGTCGGGCCCAAGTCCCGCGCCGTTGTGGCGAAACTGGCCCCGGAACTGGCGGCCGACGGCGGTCTCGACGCCGAGGCGTTCCCGTTCATGGCGTTCAAGGAAACCACGCTGGCTTCCGGCGTGCAGGCCCGGATCTGCCGGATCTCGTTCTCCGGCGAACTGGCGTATGAAATCAACATCCCGTCCTGGTACGGGCTGAACACCTGGGAAGCCGTGGCAGCGGCCGGGGCGGAATTCAACATCACCCCGTATGGCACCGAAACCATGCACGTCCTCCGGGCCGAAAAGGGCTACCCGATCGTCGGGCAGGACACCGACGGTACCGTCACCCCGCAGGACGCCGGGATGGAATGGGTGGTCTCCAAGGTCAAGGACTTCATCGGCAAGCGCTCCTACGCCCGCAAGGACGCAGACCGCACCGACCGGAAGCACCTGGTCAGCGTCCTGCCCGTGGACGGCACCATCCGGCTCCCCGAAGGCACCCAGTTGGTGGAGCAGGGCATTCCGACCAACCCCGCCGACGGGCCCGTCCCGATGCAGGGCTTCGTGACCTCGAGCTACCACAGCGCGGCGCTGGGCAGGTCGTTTGCCCTCGCCCTGATCAAGAACGGCCGCAACCGCATCGGTGAGACCCTCGTGGCCGCCGCCGGGGACCAGTTGGTGGACGTTGTTGTCGCAGAAACCGTACTTTTTGACTCTGAAGGGACCCGCAAAGATGGCTGACACTGCAGCACTCAAGAACTCCAAGAAGATCCAGACCCTCCGGAAGAGTCCGGCGTCGCCGCTGGGCCAGGCATTCGAGTCCGGTTCCGTTCCGGGCACCGTGGAACTGCGGGAAGTGCCGTTCCTGACCATGGCCGGGCTCCGGGTCGATCCGGCCGGCGACGCCGGTGGACGCCTGGGCACCCTGACCGGGGGCCTGCCGTCCGCTTCGGGCGAGGTCCGGAGCAGCGGCGGCACCGCCGTGCTGTGGCTGGGCCCGGCCGAATTCCTGCTCGTGGCCCCCGCCGAATCCCACGAGAGCCTGGGCGGCGACCTGCCGCGCGCCCTGGTCGAGGCCCTGGGCGACGGGGAAGGCCAGGTGGTGGATCTCTCCGCCAACCGCACCACGCTTGAACTCTCCGGCCCGCGTGCCCGGGCCGTCCTGGAAAAGGGCTGCTCCCTGGACCTGCATCCCCGAGTCTTCAAGACCGGGACGGCGCTGTCCACGGAAATCGGCGGCATCCCGGCCGTCCTGTGGAAGAGCGCCGACGAGGCCTACCGGATCTTTCCGCGGGCGTCCTTTGCGGAGTTCCTGGGCCGCTGGCTCCTGGACGCCATGCGCGAGTATGCGTCCCCAGAGGTCCCCTGATGGCGCTGAGCGTCCTTGACCTCTTTTCTGTTGGCATCGGGCCGTCCTCCTCCCACACGGTCGGCCCGATGCGGGCAGCAAAACGCTTCGCGGACGGGCTCAAAAGCGACGGACAGCTAAGCTCGACGACGCGGGTGCAGGCCGAGCTGTTCGGTTCCCTCGGCGCCACCGGCCGGGGCCACGGTTCGGACAAAGCGGTGGTACTTGGACTCCAGGGTTTGGACCCGGAGACTGTAGACACCTCCACCGCCGATGACCAGGTCGCGGCCGCCGCGCTCGATGCCGAACTCCGGATCGGCGGGGAGCATCGCGTGGACTTCAACTGGGACGAGGACGTGGTGCTGCACCGCCGCAAGTCCCTCCCGGCCCACCCCAACGGCATGACCTTCCGGGCGCTGGACCACACCGGGGAGGTGCTCCGGGAACGCAGCTACTACTCGATCGGCGGCGGCTTCGTCGTGGACGGCACGGCCCAGGGCGCCGACCAGGTGGTCGCTGACGACACCGTGCTGCCCTATCCCTTCACCACAGCCGACGAGCTCCTGGCAATCTGTGCGCGGGAGGGCATGTCCATAGCCGACGTGATGCTCGCCAACGAACTGGTCTGGCGCAGCGAAGCCGAACTCCGGGAAAGACTCCTGGCGCTCTGGGCGGTCATGCGCCAGTGCGTGGAGAACGGCTGCGCGGCCGAGGGCATCCTGCCTGGCGGGTTGAAGGTCAAGCGGCGCGCCCCGGCGTTGTTCCGGACGCTGGCAGCATTCGCCGTCAGCGCCGAAGCGGCAGCCCAGGACCCGTACATCGTCCAGGTGCCCGCCGACCCGCTGCTCGCCATGGAGTGGGTGAACCTGTTCGCCCTCGCCGTCAACGAGGAAAACGCCGCCGGGGGCCGGATTGTCACCGCCCCCACCAACGGCGCCGCCGGGATCGTGCCGGCCGTCCTGCACTACTACGTCAAGTTCGTCCCGGGAGCCAACGACGACGGCGTCATCCGCTTCCTCCTGACGGCCGCCGCCGTCGGAATCCTGTTCAAGATCAACGCCTCCATCTCGGGGGCCGAGGTCGGCTGCCAGGGCGAGGTCGGATCGGCCTGCTCCATGGCGGCGGCCGGGCTGTGCGAAGTCCTGGGCGGCACCCCTGCCCAGGTGGAAAACGCGGCCGAAGTCGGGATCGAACACAACCTCGGCCTGACCTGTGATCCCGTCGGCGGACTGGTGCAGATCCCCTGCATCGAGCGCAACGCGATCGCCAGCGTCAAAGCCATCAACGCCGCCCGCCTGTGCCTGCACGGCGACGGCAGCCACAAAGTATCGCTGGACAAAGCCATCAAGACCATGCGAGAAACAGGAGCGGACATGAAAACGAAGTACAAGGAAACCTCCCGCGGTGGCCTCGCCGTGAATGTGATCGAGTGCTGAACCGTGGATACTCCGAATAGCAGCGCCGCGGAATACGTCCTGACCCTCGATTGCCCGGAAACGCGCGGACTCGTCCACGCCGTGTCCGGGTTCCTGCTCGATCAAGGCTGCGACATCCTGGAGAGCAAGCAGTTCGACTCGCAGGATGACGGCCACTTCTTTATGCGGCTCCACTTCGCGTCGGCCGGAGACCCTGATGGAGACTCGACCGGCGGACCGGCCGGCATTGAGTCGCTCCGGGAAGCCTTCGTGCCCGTCGCGGACAAATTCGGCATGCAGTGGCAACTGCGCGAACACGCGGCGAAACGCCGGGTCCTGATCATGGTCTCCAAATTCGAGCACTGCCTCAATGACCTGCTGTTCCGCGCCCGCATCGGCGAACTGCCCATCGAGATTGTCGGCGTCGTCTCAAACCATCCGGATCACCGCGGGATCGTGGAATGGCACGGCATCCCCTTCTTCCATGTGCCCGTCACAGCGGACACCAAGCCTGCAGCCGAAGCGCGTCTGATGGAGCTCGTCGACCGGCTCGACGTCGAACTGGTGGTCCTGGCCCGCTACATGCAGGTCCTCAGCGACGACCTCACCCGCCGGCTGGACGGCCGCGCCATCAACATCCACCACTCCTTCCTGCCCAGCTTCAAGGGCGCCAAGCCCTACCACCAGGCGCACGCCCGCGGCGTGAAGACCGTCGGCGCCACCGCCCACTACGTCAACGCGGAGCTGGATGAGGGCCCGATCATCTCCCAGCAGGTGGTAGAGGTGGACCACACCTTCGGAGCCGCCGACCTCGTGGCCGCCGGACGTGACACCGAGCGGAAAGCTCTGTCCAACGCCGTCCGCTGGCACTGCGAGGGACGCGTCTTCCTGCAGGGCAACAGGACCGTCGTGCTCCGCTGACCCTCCCCCGGGCGCCGCGCCGGCCGGACCGCGGCGCCGCACGGAGCGGACCGCGAGGCCGCCCGCACGCGTTCCCGCCCAGTTGCACCCCGCCACACCGCAGAAGCCCGGCGTGTTCCCCATGACCACGCCGGGCTTTGCCGTGTCCGGGCAGAAGCAACCGGGCAGGAGCGCTCGATATCCACCCGGCCATGCCGTTCCCTCTTCGGCGCCGCCGTGGCACACTGGGGGAACTATCGAGTGACTGGGGGGATTCCACGTCAGGAGATCGTCATGGGCACTGCGATGCACCCCCGCACTTCCTGCAGTTGGCGGGCGGTGAGCAACTCGTGATGATCGGCTGGGCCTACCTGATGGCGGCAATCATGACCATTGACGGGCTCCTGCTGGGACTGCTGCTGCTCAACGTGAAGTGGCCAAAGCACTGAGCCCGCGCACTGAGCGACCCGCTGAACCCAAACCCTTTCCGGCCGGGACGGCCGTCCGGGCCGGTTGACCTGATCCCCGGGCCGCATCCACTTTGCTGGCTAGGAAACATTTCCTGCGTGCGGGCGTAATTTTGGTATGTGGTCCACGCAACAGCTACAGTGTGAGGTGTGTCACCCACAAAAGACACATGCTTTTGATCTGCGGCGGGAGAGTCCTGCCGGTACGTTCGGCAGGCGCCGTAGGAGCAAATCCTCCCCAGGAATCTCTCAGGCCCACGTACCGCCGCGGCGAGGCAACTCTGGAAAGCAGTCCGGTTACCGGGCTCACCGAAGGTGCAAGCGGAACTCTGCAACATCAGGGTCCGCGGAAACTCTCAGGTCACAGACAGAGCGGGGAGGAACCCTACTCAAAGTGGCGCCCTTGGTGCCGCCTGAAATATGGAGTTCCCGCGTGACGAACCAGTCCTGCCCGTCGACATTCGCCGGCCGCCTCACCGGCGCCCGCGTCACCAGCGCCCCCGTCACTGCCGCCCGCCCCACCGGCGCCCGCGTCACCAGCGCCCGCCACACTGCCGCCCGCCGCCAGGCCGACGTCGACACCACTGCGAGCTCATCGGCCACCAAGCCGGGCACCGGCTTCGCCGCCCACTCTCTCTACCCCGGTCCCGCGGATCTCAAGATCCCGCTGCCGGAGTAGCCCTCAACGTGGTACCGGTCCCGGTTCTTGGGGGACCGGAACCGGTACCACCCCGGCCGTTGACCGGTAGTCCGCCGCCGTCGTTCGCACAAGTTGTTCTCACTAAAGGTATTCACCATGGCTGTTGGAGTCTTCGATCTTTTTTCCATCGGGATTGGGCCGTCCAGTTCGCACACTGTCGGTCCGATGCGGGCCGCGGCGGTGTTCGCTGAGGAGTTGAAGGCCTCCGGTGTGCTGGACCGGGTGGCGGGACTGCGGGTGGATCTGTACGGGTCGCTGGCCGCGACCGGGCACGGGCACGGCACGATGACGGCGATCCTGCTGGGCCTGGAAGGCTTCCACCCGGAGCTGATCCTGCCGGCGGAGGTGGAGCAACGCCTCGCGGCGATCGCGGAGACCGGCACCCTGCAACTCGCCGGGGCCGGTGCGGGGGTGGCGCTGCCGTACGGGGTGCAGGACATGGTGCTGCGGCCGCTGACGATCCTGCCGCGGCACACCAACGGGATGACGTTCACGGTCTCCGACGCCGCCGGTGCGGTGCTGCACACGGCGACGTTCTTCTCCGTGGGCGGCGGGTTCATCGTCCGCGAGGGCGAGGAGGACGCGGCGCTGAAGGAACTCGATGAATCCAAGAAGGAACTCCCGCTGCCGTTCCGGACCGCCGCGGAACTGCTGGGCCGCTGCCAGGCCAAGGGCCTCTCGATCGGGGAGATCATGTTCATCAACGAACGCGCCTCCCGCACCGAAGCCCAGATCCGGGAGGGGCTGCTGCACATTTACTCCGTGATGGAGGCCTGCGTCCAGGTCAGCCTGGGCCGCGAGGGCCTGCTCCCGGGCGGGCTGAAGGTCCGCCGCCGGGCACCGGACTGGCACGACCGGCTCCTGAAGGAGGACAAGGACCGGGACCCGAAGTACTGGCAGGAATGGGTGAACCTGATCGCGCTGGCCGTGAACGAGGAAAACGCCTCCGGCGGGCGCGTCGTGACCGCCCCGACCAACGGCGCCGCCGGGATCATCCCCGCCGTGCTCTACTACGCACTGCACTTCGCCCCCGGCATGGACAAAGCCACCCAAACCGACCGTGACGACGTCGTGGTGAAGTTCCTGCTGACCGCCGCGGCGATCGGGGTGCTCTACAAGGAACAGGCCTCGATCTCCGGGGCCGAGGTCGGCTGCCAGGGCGAGGTCGGCTCGGCGTCCTCGATGGCCGCCGCGGGCCTGGCCGAAGTCATGGGCGGCACCCCGCAGCAGGTCGAAAACGCCGCGGAAATCGCGATGGAACACAACCTCGGCCTGACCTGCGACCCGATCGGCGGGCTCGTGCAGATCCCCTGCATCGAACGCAACGCGATCGCCGCCGCGAAAGCCATCAACGCCGCCAAAATGGCCCTCTGGGGCGACGGCACCCACCGCGTCTCCCTCGACGAAGTCATCATCACCATGCGCGAAACCGGCAAGGACATGAGCTCCAAATACAAGGAAACCGCCATGGGCGGCCTCGCCGTCAACGTCGTCGAATGCTGATTCCCTAACGCTCCTGCTTCTTGAGGGCCCAGTCGTGGTCCCTAATTGTTCAGCGCCGCCCACAGGTTCAGGGACGAGGCGAACACCAGCCAGGACAAATAGGGGAGCATCAGGAGCCCGGCGGTGCGGCTGATCGGGCCAAAGCGCAGCACCGTGACAGCCACCGCGATGGCCAGTGACACGATGATGATGAAGCCGACCCAGAGGGCCGAGGAGCCGAGCCGCGGGTACAGGCCGAAGAACACCGGCGTCCACAGCAGGTTCAGCACCAGCTGCACTGCGTAGGCAGTGAGGGCAGGCCGGGTGCCTTCGGCGCGGCGGCGCCAGACCAGCCAGGCGGCTACGGCCATGGCGATGTAGAGGAGGGTCCAGACCGGTCCGAACACCCAGTTCGGCGGCGACCAGGGCGCCTTGTCGGCGGTGGCATACCAGCCGTTGACGTTGGAGGCGGTTGCCAGTCCGCCGAGCCCGGCGACCAGCGCGGAGGCCGCGAGAAAGCCCAGGAGCACCAGTAGTTGGGTGCCCATCGCACGCCTACCGGCAGCGTGTCCCCGGCGTCCGGATCCTGCGGCAAGTGCTTGCTGGTCAGACGGCATGCTTCCAGCGTAGCCGTTCCGCCCAGGGCAGGAGCATAGGGCCGGGCGGATAGACTTGAACCTGCATGTCCGCATGCCGCCGACGCTCGTACCGCAATGATTGGATGCCGCACCCTTGCGTGAATTCACTGCCCGCTTTGCCGCCGCCGAAGAGATCGCCAACTGGGATACCCTTGTCACTGCGAACCCCAATGGCGGCAATCTCCTGCAATCGGAGGCTTTCGCCGAGGTTAAGCAGCACTTTGGCTGGAAACCGCTTCACCTCGTGTACGAGACGGCCGATTACACCAGCTACAACCTCATCCTCGAGAAGTCCTTTCCGTTCCTCGGCAAGCTCTGGTACCTGATCAAGGGCCCGGATGTGGCCTCCGTCGAGGACATCCCCGGCATCGCCGAGGCCAACGCCGAGTTCGTCAAGCGAGCCCGCCTGGGCGTCTTCGCCATCAAGATCGAGCCTGACATCGTGCGCTCCGAGGAAGCCAGCCGCGTGATCGAAGGCGCCGGTCTGGTCAAGACCCACAACCTGCAGCCCAACGACTCGACGGCACTGCTGGACATCTCCCCGGAAGAGAACCAGCTGTTGCGAAACCTGCACTCCCGCGGCCGCAACGCCGTCCGCCGGGCCATCCGCGAGGGAGTGGAAGTGCACCAGGTGGAGCCCACCGAAGAGAACTTCCGCGCCATGTACGCCCTGATGACCGATACGGTGGAAGCCAAGTCCCAGGTCCGGGTCCGTGAATACGAGTACTACCGGCAGTTCTGGACCAACTTCATCAGCCGGGGCCAGGGCCGGCTGCTGTTCGTCTACGAGAATGATGTGCCGTCGGTGGGCGCCTTCGTTATCAACTACGGCCACAAGGGCACGTACAAGGACGGCGGCTCGCTGCAGAAACGCGGCCAGTACGGTGACTCGCACCTGGTGCAGTGGACGGCGATCAGCCAGTTGAAGGCCCTGGGCTGCACCGAATACGACTTCTGCGGCACGCCCCCCAGCGACCAGCTGAAGGACACGTCCAACCCGTTCCACGGGCTGGGCCTGTTCAAGACCAGCTTCAGCAAAAAGGTGACCGACTTCGTTGGTTGCTACGACCAGGTGCTGAGCCCGCTGAAGTACAAGGTCTGGATGGCTGCGGGGGAACGCGTTGCCCGCCAGCTCTACACCCGCCGCACGGGCCAGCAGTTCTACTAATCGGCTGCCACGAAGACTAAGGACGCCGGAATGACCAAGGAACCCGACGGCCGCCAGCGGCCGCACACCAACGCACTGCCCAGGACCGAACCGATGTCGGCTGCGCAGGTGCGGCAGAATGCCGCGGGCAAACGGATGCTGCGCCGGCTCGTCCAAGGCGAGAACCCGCCGACCGCCCCGATGAGTATCGTGGACCGCCTCGCCGGCAGCCCCTACGCCAACCCGATGATCCAGGTGGGCGGGGTGGACGCCTCCGCCCGCAAGACCATCGACTTCGCGCTGCACCTGGCCGAGTCCATGTTCCGGTACGGCGCCGGCGCCCTCGAAGTGGAAACCAGCATCATCGCCATCACGGCCGCGCTGGGCCTGAAGCACATCGAGGTGGACATCACCAACCAGTCCGTTGCCATTAATTACGCACCCAAGGACCAGACTCCCATCTCGCTGCTGCGGGTGGTCCGGTCCTGGACCAACAACTACGCGGGGCTCTCGCAGGTACACCAGCTGGTCACTGAAATTGTGGCCGGCGGCGTGGGCCGCGAGGAGGCGGTGCGCCGGCTCGAGGAGATCACGCGCAGCGCCAAACCGTTCCCGCGCTGGATGGTCACCGTGGCGTACGGGGTCTTCTCCGCCGTCTTCGTCGGTGTACTCGGCGGCGGCCCCGGAGCCTCTGCGGTCGCCTTCCTCTCCAACCTGCTGATCAGCCTGCTGGCACGGCAGTTGGGGCGGTGGCGCACCCCGGACTTCTTCATCACAGCGTCCTGCTCCTTCCTGGTCACCTTCGTCGCACTGCTCCTCTGGCGGTTCGGCGGGCTGGTAGGGATCCAGATCGCCCCCGAGATCGTGGTGGTCGGCGGCATCCTCCTGCTGTTGCCAACCGGGCGCCTCGTCTCCTCGGTTCAGGACGCGATCAACGGATTCCCAGTCACGGCGGCCGGCCGTTTCCTTTCCACCATGCTGACCTTCGGAGCGCTCGTAGCGGGCATTGCAATCGGCTTCGTGGTCGGGGACGTGACCGGTATGGAACGGATCGACGTCACCAAAACATTCCCGCCGGCGTATGACTTATGGGTGCTGGTCATTTTGATCGCCGTCGCGGTGCTGATGATCGGCATCACCGAGCAGACCAGTGTGGCGCTGTTGCTGCCGACCGCTGCCGTGGGCGTGGTGGGCTATCTGGTCCTGATCGGGGCGGATGCCCTAGGCGTCGGGCCCCGTTTTTCCCCCGCGCTGGCCGCCGTCGTCATCGGTTTGCTGGGCCGGGTGGTGGCACTCCGAATGGGAGCTCCGCAACTGGTGGTGGCCGTTCCAGCCGCGCTGATCCTGTTGCCCGGCCTCACCATATTCCGATCCATGTATGTGTTGACGGTGGAGGAATCGGACCTCCTGCTGGGTGCCGGGGGGATGCTGAACGCTGGCGCAATCGTGTTCGGCGTCGCCGCCGGCATCGTGCTCGGCGACACGCTGGCCCGGCCTCTGACCCGCAGCCTGGCCAGCAACGAACGACGGCGGGCACGGCGCCGCTAGACCTGGCCCCTAGATCTTGCCGATGGCCAGCTTTTTCTCGGCCTGGAAATCGTCCTCGACCCGTCCCAACGCCCAGTAGCCGGAGAGCGAGACCTGGGAGCGCTCCAGTCCACGCTGCACGAAGAGCACTTCCCGCAGGCTCTTCATGTAGCCACGCTCGCCGTGCGCAAAGACCTGGACCCGGCCCTCCGGCCAGGGGGTGTCGCGCACCGCGGTGACCAGTAGTTCGCTGGCTCCGGCCGGCACGCCGCCGCGCAGGAGGTAGCGCAGCTCCACACCCGCCGGCGCGGCGATCGCCTGGATGTCGGCGTCGCTGTCCACCTCGAGGAACGCCAACCCGCGGGCATCCGCCGGCAGCGATTCAATCGCGGCGCTGATGGCCGGCAGCGCGGACTCATCGCCCGCGAACAGATACCAGTCCGCTGCCGGTTCCGGGTTGTAGCCTCCGCCCGGGCCGGTGAAGATCAAAGCATCGCCGGGCCGGGCGGAGTTGGCCCATGGTCCAGCAAGGCCTTCGTCGCCGTGGATCACGAAGTCGATGGCCAGCTCCGCGGCGGCCTCGTCGACCCAGCGGACGGTGTAGGTCCGGGTAAGCGGCCACTGATCCCGCGGCAGGGATTCCCGGATGGCGGCGAAATCCAGCGGCTCCGCGTAGTTGACCCCGGGCTGGGGGAACAGGATCTTGACGTACCGATCCACGAAGGCGTTGTTGGCATAGCCCGCGAAGCCCGGGCCGCCGGCAATGATCCGAACCATGTGCGGGGAGAGCTGTTCGCGGCGCAGGACGGTCAGGTTGGTCTGCGGGCGTGATTTCCGGGTGGCCGCGGTGGCAGCTGGGACTGTGGTCATGAAGTCAAGATTAGCCAAGAAGTCTGCGCGGTCCCTGACTGTGAAGCGGCGGAGGAAGCGGCGGCAGTTCCCAATCAACCGTGCCGTCCCCTTGCTCCTGGAGCAGCGCGTTGGCGTGGCTGAATGGCCGGGAGCCAAAGAAACCCCGTGC
The DNA here is from genome assembly GCF_059383535.1 of Pseudarthrobacter sp. HLT1-3. Lineage (NCBI taxonomy): Bacteria > Bacillati > Actinomycetota > Actinomycetes > Micrococcales > Micrococcaceae > Pseudarthrobacter > Pseudarthrobacter sp. HLT1-3. The sequence continues at coordinate 219,134 of NZ_JBWZCJ010000002.1, read as the reverse complement.
AGCCGAGAGCGGACTTGGATGGGCGCTGGCGATCACCGGCGCGGTGCCCAGCAGCGGCCGGACGGTCCCGGCATCCTTGCCCCAGAGGACGGCCACGAGCGGCGCGGGGGAGCCGGCGGCGGTGACGCGGTTCGCCACGGCGCTGATGGCCGCGGCCGTGATGGTCTCCCACCCCTTGTTGCGGTGCGAGCCGGCCTCCCCGGACCGGACGCTGAGGACCCGGTTAAGCAGCAGCACCCCCTGGTCCGCCCAGCGGCTGAGATCGCCGTGGATCCGCGGGGGAAGGCCAAGATCGGCGGCGAGTTCTTTGTAGATATTGGCGAGGCTGCGCGGGATGGGCCGCGTGGCGCCGTCCACGGCGAAGGACAGCCCGACGGCATGGCCCGGGGTCGGATACGGGTCCTGGCCCACTATCAGTACCCGGACATCCGCCAGCGGCTGCCGGAATGCCCGGAGCACGTTCGGCGGCGCTGGCAGGACTGCGTGGCCGCCGGCAACTTCCCGGCCCAGGAAAGCAAGGACATCCCGCAGCTGCCGTTCCACCGGCGCCAGCGCCTCGGCCCAGTCCGGAGCAACGAGCTCGTGCAACGGTAGGCGAGCCAGCTCAGCGTAGCCAGCAGCTCCAGCCGACGGGGGCTGCAGCTCGAACAGGGCATCGGAACCAAGCGCGTCAGGGGTAACCACAGGGACCATTCTCGCAGGGTCGCAAATGACAAGCCTGTTATTCGCCCGTAACATGGGAAAGACTTTTGACCGGATCCAGCCAGGGAGTGTGTTGTGGCCGAACAAGCGCAGGAGCACCTGTCGACGACCGAATCGCTGTCCGCCGCGACCGACCCGGAGTCGCCGCTCAGCAGCCGGGACCAGCAGATGCTGGCGCTGGAACGGCAGTGGTGGAAGTACGCCGGAGCCAAGGAACAGGCGATCCGGGAGCTCTTCGACCTCTCCGCGACGCACTACTACCAGATCCTCAATGCCCTCATTGACAACGAGGATGCGCTGGCCCACGATCCGATGTTGGTGAAGAGACTGCGTAGACTACGTACGTCACGCCAACGTGCGCGTACTGCCCGCCGCTTGGGCTCGGACGCGTAAAAAGCAAAACCGGACGTGCGGATCTCCGCGCCGAAGGCAGCGTGCCCAAAATCGTTAGAAATCAGCAAGGACGTCGTTTAACCATGACCAAATACGCTCGGGATGAATTTGATCGGGTCCCGGAGACCTCCACTCGTCAGGGTGTTCACCGGGCAGTCGCCGCATCCCGGAGCCACCGCCGCCGGCTGGTTCCCATCCTGGCGGTCGGCGCCGCAGCGCTGGCCGTCGGCCTCCTGTCCTTCCTGGTTCTGCCCAAACTCGGACTCTCCTCCGCCGGCAGCACCCAGGCGGTATCAGTAGAGCAGGGCGGCAGCAGTGCCGCCGCGTCACCGGCGCCCACAGCCTCCAGCCCCGCACCGGCCAGCCCTGCCGCCAGTGCGGCACCGTCGGCGGCAGCCACGCCATCCGCGGTCGTCACGCCCTCGGCGGTGACCAAGCCCTCGGCGGCAGCCGCCGTCGTCGACAAGGCCCAGCCGGTGGGGGTCTTCAACGCCACCACCACCGCCGGTCTGGCGAACCGCGTGGGCGGAACCGTCTCCAGCGCCGGCTGGACCGTCGGCACGCTCGGGAACTGGGGCGGTGTGGCACAGCAGCGCTCCGTCATCTTCTACGGCGGCGCCGCGCAGAAGGCTAACGCCGAAGCGCTCGGAAAACTCCTGGGCATCACGACCGTGGTTGACTCGGCCGACTTCGAACTGCCCCTCGTCGTGGTGCTGGGCCCGGGCTTCCAGTAGCTCACCCGGTTACGCCTGAATAACTATTGGCAGCCCCGCCCGCCCGGGCCCTGCGCCCCGGCCGGAGGCTGTGGGTACAGTATTTGCGGGCTGCGTTTGCATTCGTTGTCCCGCATCCGTGTCCTGCTGCGTTTTGCATTCCGCGGCCCACATTGTGGTGGCCGCCCGCAGGCCGACTGAAAGGATGGACCCCATGGAACAGGGAACCGTCAAATGGTTCAACGCCGAAAAGGGTTACGGCTTCATCACCGTGGACAGGTCCGGGGACGACGTTTTTGTGCACTGGTCGGCCATCACCGGGGAAGGCTACCGTGCCCTGACCGAGGGGCAGCGCGTAGAACTTGAAATCGGCGAGGGCGAAAAGGGCCCGCAGGCCGAAAGCGTCCGGCCCGCCCCGTGATCTTTTCCCCCGCAGCACATGCACCGCGCGACCCCGCCGTGCAGGCCCCCGCCGCAGCGCACACCGCCCGGCAGGGAGCCGGCAGCGCGGTCCGGCGCGGGGCGGGCGTGCCACGGCCCGGCCGGGCCGTGGCCGTGGCAGTGGTTGCGGCGCTGACCACCACCGCATGCCTGGGGCCAACAGGGGGCGCCCGCGTGCAGCAGGCCGACGCGAGCGGGGACGGCACCCTGCGCATCGGGCTGCTCCTCGACAACACCGGCCCGCAGAACTTCCTCAACGCCCCCCAGCTGGCCGCCGCGAAGCTTGCGGTCAAGGAAATCAACGCCGCGGGCGGCCACAAGGGCAAGCCGGTGGAGCTGCTCCCGGAGACCATCAGCGGCGACACCGCAGCGCAGGCAAAGGCGCTCGTGGCGGCCAAAGCCGACGTCGTCATCGGCCCGACGGATTCCAGCCGTGCGCCCGCCGCCATCGATGTCCTGTCCAACGCCAGGATCGCCATGATTTCCCCCGCAAATACCGCCGGCGGCCTCAGCAGCTACGAGAGCCGCGGCTACTATTTCCGTACCGCGGCAGCCGATGTGGCGCAGGCCCCCGTTCTCGTGAAGCTCGCCAAGGACAGCGGCGCGGCAACCCTTGCCGTGGTCTACGAGGAAGGCAGCCACGGCAAGGACGTGTCCACCGCGGTCGCCGCGGCAGCCAAGGAGTCAGGCGTCGGGACCCTCGCTGTAGCAGGCTTCGCGCCCGGCCAGGCGCAGCAGGCGGCCGCGGCCGCGAAGGCGGCGGCCCCGGACGCCGTCGTGCTGGTTTCCCGCGCAGGTGCCCAGGGCGCCATCGCCGAGCTGAACAACGCCGGACTCGCCGGCTCGAAGCTCATTCTCAGCGACGGTGCGGTCAGCCAATACGGTTCGGGCCTCGGTTCCGGTGCCCTCGACGGTGCACGCGGCATCCTTCCGGGGACATTTGCCTCCGCACACTTCCAGGCCGAACTGGTCGCCGTGGATCCCGGGTTGAAGGACATGACCTTTGCCGCCGAGGCATACGACGCCGTCAACCTCGCCGCCATCGCTGCCGCTGCTGCCCAGGACGACGCCGGAACCTCCATCGCCGCCCGCCTGATCGCCGTCTCCGGCGGCAAGGTCCAGGCTGCCGGCAGCGCAAGCCCCGCCGGCGAAGCCACAGTCTGCAAGAACTACCAGGAGTGCCTCGACGTCATCCGGGCCGGCAAGCAACCCGACTACAACGGGGAATCCGGGCGGATCAGCTTCGACTCCCGCGGCGACGTCAGCAGCGCAAACTACGTTGTCTACCGCTATGGGGCAGACAACAGGGCCACGATGAGCGGCAGCGAAACGGCCAACAGCAGCGGCAGTTAATCGCCCGTAGCGTATTGCGTCGTGCCGCGGGCCGCCAGCGGGCCGAAGCGGCGCCGTCCGGCACGCCCGCTGCTTGCACTCTCCCCGGGGGAGTGCTAATTATTGAGTTAGCACTCCCGAGTATTGACTGCTAAAACAACGCCCGGTTTGCCCGGCAGCGAAGTTGCAGCAGGCGATCCAGGAGCGAAAGAAACACCTGGCTGGGGTGAGATCCTGGCCCGGCGGCATACAGAGGCCGCAGGGCAAGGATCGTCCGTCGCGGGCACCGCAGCAAGGTTCATTCTTAACGACTGTCCCGAAAGGACTACTGCCGTTATGGCCAAGATCATTGCATTTGATGAAGAGGCACGCCGCGGTCTTGAGCGGGGCCTGAACATCCTCGCCGACGCCGTCAAGGTCACCCTCGGTCCGCGTGGACGCAACGTCGTCCTCGAAAAGAAGTGGGGCGCCCCCACGATCACCAACGATGGTGTTTCCATCGCCAAGGAGATCGAGCTGGACGATCCTTATGAAAAGATCGGCGCCGAGCTGGTCAAGGAAGTTGCCAAGAAGACGGATGACGTCGCCGGCGACGGAACCACCACCGCAACCGTGCTGGCTCAGGCCCTGGTCAAGGAAGGCCTGCGCAACGTCGCGGCCGGCGCTGATCCCCTGTCCCTCAAGCGCGGCATCGAAAAGGCTGTCGAAGCCGTCACCCGCGAGCTCCTGGCCTCCGCCAAGGAAATCGAGACCAAGGAAGAGATCGCGGCCACCGCGTCCATCTCTGCCGGTGACAACGAAATTGGCGCACTGATTGCCGAGGCCCTGGATAAGGTCGGCAAGGAAGGCGTCATCACCGTCGAGGAGTCCAACACCTTCGGCCTGGAGCTGGAACTCACCGAGGGCATGCGCTTCGACAAGGGCTACATCTCCGCTTACTTCGTCACCGACGCTGAGCGCCAGGAAACGGTCCTTGAGGATCCGTACATCCTGATCGTCAACTCCAAAATCTCCAACGTCAAGGAACTGGTTGCTGTCCTCGAAAAGGTCATGCAGTCCTCCAAGCCGCTGCTGATCATTGCCGAGGACATCGAGGGCGAGGCCCTGGCCACCCTGATCGTCAACAAGATCCGCGGCACCTTCAAGTCCGTCGCCGTCAAGGCTCCGGGCTTCGGCGACCGCCGCAAGGCGCAGCTCGCTGACATCGCCATCCTCACCGGTGGCCAGGTCATCTCCGAAGAAGTCGGCCTCAAGCTTGAGACCGCCGGCCTCGAACTCCTCGGCCGCGCCCGCAAGGTCGTCGTCACCAAGGATGAGACCACCATCGTCGAGGGCGCAGGTGACGCTGACCAGATTGCTGGCCGCGTTTCCCAGATCCGGGCCGAGATCGAGAACTCCGATTCCGACTACGACCGCGAGAAGCTGCAGGAGCGCCTGGCCAAGCTGGCCGGCGGCGTTGCAGTCATCAAGGCCGGTGCCGCAACCGAAGTTGAGCTCAAGGAACGCAAGCACCGCATTGAGGACGCTGTCCGCAACGCCAAGGCTGCTGTCGAAGAGGGCATCGTCGCCGGCGGTGGCGTTGCCCTGATCCAGGCCGGCGCCAAGGCCTTCGCCAACCTGCAGCTCGAAGGCGACGAGGCAACCGGTGCGAACATCGTCCGCGTTGCCATCGACGCCCCGCTGAAGCAGATCGCCTTCAACGCCGGCCTGGAGCCGGGCGTTGTCGTCGACAAGGTCCGCGGCCTGCCCGCCGGCCACGGCCTGAACGCGGCAACCGGCGAGTATGTCGACCTGCTGGCTGCCGGCATCAACGACCCGGTCAAGGTCACCCGCTCTGCCCTGCAGAACGCGGCTTCCATTGCCGGCCTGTTCCTCACCACCGAGGCCGTTGTGGCCGACAAGCCGGAGAAGAACTCCCCGGCCATGGGCGGCGGCGACGACATGGGCGGCATGGGCGGCATGGGCGGTTTCTAACCACCCCTGCTTCCGGCGCTGAGCAGTTCAGCGCTGAACGTCCAGTTCAACGACGGCGGTCCCTCCTTCGGGTGGGGCCGCCGTCGGCGTTCCCCCAGACACTGAAACACGCCAACTCGACAACGACGGGCGGGGAGGCTAGGTGGGGGAGCCGGACGGGCGATTGGATGGGAGCCGGGTCGGGAGCCGGGCGGTGACATTGGTGGCAGCGCGGTCTGGCAGGATAGTGCAGTGACGATTACAGCGGCAGCCGACGGTTCGGCTTTAGGAAATCCCGGCCCGGCCGGATGGGCCTGGTACGTGAACGACGACTGCTGGCGGGCCGGCGGATGGCCGCACGGCACCAACAACATGGGCGAGCTGATGGCCGTGCTGGATCTCTTCCGCTGCACTGCGCATCTGCCCGGCGAGGATCTGCACATCCTCTGCGACAGCCAGTACGTCATCAACTCCGTCACCAAGTGGATGCCAGGCTGGAAGCGCAAGGGCTGGCGAAAATCCGACGGCAAGCCGGTGATGAATGTCGAGCTGCTCAAGGAGATCGACCAGGAGCTGGACGGCCGTAAATACAAATTCGAGTGGGTGCGGGGCCACGCCGGGCACGACCTCAATGAGGCAGCCGATGACCGCGCCAGGGCCGCCGCCACGGCCTACCAGCAAGGTGTAGCCGTGCGGCAGGGTCCCGGCTTCGGCGCCACGGCCGGCGCAGGTCAGGGGTCCCGGGCCGCAGCGGCAGCCGCATCCGCATCCGCGCCGGCGGCACAACCGGCGGCACAACCGGCGGCACCGCCGGCGCCCCAGGCGGCGGCGCAGTCCTCCCGGCAGCTCTTCGGGGAGCCCACGCTCTTCGACGAGCCCGACCTTTTCAGCGAGCTCGACGAGGACACCACGCCCGCGCCCGGCACCGACGCTAGCCCGGAAGCCATCGTCGAGTCACTGGAACGCGAACTTCTCCGGCCGGAAACGCGCGCCGACCTCGGACGCACCGGCGTGCTGCTGCACCCGGATTTCACTGAAATTGGCAGCTCGGGCCGGATCTGGACCCGGGACGCCATGATGATGTCGCTTGTCGAGGAACCTGCCGGCCCCGCCGAGCTGGAGATCCTGGCCGCGGACCGGCTGGGCGAGGGGACGGTTCTGCTGACGTACCGCAGCCGCACCCGAGCGGGAACGGCCGTGCGCAGCTCCCTGTGGGTCCATGACGGCGCCCAGTGGCGGCTCCGCTTCCACCAGGGCACACCCGAAGCCTGAGCTCGCCTGTGGGCCGTTCAGCGCCCGTCAGCTGAAACGTTGGGTGTTGTGCAGTTCGGCCTGCGCGTAGCTGGCGGCTGCTGAGTCCAGCGCCAGGTTGATCGAGGCCAGGGAGGCCTCGACCTTTCCCTGCGTCAGGGTCCATTCGGAGACGAGGGCCTGGAAGTTGGTGGCGGCCGATCCGCGCCAGGTGGCCTGCAGCTCGTCGAGGCCGCGCTTCATGGCCTGGACGTCAGCGCTGATCCGGTCGACCGTGGCCTTGACGGTCGCTGATTTGAGCTGGAGGAGTTCCGTGTCGACGGAGATGATGCTCATGGGGTGGCCTCTCGACGGTGCCTGGTCCGGACTCTCCGGACCCTCCGAGCGTAGGCAGGCCGGGGGGCCCGGGGAACGGCCGGTTTCCGATATGTGGAAAACCTCCGGGGACCCGGCAGCCGTAAGCCCGGAAGCACGTGACCCCCGGAGGTCCGCGGCCCGGTAGCCCTACGCCCCGTCCGCGTCGGAGCCGGCCCGTGAACGCGAGTCGGCCCGTGAATCGCTGTCTTCGGGGCCCTCGTCCAGGAACGGCAGGCTGACCACGAGAGTGGCGCCGCCGCCGTCGGTTTGCGCGACCCTGACGGTGCCCGAATGCGAGCCGACGATGGCTGCGACGATTGCCAGCCCCAGCCCGCTGCCGCCGGTTTCCCGGGTGCGGGACGTGTCGGCGCGGTAGAACCGCTCGAAGATCCGTGCGGCCTCCTCGTCCGGAACACCGGGACCGTGGTCGCGGACCTCGATGACGGACTGCCGGGTACCGTCCCCGGCGGTCCGGACGCCGACGGCCAGCTCAATGGGCGTGCCGTCCGGGGTGTAGCGCAGGGCGTTGCCCACCAGATTCCCGACGACCTGGCGGAGCTTGGCTTCCTCGCCGAGCACGGGAGCCGGCCCGGGGGGACCGCCGTCGAGACCGGTCAGCACAACGGCGCGGCCGCGGTCGCTCGCCTGCGTGTCCACAACGGCGTCGTTGGCAATCAGCAGCAGGTCGGCCGGCTTCTGCTGCAGCGGCCGCTGTTCATCGATCCTGGCGAGCAGCAAGAGGTCCTCCACCATGGTGCCCATCCGCTTGGCTTCGCTTTCGATCCGGCCCATGGCGGTTGAGACATCCTCCGGCGTGGCCAGCGCGCCGTGCCGGTACAGCTCGGAGAACCCACGGATCGTCACGAGCGGGGTCCGCAATTCGTGCGAGGCGTCCGCGGCGAAGCGGCGCATCCGCTCCTCGGAGGCCATCCGGGCGGCGAAGGCCGTCTCGATGTGGGCGAGCATGGCATTGAGGGAACTGCCCAGCCGGCCCACCTCGGTATGGGGGTTTTCGACTTCGACGCGCCGGGAGAGGTCGCCGGCGGCAATTGCTGCGGCGGTCTTTTCGACCCGGGCCAGCGGCCGGAAGGACCGCGAGATGCTCCAGGTGGCGATGAAAAAGGCCAGGACGAGGGTCAGCAACCCGACACCGACGACCACCAGGACAGCGTGTTCCATCACGGAATCTACCGGCCACAGCGGGAGCCCGATGACCACCACCGAGCTGCGCTGGTTGGTGTCCACGACGTTGAGTGCGACGACCCGCCAGTTGCGCCCGTCCGTGCCTCGGACCTGGAACGGGACCTGCTGGCGGTCCGCGGCTTCCGCGGCACTGATGCCGCTGATGTCCGGGTGGAGTTCCTTGTCGCCGCCGAACGGCATCGGCGGCTGCCCGGGTGTAAAGAGCATCAGCGAGTAGTCGGTGGGGATGCTCTCATTCTGGACCTGCAGCTGGCTGAACGACTGCTGGTGGCGGACCGAGGCGACCGCAGCCCGGAGCTTGTCGTCGACCTGCCCCTGCAGATAGCTGTGCAGCAGGGTCATCGTCCCGGCGCCCGTGGCGGTGAGAGCCACCAGCATCAGGGCGGTCATGATGGCGACGAGCTGCGACCTGAGCGACGCCGACTGCCAGCGCTGGAGCAACAAGGTCAGCGCTTCTCGGCCGTCCGCAGCACATAGCCGACGCCGCGTTTGGTCTGGATCAGGGCCGGGGCATCGGGATCGATGTCCACCTTGCGGCGCAGGTACGAGATGTAGGACTCCACGATCGAGGCATCTCCGCTGAAGTCGTATTCCCAGACGTGGTCCAGGATCTGGGCCTTGGACAGGACCCGGTTGGGGTTCAGCATCAGGTAGCGCAGCAGCTTGAACTCGGTCGGGGACAGCTCGATCACCGTGCCGCCGCGGCGAACCTCGTGGGCGTCGTCGTCGAGCTCCAGGTCATCGACCCGGATGACCGCGTCGTCATCCTGCAGGGGCTGTGTGCGGCGCAGTACGGCGCGGATGCGTGCCACGACCTCGTCGAGGCTGAACGGCTTGGTGACGTAGTCGTCACCGCCGACGGTCAGCCCCATGACCTTGTCTTCGGTGTCATCTTTGGCGGTCAGGAAAAGCACCGGGAAGTGTTTGCCGGCGGCGCGCAGCCGCCGGGTGACGGTGAAACCGTCCATGTCCGGCAGCATGACGTCCAGCACGGCCAGATCAGGGGCGTGGAGGTCGGCGGCGGCCAAAGCCTCGCGCCCGTTGGACGCCGAGACGACTTCGAAGCCGGCAAAGCGCAGGGACGTGGAGAGCAGCTCGCGGATGTTGGGTTCATCATCGACGACGAGCAGCTTGGCTTCGGGACCGTTCTTCTTCATAGTTCCCATCATGCTCCCAGACTCTGGGAGCTTTCTGAATGGCAGGTGTGTGTTGGGTGGACGGCACTCACGGCGCCAGCAGGCTGACGTTGCGGAGGGCACGCCGCAGTTCCCGGTAGCGCTGCGGGCCCAGGGAGGCTGCCCGCTTGCGTTCGGTCTGGGCGTTGAGCTCGGGCAGCGGGCCTCAGCTAACTGTCCCCACGTCCTTCGCGTCCATGATCCGGTAGGCGTAGCCCTGCTCGGCAAGGAAGCGCTGGCGTTTGGCTGCAAAGTCCTGGTCCAGGGTGTCCCTGGCCACCAGGGAGTAGAAGCGGGCGGCGCGGCCGTCCTTCTTGGGCCTCAGCAGCCGGCCCAGGCGCTGGGCCTCCTCCTGCCGGGAGCCGAAGGAGCCGGAGACCTGGATGGCGACCGAAGCCTCGGGCAGGTCGATGGAGAAGTTGGCGACCTTGGACACCACAAGGGTCTGGACCTCGCCGGCCCGGAACGCCGCAAAGAGCTTCTGCCGGTCCTTGACGGACGTGTCGCCCTTGATCACCGGCGCCTGCAGGCGCTCGCCGATCTCGTCCAGTTGGTCGATGTACTGGCCGATCACCAGCAGCTGCTCGCCGGCGTGCTCGGCCACGAGCTGTTCCACCACCAGGGTTTTGGATTCGGACGTGGCGCACAGCCGGTATTTGTCCGCGTCCTCGGCCATGGCATAGGCCACGCGTTCGTCCCGGGGCAGGTCGATCCGGACCTCGACGCAGTCGGCGGGCGCGATGTAGCCCTGCGCCTCGATGTCCTTCCACGGCGCGTCGTAGCGCTTTGGTCCGATCAGGCTGAAGACTTCGCCCTCGCGGCCGTCTTCGCGGACCAGCGTGGCGGTCAGCCCGAGCCGGCGGCGCGCCTGCAGGTCTGCGGTCATCCGGAAGATCGGGGCGGGCAGCAGATGGACCTCGTCATAGATGATGAGTCCCCAGTCGTTGCCGTCCACCAGTTCCAGGTGGGGGTAGAGCCCGCCCCGCTTGGTGGTCAGCACCTGGTACGTGGCGATCGTGACGGGACGGACCTCCTTGACGGAGCCGGAGTATTCGCCGATTTCCTCTTCGGTGAGGGAGGTCCGCTTGAGCAGCTCGTCCTTCCACTGCCGGGCGGAAACGGTATTGGTCACCAGGATCAGCGTCGTGGTGGAGCTGGTGGCCATCGCGGCGGCACCGACCAGGGTCTTGCCGGCCCCGCAGGGGAGCACGACGACGCCGCTGCCGCCGGCCCAGAAATTCTCCATCGCCAGCTGCTGGTAGGGGCGGAGCTTCCAGCCGGATTCGTCGAGCATGATCGGATGCGGCGTCCCGTCCACGTAGCCGGCCAGGTCTTCAGCCGGCCAGCCGATTTTGAGCAGCAGCTGCTTGAGCTGCCCGCGCTGGGAGGAGTGCACGACGACGGTTTCGCCGTCGATCCTTGGCCCCAGGAGCGGGGCGATCTTTTTTGCCCGGCTGACCTCCTCCAGTACCGGATAGTCGGAGGTGCGCATAACCAGGCCGTGCTGGGGATCCTTTTCCAGCCGCAGCCGGCCGTAACGGGACATGGTTTCTTCGACGTCGATCAGCAGCGAGTGCGGAACCGGGAAACGGGAGTACTTGAGCAACGTGTCCAGCACCTTTTCGGCGTCGAGGCCGGCGGCCCGGGCGTTCCAAAGGCCCAGCGGAGTGAGCCGGTAGCTGTGCATGTGCTCGGGGGCGCGTTCCAGCTCGGCGAACGCCGCGATGGCATGCCGCGCCTCGGTGGCGAGTTCGTGGTCGACTTCGAGCAGGATGGTTTTGTCACTCTGGACGATCAGCGGTCCATCGTTCACTGGAGCAGTTCCTCTGCGGCTTCAACGTCAATAATCCGGTGGATGGACAGGACGCGTTCGGTTTCCTTCGCCGGATCGAACACCCGCACCCGTCCGCCGTTCACAGCTACCGGAACAACCGTTTCCCGCACGGCATTCCCCAGGCCGTCGACGACGTTGATCACCACACGCTGCTTGAGCCGGATCGCCTTCTGCAGGGTTTCCAGCCCCAGCTGGGTCGCTTCCTCACTGCCCGGCAGGACGGCACCGCGCCCGTTGCCACTCCCGGCGGGCCGTTCGCTGCGCAGCACGGCCAGCTGGGCATCGACGTCGGCTTCCGGAGGGGCGGTGCGCGGAGCGCTGTAGACCGGCCGCGCGCTGCCGGACACCGCAGTGGTGCGTCGCAGCCGGACGCCGCTTGCATCGGATTCTTCCACCGCAGGGGACAGGCCAAGATGGCGGAGGACCTGCGCCGTTTCCCGCGGCCCCGCACGCGAGATCAACACGGTGGGTGCTATCCGGACCAGACCCAGGGTGGAGGCGCCGGGCGTGTTGAGCAGTTCCAGGAGCGCGGTTTCGTCGTCGCTCTGGATGAACGTCGCGGCGGTCCCCACCCGCAGCTTGGCATGGCGGGAGGCGGTGTCCTCGATCAGGTATTTCAGCGGCTGCGGAATCACGGTGGCCGAGTGCAGGTCCAGGAAATCCAGCATGGTCTGGGCGTCCTGGCCCGCGTCGAGCGCCCGCCGGACCGAGGCGACGGAGAAACGGTAGATCGTTGCCGGGCCCTGGCCTTCGGCGTCGGCCATGGTGAGGAGCTTTTCGGTCAGTTCCGGGGCGAGGTAGCCGGGCGCCACGGCGGTGAGATCCGCCTGGAGCAGGACATGGTTCAGGGCCGCCGGCAGGTGGTCGCCCAGGATCCCCATCGCCTCGTCGGGCCGCTCCGCGGCGATGGCCGCCCCGATCTGGCTGAGTGCGCCGGAGCCGATCAGGCCAAGCATTTCGGCCTCGGCCAGGACACCCCCGATCAGCGAGCTGAAACGCCGTGCCATCCGGGGCTGGGTCCAGTCGGCGCGCTCGAGCACGGCCGCGGCGTCCAATACCGGCGCCTGCCCGTCCGCCGCCGCGGCCTCCCCGGTCAGCTCGGCAAGAATTTCCAGGATCCGCTTCCGGACCACGGGGGCGTCCGGCCGCTGCGCCTCGGCCGACAGCGCGTTGATGGTATTCCCGGCCGCACCCCTGTGAAGGGCCGGGACCACCGCCTGGCCGTTGACGGGCAGGCCGACCAGGGAGGGCGCCCGCTCGCTGGCGAGCCAGGCGTTGACGAGCCACAGCCATTGCTCCTGCCGCGGAAGCGTCAACCATTCGAGCTGCGCGGGCTGGACCCAGGCGGAATTATCCACGTCCAGGCGGATCAGGCCGGACAGGGCGCATAACTCCGCCAGCACCCCGGCGTCGTGCAGCCCGAGCCGCAGCGCGTCGGCCAGGCGTTTCAGCTCCCGGACGCCCACACCGCCGCTGCGCAGGGTGACGAGGGGTTGTTCCCGGATGGCGTAGAGCAGTTCGCCGACAAGCCGGAGGGTCTCGGCGATCGCGCCCAGGGCGGCGTTGCGGCGCAGCGCGGCGGTCGTGGAACCCAGCCGCGGCACCGGGGGAGTCAGGGCAAACTTTTCGATCACGTAACCGCCGCGCAGGGACACGCCGACGCTGTGCGGAAGCTCCACGTGGGCGGCGTCCAGCGGCACCAGCAAGCCGCGGGCCAGGAGCCAGTCCACTGGCCGGACGTCGGCGGGCTCGTGCAGGACGGAGGCGCGCCGTTGCGCCTGCGGGACGGCGCCCATGGCCCAGTTGCCGAAGCGTGCGAGCAGCGCCGCCGTGCGCTCCGGGGCGGCGGCCAGGATCTGCTGGAGGGATTCCGGGGTGGCGGTCCAGTGCTGCAGCGACAACGCGGCCTCCATCGGCGTGGTCGCCGGGGAGATCGCCGCTCCGCTCCGGTGCAGTTCCCCGACGAGCTGGACCACACGCTGGGCGAAGGCCGGCTGGAGCCGTACGAGTTCGGTGTAGCTGCGCCCCAGCCCGGCCGGGTAGATGCCGATCACGTCCTTGAGGCTGCCCACCGGCAGGTAATACCGCAGCTTCGCACCGGAAGCAGGTGCGGTGCCGTGCGGGGGTTCCGCCCGGTGGACCAGGGCCAGCTCCTGCAGCGACTGCAGCATCTTTTCAATTGAGTTCAGGGTGGCGCCGTTGACGAGTTTTTTCAGCATCGGGGCGGAGGCGCTGTGCCCGGTGTCCGTGTTCGTGCACAGGTGCAGGGTCTCGAGGACCTGCATTTGCGGGCGGTTGAGCCGCTCCAGGGCACGCTGTACGCTGACGCGGCCGCTGGCCCGGGCGGCGAGGGCAGCGAAGTCCGGCACGCCGGGGGAGATGAGGTCCGGCCGCGCGGCGAACAGGGCCCGCAACGCATCGTCGCTGCGTGCCTGGAGTTCCTTGCTGAGCGCGCGGATCAGGGACATCAGTGCAACGCTACCTTTCGTCGGGCCGTCGGGTCCGTCGCCGGGCTGCCACACCATCAATTACGAGCAGGAGCATCAGCAGGAAAGCGACGGGAAGCCCGTAGAGGGCCGTGGACGTGATCCAAACGGGGGACACGGCGTTGTTGAACGCCATCGCCATCACGACGCCGACTGCCGCGAGCGACAGGACGGCACAGACGGCCGCAGCGATCAATAGTGGCTGCCGGAAACGCAATGGTGTCATGGTGCTAACGCTAACAGTCCGGCCTGCTCCGCGCCCCAAACGGCCAAAGTGGGATTGGCAGGATAACCTTGAAGGAACAGACCAACACGGTCCGGACAGTCATACCCTGAACCCGTATATCCATGCGGATGCGGTGGCGGTCGGCCGTGTCACCAGCAGAACGAAGAAGGTTGATTACGTGCCTACCGGCAAGGTCAAGTGGTATGACAAGGAAAAGGGCTTCGGATTCCTCGCGGGCGAGGACGGCCAGGAGGTCTTCCTGCCCAAATCCGCGCTGCCCGTGGGCGTAACCGAACTCAAAGCCGGCACCCGGGTCGAATTCGGCGTGGCCGACGGGCGCAAGGGCGCCCAGGCCCTGGGCCTGCGTGTGCTGGACAAGACACCGTCCATCGCCAAGGCCAAGCGGCCCAGCCCGAAAGACCTTGCGCCGCTGGTGCAGGACCTCGTCTCCGTGCTGGACAACCTGTCCGGAACGCTGTCCGCCGGCAAATACCCGGAAGGCAACAAGGGCAAGGCGATCGCCGTCGCCCTGCGTAAGGTTGCCGACGAGCTGGACGCGTAGGTCTCGCGATGACTCCGGAATCTGATCAGAACGCGCCCCGGGCCGGGGACACGAAAGCCGCCGGGGACACGAACGCCGGCACCAAAGGCTCCAAGCCGCGCCCGGGGGTTCCCGTCTGGCGCACAGGCAAGCCCGATGCTTTCCTGGCTGCCTCCGTCGACGCTGCCCGTGCCGCCCTTGAAGGGATCGCCCCCGCCGAACAGATCGGCCCGCACCTCGCAGCCAAGAGCGAAGGCGACCGCCTGGTCACCCACCTCTTCGAGTCAAGGCTGGCCGGCTACGGCGGCTGGCAGTGGTACGCCGTGCTCACGCGCAACTCGCGGTCCAAGGTCGTTACGGTCGACGAGCTGGGCCTGCTGCCCTCCGAAGACTCGATCTTGGCGCCGGACTGGATCCCGTGGGCCGAGCGTGTGCGCCCGGGCGACGAACAGGGCGAGGATGAACTCGCGGACGCCGCACCCGCTGCACCCCTACCCGACGCCGGCGAACCCGACGCCGACAGCGCCCTCGATTCCGACAGCGCCCTCGATTCCGCGGACACGCCGGAGGACGACTCCGACGACGCTGATGGAAACGCCGATGGAGCCGGCGACGAGTACGACGCCGACGATGTTGACGACGACGATGCTGACGACGACGCTGACGCCGAAGACGACTCCGCAGCCGCCCCGGGCGACGAATTGCCCTCAGCGCAGGCTGACTAGCGGTTGGAACCATCCGGGGGCCTGCACGGTGAGGGCTGGACATGATGTCCACCTTCAAGTCACTGCATATCCTGAACTACCGGATCTGGTTCATCGGGGCCGTCATTTCCAATATCGGGACCTGGATGCAGCGCACTGCCCAGGACTGGCTGGTCTTTGACCACCTGACCGAGCACGATGCCAGCGCCATGGGCCTCACCATGGCCCTGCAACTCGGCCCGCAGCTCTTCCTCGCCCCCGTGGCCGGGCTGGTGGCCGACCGTTTCAGCCGCAAACAGCTGCTCGTCCTGACCCAGTCTGCGATGGCGCTGCTCAGCGCGGGCCTGGGCATCCTGGTGGTTTCCGGGGCGGCGCAGCTGTGGCATGTTTACGGCTTCGCCCTGCTGCTCGGTGTTGTGTCCGCCCTCGATGCCCCCGTGCGCCAGACTTTCGTCTCCGAACTCGTCCGTGACGATTACCTGCCCAACGCGGTGGCCCTCAACAGTGCGTCCTTCAATGTCGCCAGGATGATCGGGCCCGCAGTCGCCGGCATCCTCACGGTCGCCGTCGGGCCCGGCTGGGTCTTCCTGATCAACACCCTGACCTTCGTCGCCCTGCTGCTGAGCCTGTGGCGGATTCCGACGGCGTCGCTGCGCCAGCTCCCCCGGGCAGCGGCTGGCAAGGGCCGGATCCGCGAGGGCCTGAGGTATGTGCGGTTCCGCCCGGACATCGTCGTGGTCCTGGTCGCCGTTTTTATTGTGGGCACCCTCGGACTGAATTTCGTGCTCTTCATCGCGGCCATGGTCGGAACAGAATTCGGCCTGGACGCCAGCGCCTTCGGTCTGATGAATTCCATCATGGCCATTGGCTCCGTCGCCGGGGCCCTGCTCTCCGCCGGGCGAAAAAAGCCCAGGCTGCGGATCATTTTCGGGGCTGCCGGAGCCTTCGGCGTGACCTCGGGCATCGCCGCGCTGGCCCCCAGCTACTTCTGGTTCGGTGTGGCGCTGGTTCCGGTGGGGCTGTTCGCCATCACCATGCTGACCAGCGCCAACGGTTACGTCCAGACGACCACGGACCCCGTGATGCGCGGCCGGGTGATGGCGCTGTACATGGCGATCTTTATGGGCGGCACACCCATCGGGGCGCCGTTCGTGGGATGGATCGCCAACGTCGCCGGCCCCCGCTGGTCCCTGAGCGTCGCGGCGGCCTCCGGCCTGGTCGCGGCCCTGATCGGCCTGGTGTGGATTGTCAGGGCCCGGCAGCTGCGGATCCGGTTCGACCGCCGCGCCCGCGGGCTGCGGCACTTCCGCGTGGTATCCGCCGCTGCCCGCGGCGGAACCGGCCCCGACGAAAACGCATCCGACGGGGACGGCGCCGGCCGGGGACAAAAACCCGACGACGCCGTCGACCGCTGACGCTTCAGCGCCGGGATGGGCGCGGAGCTACTTCTGCAGCTCGCCCACAACGAAATCGATGCATTCCAGCAGCGCCGACACATCGTCGGGCTCGATCGCCACGAAGGTCGCAATGCGGAGCTGGTTGCGGCCCAGCTTGCGGTACGGCTCGGTGTCGACGATGCCGTTGGCGCGAAGCACCTTGGCGATCGCCGCGGCGTCGATGGAGTCATCGAAGTCGATCGTGGCGATGACGTTGGACCGTTCCTCAGCGTTCGCGACAAACGGGGTGGCGTACTCCGATGCCTCGGCCCAGCGGTAAATGCGGCCGGCGGAATCCGCGGTCCGTGACGAGGCGAAGTCCAGCCCTCCGCTGGCGTTGAGCCACTGCACCTGGGCATCCAGGGTGACGAGCGTGGCCAGCGCCGGCGTGTTGTAGGTCTGGTTCAGCCGCGAGTTGTCGATCGCCGTCTGCAGGTCCAGGAAGTCCGGGATCCATCGTCCGCCGGCCTTGATCCGCGCCGCGCGCTCCAGCGCTGCCGGGGAGAACAAACCCAGCCACAGGCCGCCGTCGGAGGCAAAGTTCTTCTGCGGGGCGAAGTAGTAAACGTCCGCCTCGGCGACGTCGACGTCGAGCCCGCCGGCAGCCGAGGTGGCGTCAACCAGGACGAGGGAGTCCGCGTCGGCACCGGCTACACGCTGGACCGGAGCAGCGACACCCGTTGACGTTTCGTTCTGGGGCCAGGCGTAGACGTCGACGCCGGCCTCGGCCCGGGCTGCCGGGCGTGTGCCAGGTTCGGACTTGATGATGGAGGAGTCCGCGAGGAACGGTGCCTTGTTGGTGGCGGCGGCAAATTTTGAGCCAAACTCGCCGAAGGACAAGTGCTGTGCCTTGTTTTCGACCAGGCCGAAGCTCGCGATGTCCCAGAAGGCGGTGGACCCGCCGACGCCCAGGATGACCTCGTAGCCCTCCGGGGCGCGGAAAAACTCGCTGAGCCCGGTCCGGACCGATCCCACGAGGTTCTTGACCGGCGCCTGCCGGTGGGAGGTGCCGAGCAGCTTCGACGACGCGGCCAGGGCCGCCAGCTGTTCCGGACGGACCTTGGAAGGTCCGGCGCCGAACCGGCCGTCCTTGGGCAGGAGGTTTGCGGGAATCGTGATGCTGGTGTCGCTCACTGTGGCTCCAATTTTCGGCAGGTTCGAGGTGCGGCTCGGGGTGGCCCGGCAGGATGGCTGCGGCGGAGCCACCGTTTCATTCTGCCTGACTGCCGGGCGGGGCGGGGAAAAGGGACCGTCACAGTCCGGTCATTGAGATTATCCGGAGTAATTCAAAATAGGCTAAGCTGGCCTGCGAACGTAGCGGACCCCGCCAGGGCGCCAGCCGCAGGCGGTACCGTGGGAATCACGTAAGGACGGCGCTCGAGGAGCTGAGCTGAATGACGGACCTGATCGATACAACCGAGATGTATCTCCGGACCATTCTCGAACTTGAAGAAGAAAACATTGTCGCCCTGCGCGCCCGGATCGCCGAGCGACTGCGCCACTCAGGGCCCACCGTTTCCCAGACCGTTGGACGCATGGAGCGCGATGGCCTGGTGGTTGTTACCGGCGACCGGCACCTTGAACTGACCGAAACCGGCCGGAAACGTGCCATTGGGGTGATGCGCAAGCACCGCCTCGCCGAGCGGCTGCTTGCCGACGTGATCGGCCTCGACTGGGCGTATGTCCATGAGGAAGCCTGCCGCTGGGAGCACGTGATGAGCGAACGGGTGGAGCGGCGGATCTTCGAATTGCTAAACCACCCCACGGTCTCGCCGTACGGCAACCCGATTCCCGGCCTCGCGGAACTGGGCGGACTGGCTTCCGAGCCCCACGCACCGGGCGTCGTGAACCTGCTCGAAGCCATGGCCGGCTACGGGCCGGATTCCCGGATCAGGGTGAGCCGCCTCGCCGAGCCCATCCAGGTGGAACCGGAACTGCTCGTCCAACTGGACGAGGGAGGCATCCGCCCCGGCGCCAGTGTTTCGCTGGAGCGGGTAGGGGAGTACATCTCGGTGCGAGTGCCGGAGATCGAAGGCGCCCTGGAGCTGCCACCCGAGGTTGCAGCCCACGTCTTTGTTACCGTCGATTAGCCGGCACTAACTGACAGCTGATGCGACGACCCATGAGTTGTGCACAGCTTCGATAACGGATTTATCTCTGAATGGCTTAATCGCCTATAGTTGGTCTCTAGTACCGATACCAAAGCGTTACCTGATCCGAAGCCGAGCTCTGCCAGCGGATCAGTAGCAGAACCACCTTTCTGGCAGGGGCGGGGGAACCACTTCCGGCTGTTTCAACAGCCTTGGGGTGAAGTCCGTCAGCGGCGAGTACCCTCCACCAACGGACCCTTTGGATCCCTTTGTGCCTGGATTCTTGCCACGGCGGACCGGGTCTTTGATCTCTCTGACCCGAATCCGACAGCTAACTTCGCAGGCTCTCCAGAGAGGAACCTTTTGACCACCCAGACCGCCAGGGGCCGCCGTCGTGCGACCGGTCCCGCTCCGGAGTCCCGTCCGGCCGTCGCCTTGCTGGCAGACCGCCCACGTGACGCGCACCGCGACGCACGCCGGGACCGCCGCAGTCCGTTCCGCCAGGTAACTGACTTCGCGGCCGCCAGTGGCGTGGGGCAAAAGGCCGGCCTCGCCCTGGCCGCCACGGGACTGGTCCTCACTGTCACCGTCCCCGCGACGGGCCCGGTCATGGCCACGGACACCTCCGCCGCCGGTTCCATCTCCGCCGCGGTCCAGCCCGACATCACGGCCGCCGAAGCCAAGATTGACTTCAGCCGTAGCGCCGTCACCACCCAGGGTGACCCGGACGGAAAGCTCAAGCAGTTGCTGAGTGCGCAGTCCGCCGGGTCGATCACCCGTGCAGCCTCCGCAGGCAGCCTCGGGGCGCCCCTCGCCCAGCTGAAAACGGCTTCGCCCTTCGGCTACCGCGTCAGCCCCATCACCGGCGGCTCCGGGGAGTTCCACCGCGGCCAGGACTATGCCGCCCAGTGCGGCAGCGCCGTCCTGGCGGCTGCCAGCGGCACGGTGACGTTCACCGGATGGCATCCCTACGGTGGAGGAAACCGGGTAGTGGTCGACCACGGCAACGGCCTGGAGACCACCTACAACCACCTGTCCTCGGCCACCGTCAAGGTGGGCCAGCAGGTCTCCCGCGGCGATGTCGTGGCAATGTCCGGCACCACCGGTGCCTCCACCGGCTGCCACCTCCACTTTGAAGTCATGGTCAACGGCGAAGTCGTCGACCCGACCGGCTGGCTCTAAAAGCTGATGGGGCGCTCTCGCATTCTTGTGACACGCCGTGATCTGAATGTGACATTGCCTCCCAACTGCTGTACCGTTTGACCTACGCCAACTTTTCCGAAGTTGGCGCTCTTGAGTGGATTGCCTAGCTCTGCCACCGCTCAAGGTCCGTTCGCATGACATCGTCTGGCAGGGGCGGGGGAACCAATTTTGGTCTTCGCAAGAAGACCTTGGGGTTAAGTCGCAAAGCTTCCCAGGAAGCAGCGCGGCCGGGTGACTCCCATCCGAATCCGACAGCTCACCTCGCAGGCATTGGGAGAGGCTACTTTCGTGTCTTCACGCCACAATGCTGCGCTTCACCGCGCTGGCGCGGCTCTTACGAGCCCGCTGAAATCCAACCTCCGTGTCGTCCTTGCCGGCGCCCGGAACGGATTCCACTCCGCCGACTCAATCTCTGCTGAGTCCGGCCCGCAGGCCATGCACCTGCAAGCAGTTCCCGCTTTTGGCGCGTCTTCGCAGTACACCCTTCGCTAAGTAACCCATTTCGGGGCGATCCGGCGTACCCCCAAGATGCCGGAGCGTCCTCAGACCGCGCCTGAAAAGCGCGGACCCAGGATCACGAAAGAGAGAACTGAATGACTACTCGTGCAAACGCACGGCACCGCGCCGAGGTCACCAAGACCAACTCGCTGGCCGTCATTGCCAAGGCTGTCGGCGACAACGCCGGCGGCATGGGTCGCCAGGCAGCCGTTATCGCTGCTGCTTCCGGCCTCGTCCTGACCAGCGGTATCGCAGCCAACGCTGCTGAGACCAACGTCCAGCGCGAAGCCACCTCCGCTTCCACCCTCGAGGTTCAGGCTGCTTCCCCGGCGACCATCTCGGCCGCCTCCACGATCGCCATCTCCTACGAGAAGCCGGCCGTCACCACTTCCCCGGCCCCCGTCGTCGAGGCCCCCAAGCCTGTCGTCAAGGTCGAGGAAGCTCCCGCCGCCAAGACCGCCGGCACCCAGGTCGGAGGCGCCACCCTGACTGCCGCCTCGACTGCCACCAAGGCACCTGCCGTTTCCAGTGGCATGGGCGCGACCATCGCCGCGGCTGCCTACGCCCAGCTCGGTATCGGCCAGGACTGCACCGCCCTCG
Source organism: Pseudarthrobacter sp. HLT1-3 (assembly GCF_059383535.1). Classification (NCBI taxonomy): domain Bacteria; kingdom Bacillati; phylum Actinomycetota; class Actinomycetes; order Micrococcales; family Micrococcaceae; genus Pseudarthrobacter; species Pseudarthrobacter sp. HLT1-3. Next base: position 197,996 of record NZ_JBWZCJ010000002.1, on the reverse strand, counting down.
CCACGAACGCGCTGGCTGCTGCCGGCATCAACTACCACGGCTGGCCGGCAGGTTACCTGTCCCTCGGCCGCACCGTGAGCGCCGCCGAGGCACGCTCCGGCGACCTCGCGTACTACCAGAACGGCGGCTCGGGCATGGCCCACATCGCCGTCTACGTCGGCAACGGCATGGCCGTCCACGGCGGCTGGAACGGCGGGACCACGTCCCTGCAGAGCGTCAACGTCGGCTCCGGCCCGGTCTTCATCCGCATCGGCGGCTAAGACCACAGCAACGAAAACCGAAGGGACCCCCGCCGTTTGGCGGGGGTCCCTTTGCATTGCCGCCGGGTGAACTTTCGAGGGCTGCGGTCGTGGCGCGATAAAAATATTCGGTAAATCGGCACCTCCGTGTTTACTCTTGTTTTGTCCATAGCCCGACCAAGCAGAGGGCAGCCGGCCCTCGTGCCCCTGGCGGGTGCGGCCGTGAAGAGGTATGCGGATGCGCACTCTCGTTCTAAATGCTGGATATGAACCGCTGGCGGTTGTCACTTTCCGCCGGGCACTCGTGCTGGTGCTGACCGGAAAGGCCAGCGTCGTGGCGGAAGGCGACAATCCTGTCGTCGGGCCCCAGGACGTCCTTGGCCGGCCCTCGGTGATTCTGCTGAATCGCTACATCAGGCCCCGGTACAACAACATAACGGCTGTCAGTCGCCGCGGCGTGCTTCGCCGGGACGGACACCGTTGCGCGTACTGCGGGAAGGCGGCCCACACCATTGATCATGTCCAGCCCAAATCCAGGGGTGGTGCGGATTCCTGGGAGAACCTCGTCGCTGCCTGCCTGCGCTGCAACAATGCCAAAGGGGACCATACGCCGGGTGAAATGGGCTGGAAGCTGAGCTTCAGCCCGGCGCCGCCCCGCGGGACAACCTGGCAGATCAAGGAACTGGAGAAGCCGACGCCGGCCTGGGACCCTTTCCTGCTGCCGGAATCTGCTGCCTGAACCGGTCCGGCGATTCGTGCCGGCGATTCGGTCCGATCGTGTTCGGTCCGATCGCGCGTTCGGTCCGGCCGGAGTGGCGGCCTGCCGGACCGCGTTAGGCTGGGCGGGTGGAATTTGATGCTGTCATCCTCTCCGGTGGGAGGTCATCCCGGCTGGGCGGCGTGCCCAAGTCCGGCCTGATGCACGACGGCGCCACCCTCCTTGAGCACGCCCTTCGGGCCGTCCGCGGCGCGGCAGCGGTCGCCGTCGTCGGGCCCGACCCCGGAGACCTGCCGGACGGTGTGGTCAGCTGCCGGGAGGACCCGCCCTATGCCGGACCTGCCGCCGCCATCGCGGCAGGGCTTGCCGCCCTGGAACGGAACCGCGCCCACGACCCGCGCCACCCTGCCGCCGCGCCCTTCACCCTCGTACTTGCCTGCGACATGCCCCGGGCGGACGCCGCCGTCCGGGCGCTGCTCGGCGCGGTCGCCGCAGCCACTGGGCACGACGGGCTTATGGCACTGTCGCGGGATGGACGGCGTCAACCCCTTGTGGGCTTGTATAGCACAGCCGTGCTACAACAGCGCGCGGCCGATGCGGCCCGGCGCGGTGCCCTCGAAAACGCCTCGGTATTCGCGCTTCTTGCTAGGCTGGAGGTGCGGGAAGTAAGCGTCCCCGAGGGGTCCACGGATGATGTGGACACTTGGGACGATGCCTCCGCATTAGGGGTTACCCGCCCGCCGGAACGGCATGGCAGCGACCGTCCTGAACACGACCGTCCCGAACGAGACAGTCTTGATCGGGACGGCCGAGACCGTGGCATCCGGCCCGGGGATCCCCAGCTGAACTCAACCTTGGAGGCAAACGGTGAAAAGCCAGGATGAAACACTCGAAGACTGGTGCCGTGCCCTGCTTCAGGCCCTGGAACTGGAAGACGTCGAGGTTGACGTGAACGAGGTCCTTGCCCTCGCCGGAGTGGCGGCGCACGCCGTGGTGCGCCCGGCCGCACCGTTGACGACGTTCATCGCCGGCTTCGCGGCTGGTCTGGCCTCCGGCTCCGGACAGGCCTCGGATGCCACCTCCATGCAGGCCGCGATGGGCGTAGCCCGCAAACTCGCCACGGACTACGCAGCCAGCGAAGCCTCAGGGGCATGACAGCTGCACCCCCTCACGGCAGCCCAGCTGCCGCCGGGGACGAGCCTGCAACGACCACCCCCGACGCCGGCCCGGCACCCGGGCATCCGGACGAGACTTCCGCTGGGCCGGCCCCCGACGCCGCGGGCGAGGCGCCGCAGGCGGAGGCACCGCATCGGCACCTGGCGCACACCTGGCAGGAAGCCTGGCAGCTCGCCTTCGACTGTGCTGCCCCGATCCCCGCCGCACCCGTTGCCCTGCGCGAGGCCCTGGGCCGGACACTGGCCGCCGATGTGGAGGCACTCGTGGACCTGCCGCACTACGCCTCCTCCGCCATGGACGGCTGGGCCGTCAACGGCAGCGGACCCTGGATCCTCGCGGAACCCGGCCAGCGGCTGGCACCCCACCAGGCCAGTCCGATTGTCACGGGCGGACTGATTCCTCCCGGGGCGAAGGCCGTGCTGCGCAGCGAAAGCGGCACCATCGCCAGCGATGAGGACGGACTGCCGGTCCTGCGCCTCGGCGGCGGCGCCAAACCCGGTGAGCCGCGGAACGGCGAACACATCCGCAAGGCCGCGGAGGAAGCCTCCGCCGGCGAAGTGCTGATCAAAGCCGGCGCCATCCTCAACCCTGCCCACCTCGCGCTCGCTGCCGTCGGCGGTCACGACGCCCTCCCGGTGCTGGGCAAAGCCTTGGTCCGGCTGGTGTTTACCGGCTCGGAGGTGGTCACGGCGGGGATCCCGCAGCCGGGGGAGGTGCGCGACACCTTCGGCCCCCAGCTCGCAGGCGTCGTGGAGATGCTCGGCGGAATCTGCACCGGCGAAACGAAAATCGGCGACAGCTACGCCGAATGGCTGACCGCCCTCGAGGACACCGACCCTGCGGCGGAAAACGGCGCGGCTCCAGCCACGCAGACTCCCGGTCCCGCCGCGGAACTGCTGCCCGCCGACGTCGTCATCACCACCGGCGGCACCGGCCGGTCCGGCACCGACCACCTGCGCCGTTCGGTCGCGGAGCTCGGTGGACGCCTGCTCATCGACGGCATTGCCATGCGGCCGGGCCATCCGGCCGTGCTGGCTGAACTGCCGGACGGCAGGTTCATTATCGGGCTTCCGGGGAACCCGCTCGCGGCCATGATGGCACTGTCAACCATCGGGGCCCCGCTGCTTGCGGCGCTGGGGCACCGGACCCTGCCGCCCGTGACCGAGGTTCACTGCGGCTCCATGATCGAACCCGACCCCGGCAGGACCCGGCTGATGCCATTCCGGCTCCTCTACGGCATGGCCTCCCCGGCGCAGCACACCGGCCCGGGGATGATGCGCGGACTGGCCGCAGCCGACGGCGTCCTGGTGGTCCCGCCGCATGGCGTGCAGCTGGGCGAACTCGTCCCTGCCTTCGCCCTACCCTGGCGTACCCCCCTCCCGGCGCCGGTCACGGTGAAGGACAAGCCCGCCCCCAAACGGACCGCCCGGAAGCCCGCCGGCACCGGCGGCCCGGTGGACTGGAGCGAACTGCTGGGGTAATGCCCGGCCTGGAACGCGCGCTGGCCACCCGGCCCAGTGCTTGCCATGATGGAGTTATGTTGGTTAGGAGTACCTGATGGGCCGCCTCACGCAGCGCCGCAAGGTGCACAAGTATGTCCTGGACGGGTCGCCGCAGGCCCTTGAATTCCCCGTCCGGCACCGGGAGGACGTGCTGGCCGTCGAGGAGCCGCTGGAAATCCGGCTCGGCGGCTTGTCCTTCTCCGTCACGATGCGGACCCCCGGGCACGACTTTGACCTCGTCGCGGGCTTCCTCGTCTCCGAGGGCATCATCTGGAGCCCCGAACAGCTCGTCTCGCTGCGGTTCTGCGCCGGGGAGGACGAGAACGGCGTCCAGACCTTCAACGTGGTGGAAGCCCAGCTGAGGCCCGACGTCGTCCGCCCGGACACCGGGCGGAACATCTTCACCTCCAGCTCCTGCGGCATCTGCGGCACGGACTCAATCGAAGCCGTGCACAAGTCCTCCCACTACAGCCCCGCCGAGGACCCGCTGACAGTCCCGCTGGCCACGCTCGCGTCCCTCCCGGACCGGCTGCGGGAAGCCCAGGCAGTCTTCGACGTCACCGGCGGCGTGCACGCGGCCGGACTTTTCCGGATCGCCGAGGACGGCTCCGCCGACCTGCTGTGCGTGCGCGAGGATGTGGGACGCCACAATGCCGTGGACAAGGTGGTCGGCTGGGCCCTCCGCGAAAACCTGCTGCCGCTGCGCGGCACCGTGCTCCAGGTCTCCGGGCGGGCGTCCTTCGAACTGGTGCAGAAGGCCGCCCTGGCCGGGATCCCCGCCCTCGCCGCGGTCAGCGCGCCGTCGAGCCTTGCCGTCGAACTGGCCGATGCCAGCGGCATCACGCTGGCCGGGTTCAGCCGCGGCACGTCGCTGAATGTGTACGCCGGTGCCCGGCGTGTGGCCGGGGTGCCCGCGCCCGTCGGCAGCTAGCGTCAACTGGAGGCCCCTTGGCTTGGGCGGCGCGGCAAAGTAAATTTTATCCAACGATTGGATGCATTTCAGTGTCATCCACGCAGCGCTAAGAGGAACTCATTGCACGACGACCGCCGTCTCACGGAAGTCCGGCTCGACCGATTTGTTCGCGAACGCATCGTCCCTGCGGTCTACCCGCGCAGTGTGCCGCTCACCCTGAGCAGCTGGGACGTCCCGAATGAGCCGGTGCCCGCCACGGAGGCGCTGCGGCAGCAGTTCACGCCCCAGGACCACGGAGCTGCCTGGGGACGGCCGTGGAGCACCAAATGGCTCCGCCTGCAGGGACAGATTCCGGACGCCTGGGGAACGGCGCCCGGCACCTCGGTGGAAATCATCGTGGACCTCGGTTTCAGCAGCGACCTTCCCGGCTTTCAATGTGAGGGAATCGCCTGGCGGCCGGATGGAACCATCATCAAAGCCATCTCGCCGCGGAACCAGTACATCCCGCTGAAGCTCCTCGGCAGCGGAATGTCCGTCGATTTCTTCGTGGAGGCCGCCGCCAACCCCGATCTGTCGCAGGGGTGGACGTTCGCGGCCACGCCCTACGGCGACAAGGCGACCTCCGGAAACGAACCAAAATACCGGCTCGGCCTGATCGCCATCGCCGAGTTCAACCAGACCGTCTGGGAGCTGCGGCAGGACATCTGGACGCTCAATGGCCTGATGCACGAGCTGCCGATGGAACTTCCCCGCCGTCATGAAATCCTGCGGGCGCTGGAACGCATGCTGGACGTCCTGGATCCTGATGACGTCCCGGGCACGGCAGCCGCGGGCCGTGAGGCCCTCGCGGGCGTCCTGGCCCGCCCGGCGTACGCCTCCGCGCACCACCTGCTCGCCACCGGGCACGCGCACATCGACTCCGCCTGGCTCTGGCCGGTCCGTGAAACCATCCGCAAGTGCGCCCGCACCTTCTCCAACGTCCTGGCACTGATGGACGAGGATCCCGCGTTCGTGTTTTCCTGCTCCTCGGCCCAGCAGCTCGCCTGGATCAAGGAGCAGTACCCGGAGCTTTTCGAACGGATTCGGGAGAAGGTCAGAACCGGCCAGTTTGTCCCGGTGGGCGGCATGTGGGTCGAGTCGGACACCAACATGCCCGGCGGCGAGGCCATGGCCCGCCAGTTCCTGGAAGGCAAGAGCTTCTTCCTGGCCGAATTCGGCATGGAATGCGAGGAGGCCTGGCTTCCAGACACCTTCGGTTACTCGGCGGCCATGCCGCAGATCGTCAAGGCCGCCGGCAGCAAGTGGTTCCTCACCCAAAAAATCTCCTGGAACCAGGTCAACCGGATGCCGCACCACACGTTCAACTGGGAAGGGATCGACGGCACCCGGCTTTTCACGCATTTCCCGCCGGTGGACAGCTACAGCTCCGAGCTCAGCGGCCGGGAGCTCGCCCACGCCGAGCGCAACTACCGGGACCACGGCCGGGGCACGAGGTCGCTGGTCCCGTTTGGCTATGGCGACGGCGGCGGCGGGCCCACCCGCGAGATGCTCGCGGCGGCGCGCCGCACCGCTGACCTCGAGGGATCGCCGAAAGTGGAGCTCGGCTCCGCCGCCAGCTTCTTCGCCCGCGCGCAGGCCGAGTACGAGGTACTTCCGGTCTGGGTCGGCGAGATGTATCTCGAACTGCACCGCGGCACGTACACCAGCCAGGCCAAAACCAAACTGGGTAACCGGCGCAGCGAGCACCTGCTGCGCGAAGCCGAACTCTGGTGCGCCACGGCGGCGGTGCGCGCCGGGTTCAGCTACCCGGCGGCAGAGCTCAAGCGGCTCTGGCGTTTGGTCCTGCTGCAGCAGTTCCATGACATCCTCCCGGGCAGCTCGATCGCGTGGGTGCACCAGGACGCCGAGCGGAACTACGCCGCCGTCGGCACGCAACTTGAGGCGATCATCGCCGATGCCGCGGCTGCGGTGCTGGGTGCCGGAGACACCGAATTCCTGCTCAATGCAGCCCCGCACCCGCGGCACGGCGTCGCCCCGCTCGGCGCGGCAGAACCGGTCGTCCCCGGCCAGCCGGTGCAGGCCACCGAAGCCGGCGGCGGCTACATCCTCGACAACGGGATTATCCGCGCCGCCATCAACGCCGACGGCCTGCTGGAATCCCTGGTCGACTATGCGAGCGGGCGCGACGCGATCGCCCCCGGGCAGTTCGGGAACCTGCTGGAGCTGCACCGGGACACACCCAACGAATGGGATGCGTGGGACATCGACGCCTTCTACCGCCGCAACGTCGTCCGGCTGACCGCTGCAAGGTCGGTGGGGGTCGAGCGCAGCGGCCGGGGCGCCGCCGTCGTAGTTGAACGGCTGGCGGGCGCTTCCGCGGTGACCCAGCGGATCTCGCTGGAGCCCGGAGCGGCGTCGCTCGCGATTTCCACGGCCGTAGACTGGCACGAAAGCGAAAAGCTGCTCAAGCTCGGGTTCGCCCTCGACGTCCGGGCGGACCGCTCGGCCTCGGAGACGCAGTTCGGCCACGTCTTCCGCCCGACGACCCTCAACACCTCCTGGGAAACCGCGAAGTTCGAGATCTGCGCGCACCGGTGGATCCACGTCGCCGAGCCGGGCTACGGGGTGGCGGTTTCCAACTCATCGACCTACGGCCATGACGTCACCCGGACCATCCGCGAGGACGACGGCGGGACGACCACCACGGTGCGACTCTCGCTGCTGCGCGCCCCCAAGTTTCCGGACCCCGGCGCGGACCGCGGCCGGCACGAGTTGAACGTCACCATCCGGCCCGGCGCCGGTATCGCCGACGCGGTCGAGGAGGGCTACCGCTCCAACCTGGCGCCGAGGGTGCTGCAGGGCGCCCATGGCGTGGAACCGATTATCACGGTGTCCAACCCGGCCCTCGTTGTGGAAGCCGTGAAGCTGGCAGAGGATGGCTCAGGCGATGTGATCGTGCGGATCTACGAATCGCTGGGGGAGCGCTCCGCTGGACTCGTGACGGCCCGATTCGGCGCCGGCGGCGTCCACCCGGTGGACCTGCTGGAGCGTCCGGCCGCGGCGCCGGGCGTCACGGCGTCGGGGGACTCGGCGGACCTGGCGCTTCGGCCCTTCCAGCTGGTCACTTTGAGATTCGTGCGCTGAGGCCGGCGGCCCGGGGAAACTCACACCGCGCCGGCAAAGGAGCTTTAACCAGGCTGAGTGGGAGCGGTCCAGCTGGACCGCTACCACTCATCCCCCCAATGGCGCTTAGGCGGCTGCCTCGGCCTCGCACGGATCCTCCCCGTTCACGAAACGACTGCCGCTTTCACACATTCATGATTCTCTCACGGTCTAATGATTTTGTGAATGCCTGGAGGGTAGTCTGACGTAACGTTGCCTTAGCGTTACCTGATGTGTCCGCGATCAGCCCGGAGAACCAGAACGCGGCGAGGCCAGGGACATAACCCAGAGCCGCTGCGTAGTTGACGAAGTGCTGTGCCCCGGCCCAGCTGCCCGGCGCGAAATATACAGGAATGCCCAAAACCGCGAACAGGGCGCCGGTAATGAGGATGCCACAGTGCCTATCCGGTCAATTTAGTCTGCGACGTCTTAGCTGCCACGATCTTAGACAGCCAGATCGCGGCAAGCCCGGCGACGAGGCACAGCACCGCGCCGTAGTTCAGGACGAACCGAAGGTATCCCAGCGACGCGGGAATTACCGGCGACAGGAGGCTGAAAGTCATGGCAACCGAACCCGTAGCCAACAAGGCAGCGCCGAGCCGCACGAGGCCGGGCAGCGTGCTGCGGACCGTCCTCACCATGGCGGGCAAAAGGGCTAGCGTGATGTACGCGGGATAGAGGCGCCCAGCGGCGCCGTAGTATTCGACCAGCGCTCCGTTGTAGGCATCTTTGGCGGAAACGCTGACTAATCCGGCGGACGAACCCACGGTGTCCATCATCAGGAAGACAACAACGACCGTCACCGCTGCCGCTCCGGCAATAGTGATCCCGGCGGGGCCGGTGATCAGCCGGAGGGCGTCGTCGGCACCGAAGGCGCGGGCGATTCTGAGTCCGAGGATGAAGATAATACCGAAAATGATGAAGCGCAGCACGAGGTTGGCGATGTTCACGCCGCCGACGACCCGGTCCACTTCCAGATAGGGTGCATCGATGCTCAACAAGATTCCCACAGTCATTAACGCGTAGGCGAAGAACAGCGATCGATTCTCACCCCGGAGGGCGCTCGGAATCCGTGCGACCGCGACAAGAGCGCAGACCGCGAGCGTAGTCCACTGAAGGATCGCGATCACCCGAGGTTCTCCCATATCTTTTTTGTTTGTTCGTGTTCGTGTTCCTGCCGGCGCAGGGATTTACCGAGGGACTGCAGGCGCTCGCCGGCCAGGGCCGTGAGCTCGCCATCGGAGAGCGCGTCCAGCGCGGCTTGTTTAGCTTCCGGCGGCCAACCGGCCTCGGCTTCCGTGATCAAGCCCGTGGCGACGAGTCCGCCAGTGAATCCTACGCCCGCGGCGCGGGCGGTCGCGACCGCCAGCTCCGGGGAGAGCCGATTGGCGGTCAACTGGGCCGAATAGTTCTGCGGCGCGACACCGGTGGCGGCGGAGACCCGGTGCCGCAGCTCGCCGTCGTCGATCGCGTCCACCCAGTTCCGGACCGAGGTGGCATGGGGGGCGGGCCCGAGGTCGGGCGTCAAGGCACTGCCGTCATCGCCGTAGCCTCCGTACGCGGGCGAGGAGCGGGATATGACCGCGCGGAGCAGATCCATGGTGGCAACCTGGCTGACCAGTTCGGCGGCGGTCGGCGGCTGCGGTTGCCCGGCCAGCTCGGCGTAGGCGCCGAAGCCGGCCAGTTCGGCGAGCGGACTCAGCTTCAGGGCCCGGCTGATGCTGACGAGGGTGGTTTCGGCGACTTTTCCGCGGACCAGCTGCTGGGCGAGGGTGGTGCGCTTGATCCCGGAGATCCTGCAGATGTCGGAGGTGCTAGCGGTGGGGGCGACGACATGGAGCCAGAGTTGAAACGCCTTGGCGGGTAAGGGCATTTATGGCTTCCTGCAGAGTCGAATGCCGGCGCGGCTTCCGAGGTTCGGTGGAGCGCCGACTTCGTTGATTTTACGGGAGGTGCTGATTCAACTATGCTAAATGCTCGAACCCGCTGGTCCGTACACCCCCCAAGTCCGGACCAGCGGGTTCTTTCATGCCCGGCGTCTCCTGGCGCCTGGATTGCCCGCCGGCGGACCGTTTTGGACCACCCGTTTTGGGCCGCGGTGAGAGGATGGACTAATGACTGCAACCCTTGTTGCCAAGGACCTCACCGGTGGCCACGACCACCGCACGCTCTTCTCCAAACTCTCCCTGACCGTCGCGCCGGGGGACGTCGTCGGCGTCGTCGGAGCCAATGGTGCGGGCAAATCCACGCTGCTCCGGCTGCTGGCCGGCGTCGACGCGCCGCAGGAGGGAACCGTCAGCCTTTCCCCGGCAGACGCGTTTGTGGGCTGGCTCCCGCAGGAACACGAGCGGATCGAGGGCGAAACGGTCGGCGGCTACATCGCCCGGCGCACCGGCTGCGCCCAGGCCACCCGGGACATGGAGTCCGCGGCCGAGGCTCTGGGCACTGGCGCGCCGGGCTCCGACGACGACTATTCCCTCGCGTTCGACCGCTGGATGGCCTCCGGCGCCGCGGACCTGGAAGACCGCGTCCCGGCCGTGCTGGCTGACCTGGGCCTCGAAGTCGGCCAGGACGCCGACATGACCGGGCTCTCCGGCGGCCAGGCGGCCCGCGTGGCGCTGGCGGCGCTGCTGCTGAGCCGCTTCGACATTGTGCTGCTGGACGAACCCACCAACGACCTGGACCTCAACGGTCTGGCCAAACTCGAGGCGTTCGTGCAGGGCCTCCGCGGCGGCGTGGTGCTGGTGTCCCATGACCGGGAGTTCCTCGCCCGCTGCGTGACCACCATCGTGGAGCTGGACCTCGCGCAAAACTCCGTGGCGGTCTACGACGGCGGCTACGAGGCCTACCTGGAGGAGCGGGCCGTGGCGCGCCGGCATGCCCGCGAACGGTATGAGGAGTTCGCCAACACCAAGGCCGATCTCGTCTCCCGGGCCCGTACCCAGCGCGAGTGGAGCTCCCAGGGTGTCCGCAACGCGATGAAGAAGAACCCGGACAACGACAAGATCCGGCGCGCGGCCAGCACCGAGTCCTCCGAAAAGCAGGGCCAGAAGGTCCGCCAGATGGAATCCCGCATCGCCCGGCTCGAGGAGGTCGATGAACCCCGCAAGGAGTGGCAGCTGCAGTTCAGCATCGGCCAGGCCCCGCGTTCCAGCGCCGTCGTGGCGACGCTCCGCGACGCCGTCGTGCACCAGGGGGACTTCACGCTCGGACCGGTGAACCTGCAGCTCAACGCCGGGGAACGGATTGGCATCACCGGGCCCAACGGCGCGGGCAAGTCCACCCTGCTCCGCCTGCTGCTGGGCGTCCAGCGGCCCGATGCCGGCGACGCCTCGAGGGGCGCCTCGGTCGCCGTCGGTGAGATCGACCAGGCAAGGGGGTTGCTGGCCGGCGATCTGAAACTGGGCGACGCCGTCGAAGCCGTGCTGACGGACCAAACCCCGGCCGAAGTCCGCACCCTGCTGGCCAAGTTCGGGCTCAAGGCCGACCACACGTCCCGCCCGGTTGATTCCCTCTCGCCGGGGGAGCGGACCCGTGCTGCCCTGGCCCTGCTGCAGGCCCGCGGCGTGAACCTGCTCGTACTCGACGAACCCACCAACCATCTGGACCTGCCGGCGATCGAACAGCTCGAGGGAGCCCTCGAAAGCTACGACGGCGCCCTGCTGCTGGTCACGCACGACCGCCGGCTGCTGGAAAACGTGCGCCTTGACGCGCGCTGGGACGTGGACAACGGCGCCGTCACCGAGCTCTTGGGCCATACCGCCCCGAAAGGCAACAAAAAATGAGCATGGACCGGGTAGCCTGGAGCTCCCTTTACAACATCACGCGGGCCTCGAGCGGCTCGAAGCCGTTCTCGAAGGAGACGCTCAAGCGGGTTTTCAGCTTCGCCCGCCCGCACAAGGGCAAGCTGATCGCCTTTGTCCTGCTGTCGATCGTGATGGCCGTGCTCGCCGTCGCCACCCCGGTCCTCGCCGGCCAGGTGGTTGACGCGATCATCGCCGGGGCGGGCACCGACGTCGTGGTCTGGCTGGCCGTGCTGATCGCCATCGTGGCGGTGGCCGAAGCCGGGCTGGGACTCGTCACGCGCTGGCTGTCCTCCACCATCGGCGAGGGTGTGATCGTGGACCTGCGCACCAAGGTCTTCGACCATGTGCAGAAAATGCCGATCGCCTTCTTCACCCGCACCCGCACCGGGGCACTCGTGAGCCGGCTGAACAACGACGTGATCGGCGCGCAGTCGGCGTTCGCCGGAACCCTGTCCGGGGTCGTCAGCAACGTCGTGGCCCTCGCCCTGACCCTCGTGGTGATGCTGGGGAAGTCCTGGCTCATCACCGTGCTCGCCATGATCCTGCTGCCGATCTTCCTGATCCCGGCCCGCCGGATGGGCTCCAAGCTGGCCGACCTGCGCCGTGAAGCCGCCGAGCACAACGCGTCCATGGGCACCCAGATGACGGAACGATTCTCCGCACCGGGCGCCACCCTGGTGAAGCTCTTCGGCCGCCCCGACGAGGAATCCCGGGAGTTCGCCGTCCGCGCCGGGCGCGTGCGGGATATCGGCATCCGCACTGCGATGCTGCAGTTCACCTTCGTAACCGCCCTGACGCTCGTTTCGGCGCTGGCCCTTGCGCTGGTCTACGGCCTGGGCGGCTTCCTGGCGCTGCAGGGGCAGCTGGCCGCGGGCGACGTCGTCGTGCTGGCCCTGCTGCTCACCCGCCTGTACGCGCCGCTCACCGCGCTCTCCAACGCCCGGGTCGAAATCATGAGCGCCCTGGTCAGCTTCGAACGCGTCTTCGAGATCCTGGACCTCAAGCCGCTCATCCAGCAGAAGCCCGACGCGGTGACCTCGCCGGCCGGGCCGCTGTCCGTGGAGTTCGACGACGTCCGCTTCTCCTACCCCGCGGCGGACAAGGTCTCGCTGGCCTCCCTGGAGGACGTGTCCACGCTCGACACCCGCGGCGGCGAAGAGGTGCTGCACGGCATCAGCTTCCGCGTGGAACCCGGGCAGACCGTCGCCCTGGTGGGCTCCTCGGGGGCCGGCAAGTCCACCATCGCGCAGCTGCTCTCGCGCCTGTACGACGTCGATTCCGGCGCCGTCCGCTTCGGCGGAAGCACGCCTGGAACCGACGTGGACGTCCGTGACCTGACCTTCGATTCGATGCGGCAGACCCTCGGCATGGTCACGCAGGACGGCCACCTGTTCCACGAGAGCATCGCCTCCAACCTGCGCCTGGCCCGTCCGGAGGCCAGCGACGAGCTCATGTGGGACGTGCTGCGGCAGGCCCGGCTGGAAGACATGATCCGTTCGCTTCCGGACGGCCTGGATACCGTGGTGGGGGAGCGCGGCTACCGGCTGTCGGGCGGCGAACGCCAGCGGCTCACCATCGCCCGGCTGCTTATTGCGCAGCCGCGCGTCGTGATCCTGGACGAGGCCACCGCGGCCCTGGACTCGACCAATGAGGCCGCGGTCCAGGAGGCGCTGGGCGCGGCACTCGAGGGCCGCACCGCCGTCGTGATCGCACACCGGCTCTCAACCATCCGGGCCGCGGACGCCATCCTGGTGGTGGAGGACGGCCGGATCGTCGAGCGCGGCACGCACACCGAACTGCTCGCCGCCGAGGGACGGTACGCCGAGCTGTACCGCACCCAGTTCAGCGAGGCCAGCGCTGTGGCCGAAGACGCCGTTCCGGGAACCTAGCCGGGCTGACCGGCGAGGGCGGGCAGGACGTGGTCGGTGAGCAGCGGGGCGAGATCGTCCGGCAGCTCCCCGGCCAGGTCAAGCCAGCGGATCTCGACGATCTCCGCGGACGGATGGGCCTGCCAGACCCCAGGGGCCGTAAAGACCGTAGCCTGGATCTGCGTCGCGGCCTCGTTGGCGGCGTCCGCGAACCAGATGCCCAGGAGCACCAGTTCGTCCGCCGCGAGGACAATCCCGACTTCTTCGGCCAGTTCCCGGGCGGCCGTCTGGGCCGCGGTCTCGCCCGCCTCGGGCTTACCACCGGGATGCATGAACTTGTCCGTGCCCCGTTTGCGGACGGTCAGGAGGCGTCCTGCCTCGTCGAAGACACAGACCGCGGAGACAACGATGAGCGGGTTCATGCCGCGGAGCCCGTGGCGCGGCGCAGGACCGACGTGAGCAGCTGGTCCTTCGCCGGCCCGGTGACATCCCACTCATAGCGGAACTCGTCCGGGCCGATCCGGGTGTAGCGCACGCGGTAGGTGTCGGGGTCGCACCAGTGCTGGTCCTGGCTGCTCTGCGGGCCGAAGCCGATGCGGTGGAACGGCCGGCCGTCCGGGAAGGACATGTCCATCGAGTCCGGCGCGCCGGCGGGGCGGAGCAGGTACTCCCGGCTGGCGGGACCGGTGAACGGTGTGCCGGCCGGACCGCCGGGGACTGACGCCCAGGAAACGGTGCCCTCTTCGCGGAGACGGAGGCCGCCGTCGTCGAGTGTTTCGGTGAAGCGGACGACGCCGGTGAAGGTCCCCCGGCTGCCGGTGGACCGGTCCAGGAGGGTACGTTGCACGGTCCAGTCGCACAGCAGGTAGGCACGGAGATCGAAATCCGGAGCGTCGTCCGGGGACTGGGGGTTCAAGTGCCCTCGATTGGAATCGAACCAACGACACCGGCTTTAGGAGAGCCGTGCTCTATCCACTGAGCTACGAGGGCGGGCGTCCGCGCTGGCCGGCCGCTGGCCGGCCCGTTCGGACACGGATATAAGCATACAAGGTGACGGGCCGTACTACGCTCTTGGCATGACCGCCCCCGCTGGCCCGCCCTCCCAGGACATCATCTACATCCCGGACCTGCCGTCCACCAGGTTCTACGCGGGCGCGCTGGCTCTGCTCAGCGTGCTGCAGTATTTCGTGGCGGAGGCGGCCGTGATCGGAGCGTGGGCGGGCAGGCAGCCGTACAGCCGCCGGACCGGCTTCATCAGCGACCTGGGCGCCGTCGGCTGCGGGGTTTTCGACGGCCGGGACGTCTGCTCGCCGGCGCACGTGCTGATGAACGCCTCCTTCGTGGTCCAGGGGATTGGCATGATGGTGGGCGCGCTGCTTATCAGCGTGCCGGTGCTGTGCACAGCGGCGCGGCCCGGCGCACGGTTCACCTTGGTTCCCGGCGGCCGGTCCACCCCGGTTCCCGGCGGCCGGATCCCGTGGGCAACGGCGATCGCCGCGCGCGCGTTCACCGCCGCCGGCGGCCTCGGGACCGTCATCGTGGGGCTGGTTCCCGAGGACGCCGGCTCCGCGTGGCATGCGGTGGGCGCCATCCTGTACTTCGCGGCAGGGGGTCTGGCGCTGGTGCTGCTGGGGTGGCTCTGGCTGCGGCAGACGCCGCTGAGCCGGTTCATCCTCGTGTGCGGCGTCGTGTCCCTCGGCGCCCTGATCGCCGGCGGCGTGACCGGGATGGAGGTGCCGGAGCCCGGCGCACTGGAGCGGCTGATGGGATATCCCATCACGATCGGCACGTCCGCCGTCGGGCTGGTGGTCGCGCAGCGGGTGGGCAAGGAGCGCACGGTCCGGCGGCTGGCCAGGGCGCGGGCGACGGCGGCGGCCCGCGGTGCCGTCTGAGGCAGGGCTCCGGACTGGATGGGCAGATCAGTTCGGGGGTGTCTTGTGTCTCACAATCGCCTGACCTTCGATTATCATGGGGGCATTCACCGGAACACTCCGGTGCGGCGTGCGCGACGCGACTCCCGCGCACGACGAGTGGCCGACGTCGGAGTCCAATGGGGACGAATGTCTGATGAGCTAGGCTTGCGGCGCTCCAGGGCGGCGATTGCCTTTGCGGGCATGGGGGAGGGCATTGTCGACGACGACGCCGGCCTGGCCCGTAAACCGGCTGTTCCGGCCCACCGCTGGACTGACTTCCGATGACGATCGATGCCCTGGCCGAACCGGACGAACTGACCCCCGCAGAGCCTGCCGCCACGGAACCGGCCACCACGGAGGACGCCGGGATGCCGTCACTCACCCGTGCCGCGATCGGAGTGCGTTTGCGCGACGGCGGCATCATCGAGATAGAACTTCCCACCGACGCGGAAATCGAGGGACCCGAGGCCCGGGTGGCCGGAGCCGCGGTCAGGGCCCTGGCCAAGGGCCGGCGCATGCCTGTGCTGCTGGTCATCACGGGGGTGGTGGGCATCAGCCCCGACGCGCGGCACGTCTACAGCAGCTCCATTGCGGCGTCCGCGTTTGCCCTCGTGGGTGAAAGCCCCGTGGACCGCGTGATCGCGCATTATCTGTTGCGGTCCAAGACCGAGACCATCCCGGCGCAGTTCTTTAAGTCCGAAGCCGAGGCCATCGACTGGTTAGGGCACTACACGCGTGAAGACTGATCCGCCGGACCCCAGGCTGCACGCCCTCGTTGAAGGCATCGTCCGGATCGCCAGTGGTGACCTGACCACCAGGATTCCCCAATCCGGGGCCAGGGACGACGTCGCCGCGGTCATCGCCGGGATCAACCTGATGGCGGACGACCTGCAGACCATTTACCAGGAACTCGAGGAACGGGTCGAAAGCCGGACGGCAATGCTGCGCGACGCCCAGGTCGAGCTGGAGCGGATGGCGCTGACCGACCCGCTGACCCAGCTGGCCAACCGGACGGCGCTGAACTCGGTCCTGAGTCACGCGCTCGCAGAGACGACCCGGGGCGAACTGCCGCCGGCCCTGCTGGTCCTTGACCTCGACTCGTTCAAGGGCATCAACGACACCCTGGGCCATAGCGCCGGTGACGATGTCCTCCGGGTGATCTCGCGGCGGCTGCAGCAGGCCGTCCGCGAGACGGACACGGTCGCACGCCTCGGTGGCGACGAATTCGCCGTGATGCTGCCGAAGTCCAACCTGGTCAGGGCCCGGCGGGTCGCCAACAGGATCCTCAAGTCGCTCGGCGAGAGCCTGGAAATCGGGGACCTCCGCATTACCTGCGGTACCAGCATCGGGCTGCGGGTCGCGGAACCCGGACAGTCTGTCGACGATCTGGTCATGGAGGCAGACACTGCGATGTACGCCGCCAAAGCCCAGCCGCACAGCAGCATTAAGGTGTTCGAACCGGCGCTGCTCTATGCCCGCAGGCTGCAGAGCGTGCTGATCACCGAACTGCGCGAGGCGATCCACCAGGACCAGCTCACCCTGCATTACCAGCCCGTGGTGGACCTTGCCACCGGCCGGATTGAAGGTGTGGAAGCGCTGGTGCGCTGGAACCACCCGGAGCGTGGCCTCCTGATGCCCGACTCCTTCATCCCGCTGGCGGAAGAGACCGGCATGATCGTGGACCTGGGCCACTGGGTCCTGCAGAACGCAGTGCGCCAACTGCGGCGCTGGCAGCAGGAACTGAACGTGGACGACACATTCAACGTCCGCGTCAACATCTCAACGACAGAATTGCAGAACCTCGACCTGATCGACCACGTCCGAGACATCCTCCAGGAAACTGGGGTGGACGCCGCCAACCTCATCGTCGAACTCACGGAGTCGATGGCCATCAACGGCGGAGACGTGGACAGGTATTCACTGAGCGGGCTGCGGCGACTGGGAGTGCAGCTCGAAATCGATGACTTCGGCACCGGCTATTCATCGATCAGCTACCTGCGGCGACTGCCGGTCAACGTGGTCAAGATCGACAAGAGCCTGATCGCCGGGCTGGGAACAGACGAGGAGCAGAGCAACTTCGTCGCGGCGGTGTTGCACCTCATCCACGCCTGCGGGCTCAAGGCCGTTGCCGAAGGCATCGAGACGGCGGAGCAGGCGGCCGAACTGCTCCGGCTGGGCTGCGCGAGCGGCCAAGGCTACTACTTCGGCCGGCCCGTGCCGGCGGCGCAGGTCGAGTCCCTGATCGGGCCGGAGGCTCGGGGCTCGGAGTAGCTGGGGCCGGGCGCGGATGTCCGGCGAAAATCCTCTGATCAAGACTAAGGCGGGCATCGGACGTGGAGTCCGGTGCCCGCCTCGCACGCTGCTCTTCTTAGTAGCGCGGGGTGGAGTTCGGCCACCAGTTGACCGCCTGCACGGAACCCTGACCGGCATTTTCGCCGGACGCAGAGATTGCCGAGGTTGCGGAAAGGCCGGCGGCGGCCAGCGCACCGGCGACGAGGAGTGTTGCAAGGGTTTTCTTCATTGAGTGCTCCTGATACGTAAGTGGCTGATGTTTCTCATGTGGTGCTGGTTCAGTATAGGGGCATAAGACACGCCGTGACGGAACAATCCACGTGCCTCGCCCATAAATATGTTATCCGCGCGAAGCTGAGGAATTCCTGCGCTAAACCTGTGCATCCGTTGCTTTTGTGGCGTGTCCAGATCTGCTTCGGCGGCAACGGATAATGGAGGCATGCCATTGCACTCCGCTTCGCCGTTATACGCCGCCGCAGAATTGCGCGCATACGAGCTCCGGACCAACCATGATTTCGTTCAGGCAGCCCGCAGCGCACATGAAGCGGCCGAAATTGCCCGCAATGACGGGGACCTGGAATCCTGGTGGAACATGACCTTTGTGCAAGCCGAGAATCTCTTGGATGCCGAGGAGTTTGGGGCCTGCGCAGCACTCGCCGAGGACCTCATTGGTGGCCAATATGCAACGATGGAGCCGCAGGCCAAGGCGCTGACTTACATTCTGGTCGCCAAAGCCAGGCAAGGTGCAGGCTTGCTGGAAGAGGCGGCGGACGCCGCCCGGGCAGCTTCTGAACTCGTGTCCGACGAAGACGTCGAGATCCTCGTCAAAGCGCATCAGGCCCTGATCGCAGCCCTGGCAGACAGCGGAAGGCTGGAGGAGGCCTGGATCGAATGTCTAGCCTTGGCAGATGCGGTTTCTACCGAGGTCGACGACCAACTTATCGGCAAGGTTTACTGGGTGATCGGCAATGTCGCGTTCCTCTGCAACAAGGTGCAGGAAGGGCTGGAATATCACGAGCTCGCAGCGGCGACGTTTTCTCCGGCCAGGAACCTTGACGTCTGGGCAAAGTTCAACAAAGCATCGGCAGCCATGCGGCTCGCGGCCGAAATCGCGGATGCCGACACCTTGCGCTGCATCGAACGGGCTGAGTTGGCCACGGACGTGATCGGCGGAAGCGCCAACGACTACCTGCTGATGAAGCTCAACCGGGCCCATTGGAACTTTTTGGCCGGTGACGCAAAAGCCGGTATCACGCTGCTGGATCAGATTTGTGCGGACCCGGATAAACCTTCCCCCCAAATCCTTGGCGAGGCGTGCCTCTTGCTGGGCCGGGCTCATTCTGCCATTGGTAATTCCCACGCAGCCAGAGAGAACTTACTCCGGGCAGCAGACCATTTTGAGGCGTCGGGCGCTCAGCAGCGTGCGGACCAGGCCCGGGAGTACCTCGCCAACGAGGCGTGAGCCCGGCTGGCTGGGCGGTCCAGCGGTTCCCGTGTGCGCCCCGGTGTGGGACATGCCCTCCGGGTTCGGCGGGGGATGGGCACAGTGCCACTATGTCCAGTGGCCGCGGCTAGGGCTGGGCATGTCCCGCGGCGGGGGGAGCGGCGGCGGCAGGCTTGCGGCCCAGGAAGAGTGAAGCGCCGCCAACCAGCAGGCTCAGGACCAATAGCACCCAGCCGGCGACGGTGAGGCCCGATGCCAGGGCAACCTGGCCGGCGTCGACCGTCTCCGCGGACATCATCGAGTCAATGGCGGCATTGCCCCACAACTTCACCGCCGCGTAAAGCATGGGAACGGCCCACAGTGCCCAGCGCAGTCCTTTCCGTGCCACGTTCGTGCCGATCAGCAGCAGCCAGGTGAAACCGAAGATCAGCGGAAAGAGCGTGCCTGCCGTCTTGTGGACGTAGTTGAGCTGCCCGCGGGCGTCCTCGTCCATGGCGGTCCGCAGGCTCTCCACGAAGCCTTGGTCAAAGCCCCCGATCAGGGAGTCCGGCATGGCCAGGCCGCCGCTGAGCTGGGTGAGCTGGTTCAGCGTGAGCAGGTGGAGGTACCAGAACAGGAACAGGCTGGCCACGACACCGGCAATCAGGATCAGGTTGCTGTTGTTCTGCGCCTTCTTCGGGGTCCGCGTGGTGCTTGGGTTGATCACCGACGGCAGGTGGTGCTGAGGGACGGTCGCGTTGGCGCCGTGCTTCTTGATTCGCTGTGCGGGTGTCTTGGCCATGGCTCCATTATGGCCCGGCCCCCGGGCATCGGACGCCGGCCGGCACACAGGCCGCCAACGCCTGCCGGCCGCCGGATACCTGCCGCCTGTTCACTGCCGGGGGGCGCCGATAGGCTGGAGTGCGTGACTGAACTTGGAAAACACCGGCTCGGCCGGCACAGCACCGCCGAACTGAACCCCGCCCTGGACGACTTCCAGCTCGCCGAGGCGCTCGTGCGCGAGGCCGGGACCCTGGCGCTTCTTATGCGGCAGGCCGGGCTGGAGGGCAGGCAAAAAACCTCGGTGTCCGATGTCGTCACTGCCGCTGACCACGCCGCCGAGGCGTATGTGCTGGAACAGCTCCAGCGCTGCCGCCCGGAGGACGGCATCCTCGGCGAAGAGGGGACCTCCGTGACGGGCACCAGCGGCAGGACCTGGGTCATCGACCCGGTCGACGGCACCTACAATTTCCTGCACGGCTCCACGTACTGGTGCTCCGCCATTGCCCTCAAGGAATCCTCCGGGGTGCTGCTCGGCGCGATCTACCAGCCGGAGGAGGACAAGCTCTGGCTCGGGGGAACCGACCGGCCCGCAAGCCTCAACGGCGAACGGCTGACCACCTTCCGACCCGATGCAATCCCGGGCCCCAGCCGCTCGGACATCCCCTTGTCCGAGCTCGGTGCCGCCACGTACATCCACCCCAGCTGGCTTGCCGACCCGATGTGCGCGATGCCGTGGCACGCCGCCGCGACCGCCGCCGCCGCGCTGCGCATGTTCGGCTCGGGCTCCTGCGACCTCAGCCGCGTGGCCGACGGCGAGCTGGGCTGCTGGTTCCAACACAGTTGCCCGGAGTGGGACTGGCTGCCCGGCAAGGCGATCGTCCTCGCGGCCGGCGGCGCGGCCGACGTCGTCCGGGTCAACGGACTGGACTGGTTTGTGGCCGGAGGTGCGACGGCGGTCCGCCAGCTCCGTGCCGCCCTTGAATCCGGCTCCGCGGGGTAGGTCCGGGCGCACACCCTGCCGCCGCGGGGTAGGGCGCACGCCCCGTCCGCCGCGGGACATGCTCCTTGTTGGCCGCGCCGAGTGGACATGTCGGCGTTATGTCGGCTGGCCACGGGCAGGGGAGGGCATGTCCCGAGGGGCGGCGGCCGGTGTCAGCGGCACCGCCTAGACTTGTTAACACCATGGATATGTTGTTTGACCCTTACGCCGCCGGACCCTTTCAAGCTGCCTCGAAGACGGCGGTGCGCACGAAAACGCCCGCGGGAACCGGTACGGCGGCCGTGAACTCCGCGGGCAGTCTCGGGTCCCATAACAGCCCCGGGCACAGCCCGTCCGGGGACCTGGACCATCCGCGGCTCCCCGGCCCGGCCGAACTCCTCGAGGGACTGAACCCGCAACAGGAAAAAGCCGTCAAGCACGCCGGCAGCGCCCTGCTGATTGTCGCCGGCGCGGGTTCCGGAAAGACCCGTGTGCTCAGCAACCGGATCGCCTACCTGATCGCCACGCGGCGCGCGCACCACGGCGAGATCCTGGCCATCACCTTTACCAACAAGGCTGCCGCCGAAATGCGGGAGCGGGTCGAGGCCCTGGTCGGCGGGCGGGCCAAGACCATGTGGGTCTCCACCTTCCACTCCTCCTGCGTCCGGATCCTGCGCCGCGAAGCCAAGAATGTCGGCCTGAAATCCAACTTCTCCATCTACGATTCCGCCGACTCGCTGCGCCTTATCAACCTCGTGGCCAAGAACCTGGGCCTGGATCCGAAGCGGTTCGCCCCCAAGGCCATCCAGCATAAGATTTCGGCGCTCAAGAACGAACTGATCGACGCTGACAGCTACTCCTCCAGCGCCAACCATAACGACCCTTTCGAGCAGGCCGTCTCCGAAGTCTTCAACGGCTACACGCAGCGGCTAGGCCAGGCCAACGCCATGGATTTCGACGACCTGATTGCCGAGACGGTTTACATGTTCCGGGCGTTTCCCGCGCTCGCCGAGTCCTACCGCCGCCGGTTCCGGCACGTCCTCGTCGACGAGTACCAGGACACCAACCACGCCCAGTACGCCCTCGTGCGGGAGATCGTCGGGGAGGGCCCCGGCGCCGCCGAGTTGACCGTCGTCGGCGACTCGGACCAGTCCATCTACGCCTTCCGCGGGGCCGACATCCGCAACATCGTGGAGTTCGAGAAGGACTATCCGGACGCCCGCACCATCAAGCTCGAGCAGAACTACCGCTCCACCCAGACAATCCTCAGCGCCGCCAACTCGGTCATCTCCCGCAACCCCAACCGGCCGGAGAAGCGGTTGTGGACGGCGGAAGGCGACGGCGAGAAGATTGTCGGCTATGTCGGCGAGAACGAACACGACGAAGCCCAGTTCATCGCCAAGGAAATCGACCGGCTGCAGGACGAGGGTGACCTCCGCCCCGGCGACGTCGCCATCTTCTACCGCACCAACGCGCAGTCCCGCTCGATCGAGGATGTCCTGGTCCGCGTCGGACTGCCCTACAAGGTGGTCGGCGGGACCCGCTTCTACGAGCGCAAGGAAATCAAGGATGCGCTGGCCTACCTGCGGGTCCTGGTCAACCCGGACGACGACGTGAACCTGCGCCGCATCCTGAACGAGCCCAAACGCGGCATCGGCGACCGGGCCGAGGGTGCCGTCGCGTCCCTCGCGCAGCGCGACCGGATCTCGTTTATGGCCGCGGCCCGCCGCGCCGACGAGGCCCCCGGGATGGCCACCCGGTCGGTCAACGCGGTCCAGGGCTTCGTTAAGCTGCTTGACGACCTCGCCGAGGTGGCCACCGGCTCGGGCGCTTCGGCCGCCCTGGAAGCGGTTCTGGAACAAACCGGCTACCTCGCAACCCTTCGCTCCAGCACCGACCCGCAGGACGAGTCCCGGGTGGAAAACCTCGCCGAACTGGTCGCCGTCGTGCGTGAATACGAGCGTGACAACCCCGA
The DNA here is from genome assembly GCF_059383535.1 of Pseudarthrobacter sp. HLT1-3. Taxonomy (NCBI): domain Bacteria; kingdom Bacillati; phylum Actinomycetota; class Actinomycetes; order Micrococcales; family Micrococcaceae; genus Pseudarthrobacter; species Pseudarthrobacter sp. HLT1-3. Next base: position 175,247 of record NZ_JBWZCJ010000002.1, on the reverse strand, counting down.
AGGATCGCTCGGCGCCTTCCTGGAAGGCGTCTCCCTCGTGGCCGACGCCGACCAGATCCCGGACGCCCCGGCGGGATCCCCGGACCAGCTCGCGGCCGCCGTCGCCGAAGCCAAACGGCTCGGCGTCGTCACCCTGATGACCCTGCACACCGCCAAAGGACTGGAATTCCCGGTGGTGTTCCTGACCGGCATGGAACATGGGCTGTTCCCGCACCAACGCTCAGCCACCGACCCGAAGGAACTGGCCGAGGAACGCCGGCTTGCCTACGTCGGCCTGACCCGGGCGCGGAAGCGCCTGTACCTGACCCGTTCCGAGGTCCGCAGCATGTGGGGCCAGAGCCAGTACAACCCCGCCAGCCAGTTCATCGAGGAAATCCCGGCCGAACTGGTCGAATGGAAACGCGAAGGCTCGACGCGCCAGACCGGCGGATGGGGGAACGGCGCCTCCATCGGCTCCAGCCGCTACGGCGGATCCTTCTGGGGAGCCGGCACCGCGCGCGGCACCGAGGCCAGCCCGTCCGCCGGCTTCAACGCCGATGTTCCGGCGGCCATCGCCAAGAACCGGGTGCAGCCGCAAAAGGAGATCGTCGCCGTCAGCGTGGGCGACAAGGTCAACCACACGAGCTTTGGCAACGGCACCGTGCTGGCTGTCGAGGGTGCAGGGGACAAGACGGTCGCGAAGGTGAAATTCAGTGTCGGCGAGAAGCGGCTCCTGCTCCGCTACGCCCCGCTGACCAAGCTCGACGCCTAGGCCGACGCGTCCGGCAGCGACCGGCGGCTGGTCCGGAGCGATGACGCTGCCCGGAATCTGTCCCGGATTATTGTGCCGCGGGCCCAGCCCGCCTACAGTCTGAGCACGGGCGCCGGTGGAATTTCCGTTCCGCGGCGCTGACTCCAACGACCGATGGGCGTGGGCGTGAAGCTTCTGCTTGCCAGCCAGGCCATCGCCGGGCACTTCAATCCCATGACGGGCATCGGCGTCCGTCTCAGGGACGAGGGCCACGAGGTCGGCTGGTACACCGGCCGCACGCTCGCCGGCAAACTGGAGGCGCTGGCTATACGGCACTACCCGTTCGATCGGGCGATTGAGCACACCGGGGACAACCTCAACGTGCTTTACCCGGAACGCGCCAGGCTCAAGGGACCACTGGCCATCCGGTTCGACGGCGAACGCCTCTTCGCGAGCAACGTCACCAATTTCTTCGAAGACATCAGGGAAATACACCAGCGTTTCCCATTCGACGCCGTCGTGATGGACAGCAGCATGTTCATCCAGCGGCTCGTCGCCGAGGTGCTGGGAAAACCGGTGGTCAGCGTCGTCGCCATCGCCAACATGGAAAGCGATCCGCTGGTGCCCCCGCTGTTCTTCGGCTTCTCCCCGGCGCGGACGACGGCCGACAAAATCCTCCATGCCGGGGCGCGGCTGGTCTCGGACCAGTTTGTGACCAAGCCCGCGCGGGCCAGCTACGCGCGGCAGCTGGAGGGCTACGGTCTCCACACCCGCCGGGGGACGCCCATCACCGACGAGACCTACCGGTGGTCGGATGCGGTGATCCAGACGGGCACTGCTTCGCTGGACTTCCCTCGGCGGTACGTGAATCCGAAAGTCCACTATGTTGGCGCCCTGCTCCCGCACCGGGCGGGTGCCGAAGCGGAACAGGACACCGCCACTGTTCCGGCCGCGGACACCCGGCAGCCGAAACCGGGCAGGAGCTACGGCCGGACCGTCGTCGTCACCCAGGGAACGGTGGACAACAGGGACCCGGCGAAACTGATGATCCCCACCATCGAGGCCCTGAAGGACACGGAGGCCCGCATCATCGTGGCCACCGGCGGCATGGGCACAGAGGAACTGCGGCGGCGGTATCCGCAGCCCAACGTTGTGGTCGAGGACTACATCGACTTTGCCCGGGTCTTCCCGTCCACGGACGTCTTCGTCACCAACGGCGGATTCGGCGGGGTGCTGCTGAGCCTGTCCCACGGGGTCCCGCTCGTGACCGCGGGCCTGAACGAGGGCAAGAGCGACGTCAACGCCCGGGTGGCATACGCCCGTGTCGGGGTGAACCTGAAGACCGAGACGCCCAGCAGCGCGGCGGTCCGCTCCGCTGTCGACACCGTGCTGGGGGACCCGTCATGGCGGGCACGGGCGGAGGCGATGCGCGGACAGTTCGAAGCGAAAGACAGCGTCGGCGCCGCCGTCGAGGTGATCAAAGCCGCCGCCTCCGGTGGGACACCCGCCGTCGGACGCTGAAGCCGGCAGCCGGACGCTGACGGCGGCGGTCGGACGCTGAGGCCGGCCGTCGGACGCTGACGTCGGACGCCGGCGGCCGGACGCGGCCCACCAGCCATGCGGGCTGAATGGAGCCCAGGGGACGGACAATTCCGGGGGCCGGGCTGTCCTCCTTCTGCTCGCTGACCTCGGCAAGGGGCGCGCACGTAACCCTCCCTGTGAGCAAAACGGCTAGTCAGACTCCGCCAACAACAAGCTGGCGACCGTCCCGGTGGCGCACTGCGGGCTCGCGGTACCCCGAACCCGAGGCGAAAGACGCCGTGGATGACTGCGGCGGCACCGGGCTCGGCTACCTCGGCGGAGCCGCGCTGCTCACTCCGGAGCGCGCCAGCTACGGCGAGTGCCGCTCCGGCGTCACACAGCAGGAGGCCGAATTCGGGCCCAGTGGGACCCGGTCAGGCCCGGGTTCGCAACTGCCTGTCCTCGACGAGGGCCAGAACCTGGAGCGCAACGGCCTGCGCTGCTCGGCCTTCAACGGAGGGGTAGCCTGCGGAAACGTCCCCGCCGGAGGCGCCTTCTTTGTCTCACGCGACCATTACGAACTGATCTCAGACGCCGGCAAACAGGTCTCCGAGACAGCTTCTGAAGCCCCAAAAACCCCGTAATCTAGCGGTTTTTCTACGCTCAATAGAATAGTGTCCTTACTCACATTACGGGTAGTCTGGAACGGGCCGGTCTCAAGAAAGGGCTAGAGTTCCGAGAGGAGCATTGCGCCGTGTGGCTCGTTTCCAAGCTAGTTGCAGGGTGCGTTTATTCCGCAGCCCGGTATCCGCGATAACGCGGGGTCCGGCTGTACAGAAACTACTTCGACGTAGAAGGACACTAAACCGTGGACCTGTTTGAATACCAGGCGCGCGATATGTTCGAGGCGCACGGTGTACCCGTGCTTGCTGGCATCGTGGCGCACACCCCTGAAGAAGCAAAGGCAGCTGCCGAGAAAATCGGCGGCGTAACGGTCGTCAAGGCTCAGGTCAAGGCCGGAGGCCGCGGCAAGGCCGGCGGCGTCAAGGTCGCCAAGACCGCTGACGAGGCGTTTGAACACTCCACCAACATTCTCGGCATGGACATCAAGGGTCACACCGTCCACCGCGTGATGATTGCCCAGGGTGCGGACATCGCCGAGGAATACTACTTCTCCGTCCTGCTGGACCGGGCCAACCGCAACTACCTGGCCATGTGCTCGGTAGAAGGCGGCATGGAAATCGAGCAGCTCGCCGTTGAGCGCCCCGAAGCCCTGGCCAAGATCGCAATCGACCCGGCCGTCGGCATCGACCAGGCCAAGGCCGACGAAATCGTCGCCGCTGCAGGCTTCGCCGAGGAACTGCGCGGCAAGGTCGCCAGCGTCATCCTGAAGCTCTGGGACGTTTTCAAGAAGGAAGACGCCACCCTGGTGGAGGTCAACCCGCTGGTTCTGACCGGCGCCGGTGACATCGTTGCCCTCGACGGCAAGGTCTCCCTCGACGAGAACGCCGGCTTCCGCCACCCGAAGCACGCCACCCTTGAAGACAAGGACGCTGCGGACCCGCTCGAGGCCAAGGCCAAGGCGCAGGACCTCAACTACGTCAAGCTGGACGGCTCCGTAGGCATCATCGGCAACGGTGCCGGCCTGGTCATGTCCACCCTCGACGTCGTTGCTTACGCCGGAGAGAACCACGGCAACGTCAAGCCCGCCAACTTCCTGGACATCGGCGGTGGAGCTTCCGCCGAGGTCATGGCAGCAGGCCTCGACGTCATCCTGGGCGACCCGCAGGTCAAGTCCGTCTTCGTCAACGTCTTCGGCGGCATCACCGCCTGTGACGCCGTCGCCAAGGGCATCGTCGGTGCACTGGCCGAGCTGGGCCACTCCGCGAACAAGCCGCTGGTAGTCCGCCTCGACGGCAACAACGTTGAGGAAGGCCGCCGCATCCTGGCCGAGGCCAACCACCCGCTGGTTACCCTGGCCGCCACCATGGACGAGGGCGCCGACAAGGCCGCCGAGCTCGCCAACGCAGCGAAGTAAAGGGACCCGACTATGTCTATTTATCTGAACAAGGACTCCAAGGTCATCGTCCAGGGCATCACCGGCGGCGAAGGCACCAAGCACACCGCCCTGATGCTCAAGGCCGGCACCAACGTCGTCGGCGGCGTCAACGCCCGCAAGGCCGGCACCACCGTCCTGCACGGCGACACCGAGATCACCGTCTTCGGCACCGTCAAGGAAGCCATGGCCGAGACCGGCGCTGACGTCTCCATCGTCTTCGTGCCGCCGGCCTTCACCAAGGACGCCGTCGTCGAAGCCATCGAGGCCGGCATCGGCCTGGTCGTCGTCATCACCGAAGGCGTGCCGGTCCAGGACTCCGCGGAGTTCTGGGCACTGGCCCAGTCCAAGGTTGACGCCAACGGCAAGCAGGTCACACGCATCATCGGACCGAACTGCCCCGGCATCATCACCCCGGGCGAGGCCCTCGTTGGCATCACCCCGGCGAACATCACCGGCAAGGGCCCCATCGGTCTCGTCTCCAAGTCAGGCACCCTGACCTACCAGATGATGTACGAACTGCGCGACCTCGGCTTCTCCACCGCCATCGGCATCGGCGGCGACCCGGTCATCGGCACCACCCACATCGATGCCCTTGAGGCCTTCGAAGCGGACCCGGAAACCAAGGCGATCGTCATGATCGGCGAAATCGGCGGCGACGCAGAGGAGCGTGCCGCTGACTACATCAAGGCACACGTCACGAAGCCCGTCGTTGGCTACGTGGCAGGCTTCACCGCTCCGGAAGGCAAGACCATGGGCCACGCAGGCGCCATCGTCTCGGGTTCCGCAGGCACCGCCCAGGCCAAGAAGGAAGCCCTCGAGGCTGCCGGCGTCAAGGTCGGCAAGACGCCGTCCGAGACCGCCAAGCTCCTGCGCGAAGTCTTCGCAACCCTCTAGGCTCCAAGCACCAAGCACAACGCGGGGTCACTTACGGCCCGTCCCGCACCCCGGGATGGGCCCGAAGTGGCCCCGCGTTGCTGTTTAATCGTTTTGCTGTTTAGGCACGACGGCGGCAGGTCGCCATCCCCGGCGAACCCGGGGAGGTGGCCGGCCGCCGTCGTATCTTGCCACTCAGTGAGGCTGCGCCTCAGACTTTGGCGCCGGCGAGCAGTTCGTCGAGCCGCTCGTAGCCTTCTGACAGACCGTCTTCCATGCCGGACTGCGCCATGCCGTCGCGCGCCTCCATGCTGGGATAGACCCCGTGGGCCACCAGCCGGGTGCGGCCGCCGCCAAGATCCTCGAAGGTCAGGAACTCGATGCTGACCACATCCGGGTAGCCGTCGAACTCGAAGGTCTGGATGGCGAAGTCGTTTTCCCGGACCGTGTGGAAGATGCCGTTGAAGGCGTAGGAGTCGCCGTCAGGACTCGTGTGGGTGTAACGGTAGCTGCCGCCGGTGCGGAAATCGTAATGGTCGATGTCCATCTTCAGCCGCCGCGGGCCGAGCCACTGGGCGACCAGGGCGGGCTCCTTGTGGGCCCGGAAGACGTCGGCGACGGGGAAATCGAACTCCCGTTCGCAATCGATGAAGGGCAGTCCCTCCGGAACACTGAGTTTCAGGGCGTTGGTCATGATGATGAATCCTTTGCCTGTGTGCCGCGTGCTGCGGCGTTGGATTGGAGCACGGCGTCAAGGCTGCGGAACTGCTCCTCGCGGACCAGCCGGTACTGGTCGATCCATGCGGTGAGCGCCTCCAGCCGTGCGGGGTTCAGGTGGACGGGCCGGCGCTGGGCGTCACGGGTGCGCGTGACCAGCTGCGCCTGCTCGAGGACCTGGATGTGTTTCGAGACCGCCTGCTTGGTGATCGCGAAAGGTTCCGCCAATTCATTCACGGTGGCCGGACCCCGGCTGAGCCGGGAGATGATGCGGCGGCGGACGGGGTCGGCGAGGGCCAGAAACGCCGCGTTGAGCATCCCGTCGTCGCGTTCGTCCACTGGGTGCACCACCTCCTCGCCGCCAGTAATCAATTAGACGGTTGATCAACCTTGTAGTTGTTTAAGGATAAAACGCGACCCGCAGCAACGCAAGGGGCGTATTGCTCCGGCGGCGGGAATGGGCGCTGCGCCACGAGAACTCTGGGCGAACGTGCGGTTAACTGGCCGGAAAAGCGCCGGTCGATCGCGGAATCATCCGGATACTGGAAGGCATGACTACCTTTACTCGTCGTCAAGTACTGCGTTCAGCGGGAGTCGCCGCCGTGGCCGGAGCCATCGCCACCGGCACTCCAGCGGACGCTTTTTCAGCCCCCAATACCGGCCTCTTTGGCCACGGGATCGCCTCAGGAGATCCCATGCCGGGGAGCGTGCTGCTGTGGACCCGCGTCACGCCCACCCCGGAATCACTACCGGGCAGCGGCGCCGGCCCGGCCGTTTCCGTCCGATGGGAAGTATCCACCGATTCAGCGTTCACGAAGGTACTGGCCCGCGGCACGGCCTCCACCGGCCCGGCCCGCGACCACACCGTCAAGGTTGTGGCGGGCCGGCTGCAGCCCGCCACAAGCTACTGGTACCGGTTCATTCTCGGGGAGGAGATGTCGCCCGTTGGCCGCACGCGGACGGCACCGGCCGCGGGGGCCGCAGTGGACCGGCTGAAGTTCGGGGTGGTGTCGTGCGCGAACTGGCAGGCGGGCCACTTTTCCTCATACCGCCATCTGGCCGCACGCGGCGATCTCGACGCCGTCCTGCACCTGGGTGACTACCTTTACGAATACGCACCCGGTGACTATCAAGCCCGCGACGTCGTGGTCCGTCCGCACGATCCTGCCGTCGAGATGACCCAGCTGACCCACTACCGGACCCGCCATGCACAGTACAAAACCGACCCCGACCTCCAGGCGCTGCACGCTGCGGCCCCGTTCATCGTGACCTGGGACGACCACGAATCGGCCAACGACGCCTGGAAGGGTGGCGCCGAAAACCACACCCCGGGCGTCGAAGGCAGCTGGAGCGAGCGCTTCGCCGCCGCGCACCAGGCGTACGCCGAGTGGATGCCCGTCCGCTACGAACCGGGCGGCCAGCTTTACCGCCGCCTGGACTTCGGCTCACTGGCCAGCCTGTCGATGCTGGACCTGCGCTCCTACCGCGACCAGCAGGCAGCAAACGGTGCGGATCCCGCGGTCGGTAGCCCCGCCCGTACAATCACGGGCGCCGCCCAGATGGACTGGCTGCTGGGCAACCTCAAGTCCACGGGACCGCAGTGGAAGCTCGTGGGCAACCCCGTCATGATTGCCCCTGTCCGGGTCCCCTCGACCCTGAGCACCGCAGAGTTGGCCGGTGTCCAGAAACTGATGGGCGGGACGAACATCAGCGGCATGCCTTACAACGTGGACCAGTGGGACGGCTACGAGGTGGACCGCAACCGCGTGGTCCGCCACCTGCGGGATAACGCTGTGAAGGACACTGTCTTCCTCACCGGCGACATCCACTCCGGCTGGGCCTGCGACATCCCCGCCGATCCGGCCAGCTACCCGGTCACCGGCGATTCCGTGGCCGCGGAACTGGTCTGCACCTCCGTCACGAGCGACAACCTCGACGACATCCTGAACGTTCCGGCCCGGACCGTATCCGTCGGCGTAGAGAACGCCATCAAGGCGGCCAACCCGCACGTGAAGTACCTGGACTTCGACTCGCACGGTTACTCAGTCCTGGACGTCACCGCGGCAGGCGTCCGGATGGACTGGTTCGTCCTCGCCGAACGCACTTCCCCCAGCTCAGGAGCCACACTGTCCACCTCGTTCAACGTTCAAGCCAACACCGGCAAGGTCAGGTCGACGCAGGGGGGACTCCAGTGAGCCGCTCTCCGCGGCAGGGCACGCCAGGCAGCAGACATTCGACGCCGGGACGCCGGCAGTTCCTGCAGATCGCAGCTGCCGGCGGTGCCGCCGTCGTGCTCTCCGCAGCCCAGGGTGCCGCCTGGGCCACCCCGGCCGCGGGACGGACCCGAAGCTACGTGCTGGTCGTGGACGGCTGTCGGCCGGATGAGATCACCAGCGGGCTGACGCCGAGACTCGCTGCCTTGCGCGATGCCGGCACCAATTTCCCCGCGGCACGCTCCCTGCCCGTCATGGAGACCATTCCCAACCACGTCATGATGATGACGGGGGTTCGCCCGGACCGGTCGGGCGTACCGGCCAACGCCATCTTGGACAAGGCCGAAGGCGTGATCCGCGACCTCGACCGGTCCACCGACCTGCACTTCCCCACACTTCTGGAACGGCTGCAGGACCGCGGGTTCACCACCGGATCGGTGCTCAGCAAGAAGTACCTCTACGGCATCTTCGGCGCCCGGGCAAGCTACCGGTGGGAACCCCAGCCGGTGCTTCCGGTGACCGGCCACGCGCCCGACGCCGCCACCATGGACGCGCTGCTGGCGATGGTGGGGGGCCCGGACCCGGACTTTGTGTTCACCAACCTGGGCGACATCGACCGCGTGGGCCACTCGGACCTTTCCGGAACCACGCTGCGTGCCGCAAGGGAGGCCGCCCTGGCGCACACGGATCTGCAGGTGGGCCGGTTCGTCGACCACCTCAAGGAGGCTGGCAAATGGGATTCCAGTGTGGTGATGGTGCTCGCCGACCATTCCATGGACTGGTCCCTCCCCAGCAACGTCATCTCGATCGACCTCATCCTCCAGGCCCGTCCGGAGCTGCACTCGAACATCACGATTGCCCAAAACGGCGGCGCGGACCTGATCTATTGGACCGGACCCGAACCGGACCGTGCGGCCGGACTCGACGCCGTCGAACGGCTGGTCGGCGCGCATGAGGGCGTGCTGTCGGTCAACAAACCGGCGGACCTCCGGCTGGGCGACGAGGCCGGGGACCTGGTTGCCTACTGCCGCGCGGGCTGGCGCTTCTCCGACCCCTACGTGGCTTCCAACCCGATCCCGGGCAACCACGGGCACCCAGCCACGGAGCCGATCCCGTTCTTCATCACCGGCGGAAGCCCGCTCGTGGTGAAAGGCTCGGCGTCTTCCGAAGCCGCCCGCACCGCCGATGTTGCGCCGACCATCGGCGGAATCTACGGATTGAATCCCCCCGCCGGCGGCTATGACGGCACGGCCCGGAGCTCTGCCTTCACCGGGTAACCAGGCCCCTTCCCGCAGACAACGCGGGGTCACTTCTCGCCCATTCCAGGCCTCGGGATGGGCGAGAAGTGACCCCGCGTTCCTTTTTGGGGGCCGGTATTGGCGCCGGAGGCTTGTGTTGCCCGAAAATTCCTTGTTAGTATGTCAGGACAAACTATCGAAAGGAGTTGCGAGTGCCTCTCGTGCGAATAGACGTCAACCAGGGCCGCAACCCCGGGCAGCTAGCGGAGCTCAGCCGGGGGATCCACAACGCCATCCTGGCCGAATATGGCATTCCGGAGCGGGACTACTTTCATGTGATGACCGAGCATCCGCAGGGACAGATCATCGCCCAGGATGCCGGCCTCGGTTTTGAGCGGACCCCGGACGTGGTGATGATCCAGATTTTCACCCAGGCCGGGCGCAGCCAGCAGGCGAAGCGGTCTCTGTTTGCCGCCATTGCGGGAAAGCTGGCGGCCGTGGGCGTTGCCGGCGAGGACGTGTTCATCGGTTACGTCGAGAACACTGCGGGGGACTGGTCCTTCGGTTTCGGCCGGGCGCAGTACGTCACCGGCGAGCTCGGCGTTCCCGGAAAGTAGCCGCAGAGCCTCACCCAAAGCCGCCCGGGCAGCCCTGCCCCGGCGGCCGGTCAGCATCTCCTCATCAAGTTGTAAATATGTCAGTACAAACCTTTGACAGTACATGGATTCTAAGGCAAAGTAGTTGGTGTGGCCCGGCTCACGCCAGCCCGCCAAGCATCGAAGCTCAGGCTGTGTACAGGTACAGAGTTCACACAGAAAGGTCCACGATCCCCGTGACCCACGAACTGCTCACGATCGGGCGCATCAGCGTTGATATCTACCCGAACGACATCGGGGTGGATCTGGAGGATGTGACGTCCTTCGGCAAATACCTTGGCGGCTCCCCGTCCAACGTGGCCGTCGCCGCTGCCCGCCATGGACGCCGCAGCGCAGTTATTACCCGCACCGGCGACGACGCCTTCGGCACCTACCTGCACCGCGAACTGCGCAAGTTCAACGTGGACGATTCCTTCGTCACAGCGGTCAAGGAATGGCCCACCGCGGTCACGTTCTGCGCGATCAAGCCCCCGGACGACTTTCCGCTCTACTTCTACGGACGGTTCCCCACCGCCCCGGACCTGCAGATCAAGGCGGCGGAACTGGACCTGGACGCCATCCGCGACGCCGGCATCTTCTGGTCCACCGTGACCGGCCTCTGCCAGGAGCCCAGCCGCGGCGCGCACCTGAAAGCCCATGAGGCACGGCCCCGCACCGGCCTGAAGCCGGGCCAGTACACCATTTTGGACCTCGACTACCGGCCGATGTTCTGGGCTTCCGAAGCCGAAGCCCGGGAACAGGTCGCCAGGATCCTCCCGCACGTCACCGTGGCCATCGGCAACGACAAGGAATGCGCCGTCGCCGTCGGCGAAGGCACTCCGGACGAGCAGGCCGACCGGCTGCTCGCGGCTGGCGTCGAAATCGCCGTCGTGAAGCTCGGTCCTGAAGGTGTGATGGCGAAGACCCGCACCGAACGCGTCGTGTCCGCTCCGGTCCCGGTGGAAACCGTCAACGGCCTCGGCGCCGGCGACTCCTTTGGCGGGGCCTTCTGCCACGGACTGCTCTCCGGCTGGCCGCTTGAGCAGGTCCTTGATTTCGCCAACGCGGCCGGCGCGCTGGTCGCATCCCGGCTGTCCTGTGCCGATGCCATGCCGACGCCGGACGAAGTCACCACGCTGCTCGCCGAACGCGGCCGGCTGGCGCCGGGGCAGTACGCCACCGAAGGAGCGACCCTGTGAGCCTGCATCCCGCCTCCGCCACCGCCGTGGTGGACGATGATCCCCGCCGCTACGAGCACCTGAGCATCATCCGGCTCGAAGACCCGGACGCCATCGCCCGGGCCGCGAAGGCACGCCGCCGGCACCCCGGCCCGAAATCCGGCCGACAGAACTTTATTGTCGCTGCCGACCACCCGGCCCGCGGCGCCCTCGCCGTCGGCAATGACCCGGTGGCCATGGCCGACCGCCGCCAGCTCCTGGACCGGCTCCGGATCGCGCTCGCCAACCCTGACGTGGACGGCGTCCTGGCCTCACCGGACATCATGGACGATCTGCTGCTGCTTGGCGCGCTGGATGGCAAGCTGCTGTTCGGCTCGATGAACCGCGGCGGGCTCTCGGGCCTGGTCAACGAACTCGACGACCGCTTCACCGGCCACACCGCCGCCGCCCTGGAGGCGCTGGGTGCCGACGGCGGCAAGATGCTCACCCGCATCTGCCTCAGCGACCCGGACACCGTGGCCACCCTGGAAGCCACCGCCCATGCGATCGATTCGCTCGCCGCGCGCAAGCTCATCGCCATGGTGGAACCCTTCCTCTCCGTCCGGGAAAACGGCAAAATCCGCAATGACCTGTCGACGAACGCCGTCATCAAGTCCGTCGCCATCGCCGAAGGACTCGGCTCCACGAGCGCCTACACCTGGATGAAACTGCCGGTCGTGGCCGAGATGGAACGCGTTCTGGCAGCCACGACGATGCCCACCGTGCTGCTCGGCGGGGACCCGGACAGCAGCCAGGACGACGTGTTCGCGAGCTGGGAAGCAGCCCTCGCGCTGCCCGGCGTGCAGGGACTCACCGTCGGCCGGACCCTGCTCTACCCGCACGACGGCGACGTCGCCGGCGCGGTGGCGACCGCCGCGTCGCTGCTCCACCACACCGCCTCCACGCGGACGCCCTCCGCCGGCACCGCAACCAACCGCACCGCATCCGCCCGCACCGCAGAAGTATCGGAGTAACTTCCCATGGGAATCACAGCTGCATCAGGAACACGCAGAATGACGGTCGCCCAGGCCGTCGTCGAATACCTGTCCAGGCAGTACACCGTTGATTCGATCGGCGGCCAGGACTACCGGGAACGCCTGATCCCGGGCACCTTCGGGATCTTCGGCCACGGCAACGTTGCCGGCGTCGGCCAGGCCCTCAAGCAGTACCAGCAGCTCGATCCGACGATCATGCCGTACTACCAGGGCCGCAACGAACAGGCCCAGGCGCACCAGGCCGTCGGCTACGCACGGCACACCCGCCGCCGGCAGACCTTCGCGATCAGCACCTCGATCGGGCCGGGTTCCTCCAACCTGCTGACCGGGGCCGCGCTGGCCACCACCAACCGGCTGCCCGTGCTGCTGCTGCCGAGCGACACCTTCGCCACCCGCGCCGCGGACCCGGTGCTGCAGCAGCTCGAACAGCCCCACGGCTACGACATCACGGTCAACGACGCGTTCCGTCCGCTGTCCAAGTTCTTTGACCGGGTGACGCGGCCCGAGCAGCTGTTCTCCGCCTTCCACCACGGATTGCGGGTGCTGACGGACCCGGCCGAGACCGGCGCCGTCACCATCTCGCTGCCGCAGGACGTGCAGGCCGAGGCCTTCGACGTGCCCGAGGAATTCCTCGCCGAACGCGACTGGCGGATCCGCCGCCCCGACGCCGACGACGAGGACATCCGCCGCGCCGCCGCGGCCATCCGGGCCGCCAAACGCCCGCTCATCATTGCCGGCGGCGGCGTGCTCTACGCCTACGCCAACGACGAACTCGCGAAGTTCGTCGAGCTGACCGGCATCCCGGTCGGCAACACCCAGGCCGGCGTCGGCGTCCTGCCCTGGGACCACAAGTTCTCGCTCGGCGCGGTCGGCTCCACCGGCACGACGGCGGCGAACGCCATCGCCGCCGAAGCGGACCTGATCATCGGGATCGGCACCCGCTACGAGGACTTCACCACCGCGTCCCGGACCGCGTTCCAGAACCCGGACGTGAAGTTCATCAACATCAACGTCGCCGCGATCGACGCCTACAAGCACGGCACCTCGCTGCCGATCGTCGCGGACGCCCGCAAGGCCCTGGTCAAGCTGAACCGGGCCCTGGCCGGCTACCGGATCGGCGCCGACCTCGAACAGCAGGTCGCGGCCGAGAAGGCCCGCTGGGACGCCACCGTGGACGAGGCCTTCGATACCCGCTTCACGCCGCTGCCGGCCCAGAACGAGATCATCGGCGCCACCCACCGGGCCATGGACGCTCAGGACGTGGTCATCTGCGCCGCCGGGTCCCTCCCGGGCGACCTGCACAAGATGTGGCGCGTCCGGGACCCGTTCGGCTACCACGTCGAATACGCCTACTCCTGCATGGGCTACGAAATCCCCGGCGGCCTCGGCGTCAAGCGCGCGGCCCTCGCCGAAGCCGCGACGGGCGGCGCGCAGCGCGACGTCGTCGTGATGGTGGGGGACGGCTCCTACCTGATGATGCACACCGAACTCGTCACCGCCGTCGCAGAACGGATCAAGCTGATCGTGGTCCTGATCCAGAACCACGGCTACGCCTCGATCGGCTCGCTCTCCGAATCCCTCGGCTCCCAGCGCTTCGGCACCCAGTACCGCGCCCTCGACGAGGAACAGCACAGCTTCGACGACGGCGACCGGCTCCCTGTGGACCTCGCCCTGAACGCGCAAAGCCTCGGCGTGAAGGTGATCCGGATCGAACCGGGGGAGAAGGTCATCGCCGAGCTGGAACAGGCCGTCCGGGACGCCAAGGCGGCGCCCGAACGCGGCGGCCCGATCCTCATCCACGTCGAATCCGACCCGCTGCTGGACGCACCCAGCTCCGAGTCCTGGTGGGACGTCCCGGTCTCCCAGGTCTCCGAGCTCGACTCCACCAAACAGGCCTTCCAGACCTACATCGACCACAAGAGCCGCCAGCGCAAGCTGCTCGGCTGACCCCGGCCCCCAGAGCCATCCCAGATACCAACCCCCAAGGACATTTGATGAGCACCCTCACCACCACCAAAACCATCCACCACTTCATCAACGGCGCCGAAACCGCAGGCGCTGGCGACCGCACCCAGCCCGTGTACAACCCCGCCACCGGCGCCGTCACCGCAGAGCTGCGGCTGGCGAACCGGGCGGACCTGGACGCAACCGTCGCCGCCGCCCGCGCCGCGGCAGATTCCTGGGGCGACTTCTCCCTGGCCAAGCGCACCGCCGTGCTGTTCAAATTCCGTGAACTCGTCGCGGCCCACGTGGACGATCTCGCCGAGCTGATCACCGCCGAGCACGGCAAGGTCCTCTCCGACGCCAAGGGCGAGATTGGACGCGGGCTGGAGGTCATCGAGTTCGCCTGCGGCATCCCAACCCTGCTCAAGGGCGACTACTCGGACCAGGTGTCCACCGGGATCGACGTCTTCTCCTTCCGCGAGCCGCTCGGCGTCGTCGCCGGGATTACCCCGTTCAACTTCCCGGTCATGGTGCCGCTGTGGATGGCACCGATGGCGATCGCCACGGGCAACGCCTTCATCCTCAAGCCCTCCGAGCGGGATCCCTCCGCCTCGATGCTGCTGGCCAAGCTGTGGAAGGACGCGGGCCTGCCCGACGGCGTCTTCCAGGTCCTGCACGGGGACAAGGAAACCGTCGAGGGCCTCCTGACCCACCCGGACGTGGACGGCATTTCCTTCGTCGGCTCCACCCCGATCGCCCAGTACGTCCACGAGACCGCCACCAAGCACGGCAAGCGCGTCCAGGCCCTGGGCGGGGCGAAGAACCACGCCATCATCATGCCCGACGCGGACCTCGACAACGCCGCGGACCACCTGGCCGCCGCCGCCTTCGGCTCCGCCGGTGAACGGTGCATGGCCATCTCGGTCGCCGTCGCCGTCGGCGAGGCCGCCGACCTGCTGGTCAAGAAGGTCGAGGAACGCGCCCTGGCCGTCAAGGTCAACAACGGCACCGTGCCCGACGCCGAGATGGGCCCGGTCATCACCCCGGCGTCCAAGGACCGTATTGTCCGGATCGTCACCGAAGCGGAAGCCGCCGGCGCCGCGATGGTGGTGGACGGCCGCGACCTTGTTGTCCCCGGCCACGAGGACGGCTTCTGGGTCGGCCCCACCGTCCTGGACCACGTCAAGACCGAAATGACCGCCTACAGCGAGGAAATCTTCGGACCCGTCCTCGTCGTCGTCCGCGTCGAGGACCTCGACGCCGGCATCGCGCTGATCAACGCCAACCCTTACGGCAACGGCACCGCCATCTTCACCTCCTCCGGTGCCAACGCGCGCAAGTTCCAGCGTTCCGTGGATGTCGGCATGATCGGCATCAACGTCCCGCTTCCGGTGCCGGTGGCGCACCACTCCTTCGGCGGCTGGAAGGCCTCGCTCTTCGGCGACAAGCACATCTACGGCCCGGAGGGCGTCTCCTTCTACACCCGCGGCAAGGTCGTCACCTCGCGCTGGCCCGAACCCACCCACGCCTCCGGCGCCTCCTACAACTTCCCGTCCAACTAAGCGACCCGACTACCCACAATCGACTGCTCCGCAACCGCCGTTTTGAGCGTCCAAAACGGCACCTGCGGAGCAATCGATGAGAGGAATGGCAATGACTGAGAACAAGCTGATCATCGGCACCGCGCCGGATTCGTGGGGCGTCTGGTTTGCGGATGACCCCAAGCAGACCCCGTGGGAACGCTTCCTCGACGAGGTGGCCGAATCCGGTTACAAGTGGATCGAACTCGGCCCCTACGGCTACCTCCCCACCGACCCGGCCCGGCTGGCCGAGGAACTGAAGGCCCGCGATCTGAAGATCTCGGCCGGCACCGTGTTCACCGCCTTCCACCGCGGCCTGGACCAGTGGGAATCCGCGTGGGAGCCGGCCCGCAAGGTCGCCGAACTCACCGCAGCGATGGGCGGCGAACACATCGTGGTCATCCCCGCGATGTGGCGCGACGACGTCACCGGCGAGGCGGTGGAAAGCGGCCAGCTTACCGAGAAGGCCTGGAGCGACCTCTTCACCGGCCACAACCGTCTCGGCAAGACCCTGCTGGAGGACTTCGGCCTGAAGCAGCAGTTCCACTCGCACGCCGACTCGCATGTCGGCGCGCAGGAGGACATTGAGACCCTCCTCGCCGCGACCGACCCGAAGCACCTCAACCTGTGCCTGGACACCGGCCACGCCGAATACTGCGGTGCGTCCAGCCTGGAGCTGATCAAGAACTATCCGGACCGGATCGGCTACCTGCACCTCAAGCAGATCAACCCGGACATCCTCAAAAAGGTCAACGCGGAGAACATGACCTGGGCCGCCGCCAACCTGGCCGGAGTGATGACCGAACCGCCGAACGGACTCCCGGACCTGCGCGCCGTGATCGAGGCCGTCGAGGCGCTGAACCGGCCCATCTTCGGCATCGTGGAACAGGACATGTACCCCGTCGCCTTCGACGTCCCGATGCCGATCGCCAAACGCACCCGCAACTACCTGCTCTCCTGCGGCTCCCGCACCGTTGTCAACTAGAGCCGTCAACCAGAACTGAGGACAAGACCATGACCAAGACCCTCCGCGTAGCAGTCATCGGCGCCGGCCGTATGGGCGCAGACCACATCCAGCGGCTCAACACCCGCATCCACGGCGCGGAGGTTGCCGCCGTCGTCGACGTCGACCTCGCCCGCGCCCAGGCCGCCATCGAAGGCATCCCGGGCGCCGTCGCCCTGGCCGACGCCGACGAGGCCCTCAACAACGGCGACGTCAACGCCGTGCTGATCGCCACGCCCGGCTTCCTGCACGAGAACATCCTGCTCAAGGCGATCGCCAAGGACATCCCGATCCTCTGCGAGAAGCCGCTCACCCCGGATGCCGCGTCCGCCTGGAAGATCGTCGAGGCCGAGGAGAAGCTGGGCCACCAGCGCATCCAGGTCGGCTTTATGCGCCGCTTCGACGCCGAATACGCCGCTCTCGGCAAGATCATCCGCGACGCCGAACTCGGCGAGCTGCTGATGCTGCACCACCAGCACCGCAACCCGACCACCCCCGCCGGCTTCACCAACGAGATGCTGATCAACGACTCCGTGGTGCACGAATTCGACGCGATCCGCTACTTCACCGGCGAGGAAATCACCTCCGTCCAGGTCCGCCTCGGCAAGGCCACCCGGAACGCCCCGGCCGGCCAGCACGACCCGCAGCACGTGCTGATCGAAACCGAATCCGGAGTCCTGGCCGACGTCGAGATCTACGTCAACGCCAAGTTCGGCTACGAAGTGGCCACCCAGGCCTCCTTCGAGGATGGCATTGTCAGCATCGGCGGGGACAAGGGCCCGTACACCCGCAGCAACGGCCACTGGGGCGGCAACGTCACGCCCGGTTTCGAGGAGCGCTTCGGTGCCGCCTACGACGTCGAAATCCAGTCCTGGGTCGACGCTGCCCTGCGCGGTGAAATCGGCGGCCCGACGGCCTGGGACGGGTATGCCACCGCCGCCTGCTGCGAGGCCGGCGTCGAGGCGCAGAAGAACGGCGAAAAGGTCGCCGTGAAGCTGAACGCCAAACCCGCCCTCTACCGCTAGCAAGAACGGGAGGAGGCCCGGCCTCCTTCCCGTTCCCGCCGGTCCGACGCACAACCTGACTGATCCACAATGGAGTGTTCCCCGTGAAAATCGCGCTTGATCCAACGCCCTTCCACCACTCGCACAGCCTGCTCGAGTTTCCCCGGGTGGTGGCGGACCTCGGCTACAAGTACATGCAGATGACCCCGCACGCCGATCTCATCCCGTTCTACAACCACCCGAAGGCCGATGACGAACTGGTGGGCCAACTGGCCAAGGCCTGCAAGGACGCCGGGATCGAAATCGCCTCGGTCCTGCCGGTGCTGCGCTGGTCCGGCCCGGATGAAGATGCCCGCGAAGCCGCCGTCCGGTACTGGAAGCGTGCCATCCAGATCGCCGTGGACCTCGGCGTTAGCACCATGAACACCGAATTCAGCGGCCGCCCGGAGAAAGCCGAGGAATCCGAACGCGCGTTCTACCGCTCCATGGAGGAACTCCTGCCGATCATCGAACGCGAAGGCATCGACCTGCTGATCGACCCGCACCCGGACGACTTCGTCGAGGAGGGCCTGGCCGCGATCCGGGTGATCCGCGGCCTGAACTCCAAGAACGTCGGGCTGGTTTACGTCGCCTCGCACAGTTTCCACATGCAGAACGCGCCACTGGACATCATGCGCGCAGCGGGGGACAAGCTGCGCCTGGTCCACGTCGCCGACACTATGGACCACCACGCCTCGCACGGGCTGCGCTACATCACCAACCCGCCCGGCAACCCGGTCCGGGTGCACCAGCACCTGAAAATCGGCGACGGCGACGTCAACTGGGACGAGTTCTTCGCCGGCCTCAAGGAAATCGGCTTCCTCGACCGCGAGGACACCGTGATGGTCTCCAGCGTCTTCGCAGAGGACGACAACGCCGCCGAGGTCTCCCGCTACCAGCTGGACACGATGAACAACTACATCGAAAAAGCGCGGTAGCGGCCGCCCTATGTAGAAAACGCAAAACACCCTCACCCGTTCTTCGGCCCAGTCACCGGCCGGTGCTGCCGCGAACCCCAAGGGATTCATGCGGCGGGTCGCGCTATTTTCGACCTTCGGCGGCCTGCTCTTCGGCTACGACACCGGCGTCATCAACGGCGCCCTGCACTTCATGCAGCGCGACCTTGGGCTGACACCGCTGACCGAAGGCCTCGTCACCTCGACCCTGTTGTTCGGCGCAGCGTTCGGCGCCGTCACCGCCGGCCGGCTGTCCGACCGGTTCGGCCGGCGTCGGACCATCATGGGGCTGGCACTGATTTTCGCCGTCGCCACCATCGGCCGGGCGCTTCGGCGAGGTCCTCGAAGTCCTGCGGAAGACCCGCGCGTCGGCCGATGTGTCAACGGAATTCGATGAAGTGCGGCAGGCGGCCCGGGAGGACTACCAGTCCAAGCTCGGAACCTTCCGCGACCTCACCGTGCCGTGGATCCGCAGAATATTCGTGGTGGGACTGGGCATGGCGGTCATCAACCAGATCAGCGGCGTCAACGCCATCATGTACTACGGCACCTCGATCCTCTCCAGCTCCGGCTTCGGAGACCAGGGTGCACTCGTCGCAAACGTCGTCAACGGCGTCACCTCCGTCGTGGCCGTGATCGTCGGCATGTCCCTGATGACACGGGTGCGCCGGAAGTCCATGCTGATCGTCGGCCTGGTCGGTACCTCATCGTCCCTGCTGGCCATCGGTTTGATTTCGATGCTGCTCCCGGAAAGCACCCTCCGCGGCTTTTTGGTGCTGCTGTTTATGGTGACCTTCCTGGCCTCCATGCAGTCCTGCATCGGCACAGTGACGTGGCTGACCATGTCCGAAATCTTCCCCATGCATGTCCGCGGGATCGGGATGGGCATCTGCGTGTTTGTGCTGTGGATGATCAACTTCCTGATCGGCTTCTTCTTCCCGCAGATGGTGGCCTGGATCGGCGTCTCAACGACGTTCTTCATCTTTGTGGCAATGCAGCTGGCAGCGATTGTCTGGGTGAAACGCCTGGTCCCGGAAACCAAGGACAAGAGCCTCGAAGACCTCGAGCACTACTTCAAGAATGTGGCCGGCAAACACACCGTCGCCGCGTAAGGTCAGCAGCACAAAGCCCTGCCCCGCGGTCCAACGCGGGCAGGGCATTGGCGCGCGGTCCACACGACCGGGCGCGCCTCCGGACGGAGGCTCTCCCCGCGGTTGGCCGCTCGACAGTGCAGTTGCTAGACGGCGGCGTGCAGCCGGGGGAGTGCGTCGACCAGCGGCGCCAGTTCCGGTACCTCCTGCGCCTCGGCCAGCGCCCGCTCCAACGTGGCGTCATGGCTGGGCCGGGCCTCCTCCAGCAGCTTGATCCCGGCTGGGGTGAGTTCGGTGTAGATCCCGCGGCGGTCATCGGCACACAGGATCCGGGTCAGCAGGCCCCGGTCCTCAAGCCGGTTGACCAGACGCGTGGTGGCGCTGGCGCTCAACGCGGTGGCGCGGGCCAGTTGCTGCATCCGCATATGCCAGCCGTCCTGGCGGCTCAGCGCATCCAGCACGGTGTACTCGACGACGGACAGCTGCGCCGCCGACTGCAGGGAGCGCTCCAACTCCGCCTCGATCAGTGCGTGCAAGGCCGCGAGGGTCCGCCAGCCTTGCGCCCGGACCTCGACGGCGTCGTCCTTGATGCCCATCAGTTCTTCCCTTCAGATCGGCCCGCCCCGCCGGAAATGACCCGGAACACGGCAGCCCACAATTTAGTTGCTTGCGCGGCATAGTTGCTCGTGCAACAATAAATAACGCGTCTGCAACTACTAGCTTACGCTTCGCATTTCTTTCCGTACAGTTTTTGAAGGAGCTCCTCCATGCCCATTGGCCTGATAGCACTCGCCCTCGGCGGGTTCGGGATCGGACTCACGGAGTTCGTCATCATGGGTCTGCTGCCCGAGGTGGCCGCAGACTTCCGGGTCAGCGAGGCTACGGCGGGGTGGCTTATCTCCGGCTACGCGCTCGCCGTTGTTGTCGGGGCGCTCCTGCTGACTGCGGCCGTGACGCGCTTCGAGCGAAAGCCGGTGCTGGCGGTGCTGATGGTGCTGTTCATCGCCGGCAACCTGGTCTCCGCCCTCGCGCCCGACTACTTGCTGATGATGATTGGCCGCATCATCGCGGCGCTGGCTCACGGTGCCTTCTTCGGCATCGGCGCGGTGGTCGCCGCCAGTATGGTTGCCCCCACCAAAAAAGCCGGGGCGATTGCCATCATGTTCACCGGGCTCACGGCGGCCAATGTGCTGGGTGTGCCGTTTGGCACGATGCTTGGCCAGGCTGCCGGCTGGCGGTCCACCTTCTGGGCGATCACAGGCATTGGCGTCCTCGCGCTCGCTGGGATCCTGGCGCTGGTCCCGAGGACGGGCGCGGGAGATGCCGGCGGCGGTTCTGCCCCAGGCGGCCTGCGCGGGGAACTCCGGGCCTTCCGGTCCGGCCAGGTCTGGCTCTCCATTCTCGTTACTGTCCTCGGCTACGGCGGCATGTTCGGCGCCTTCACCTACATTGCCTATACGCTCACCGAAGTCACCGGATTCTCCGCTTCCGCCGTCCCCTGGCTGCTCATTCTGTTCGGTGTGGGCCTGTTCATCGGCAACACCGTCGGCGGCAGGGCGGCTGACCGAAACGTCGACCGCACTCTGCTCGTGGCGCTCGCCGCGCTGGTGGTCGTCCTTGTGGGTTTCGCTCTCACCGCCGGCAGCCAGCCGATGACCATTGGCTCCATGGTGCTGCTGGGAGGCTTCGGTTTCGCCACGGTCCCCGGGTTGCAGATGCGCGTCATGAAGTACGCCACGACCGCCCCCACCCTGGCCTCCGGCGCCAACATCGGCGCCTTCAACGTGGGCAACGCTTTGGGCGCGTGGATGGGCGGCGTGACCATCAGCGCCGGGCTCGGCTACACCTCGCCCATCTGGGCCGGCGCCGGAATCACCCTGCTGGGCCTGGTGGTCATGGTGTTCGCGGCGGTTGCCGCTGCGAAACGGCGCGACGGCGGCGCCCCCGCAGCCGTTGTCGGCGGCGACGTGGACAGCGAACAGGAGAGCGTGGAACTCCAGCGGGCCTAACCGCCTGGTGCCAACCTGCACGGACAGTCCCCGGACCGGCCCCTAACTCGGCCGGTCAGGCGTGGTGGGCGAGGAAGTGTTTCAGGATGGATTCGTTGGGGGGCTCATAGAAGACCGGGTTCTCGGTGTCTGTGGCACGGAATGAGTGGCCGGCCGTGAGCAGGTGCCAGTCCGGGAAGGGGGCCGCGGGCAGTTCCTGTTCTGGATCCGGGCCGGGGTCCGGATCCAGGCCGCGGCCCAGGTCAAGGTCTCTGTCCGGGGCGTCTCTGTCCTGGCCCGGGATCGTGGCTGCGTCCATATCGACGTCGATGCCAGGGCCCGGGTCTTGGTCCACGATGGCGTCCATGTCCGCGGCTGCATCTACCCCGGGGTCCGGGTAGGTGGCCAGGATTTCGGGTGGCCAGTGGGGTGGTTCCCAGTCCTGTTGTTCGCTGGGGTAGTACCGTCCGGACGGGGAGGTCCAGCCGGGCGGGGCGTCTTTGGTGGCTCCGGCCGGTGTCCAGGCGGAGCTGTGTTTCAGCCCGTGGTGTTTGCGGCACGGTCCGCCGAGGTTGGTGATCCCGGTGGTCCCTCCGTCGGCCCAGGCCAGGAGGTGGTCCGCTTCGTTGTCCAGGGAATGGTTGTGACAGCCCGGGAACGGGCACCGGCCATCGCGAAGCCGCAGCCAGTGCCGCTGGGCAGTGTTGAGGCGGTAGCTGCTCCTCCCGATTTCCAGCGGCGCCCCGTCCCGCGGATCCACCAGCACCCGGTAAAACGAGCCGGCCCCGTCGGCGATCAGGCGGCGGGCCATCGAGGGCGGGATCGGCCCGTACCCGTCCAGCATCGCCGGTTCCTCGGTGGCGCCGAGCAGGGAGAACACGGGCACGGTGATCAGGACCTGCGCCCGCGGCGACGGCACACCCCCGCCCGCACCCGCCCCCTCAGGGCCCGCGGCACCATCAGCGCCGGTGATGCCGGTGGTGAGGAGCCAGGTCGCGGCGATGTCGGCGCGGAGCTGGGTCAGGGTGCGTGCCTCGGCCGGGCCCTGCAGGGCGCGGGCCGCGGCGGTGGTCCGGTCCCAGATCCCCGCGGCGGTATCGGCCGGCAGGTACGCGGAGAACCAGGCCATCCCGTCAGTGTCCGGGCGGAACTCGACCCGCCGGTCCGCGACGCACTTGGTGTGGCGTTTTTCGATGCTCTCCCGGTGGTGGCGTTCACGCCAGGTCCGGGCCTTGGCCCGGAGCCGGCCCGGGACGAGTTCCCCGGCCGGGCAGCCCCGGGCCGGGTTAGGGGCGGCCGGGTCCAGGAAGTGCCCCTCCAGCGCCGCCGCCCCCTCCGGGTCCAGGTTCACCGTTTCCTCCACCATGACCCTCGCGTGCGCCCAGGAAATCGTCCCCGCCGTGAGCGCGGCGAGGGTCAGCGGCAACGTCGTCGTCAGGGCCAGGCAGTCGCCCAGGAACCCGTCCGCGGCCCGCTCGCTCACGGTCAGGACACACGCGATCTCGGCCGTCAGCGCCATCTCCTGGCGACTTGCGTCCTGCGGGGACCCCGCCGGCGGCGCCATGGCCTGTGTGCCTTTCACGCAGTCCGCGGCGAGCTGCACCTTCGCCGCCGCCGCCGCGGCCTCCAGCCGGACCATCAGGGCCAGGCCGTCCAGGGAATCATCCACGAAATCCCGCAACGGATCATCCGGCAACAAATCAGTGTCACCGCCGAATGCGCCGGCGCGCTCAGCGGCGGCACCCGGAAAGGCCAACAGCGCCGCCGTCGCCGCCCCGACAGCCGCCAGGGCCTCCCTGCTCTCCACACTCCAAGCTGTGGTGATTTCCATACCCCAAGTACATCAAGGAGCTCTGACAATAAGTCGAACCGGTCGGGTGGTGGCCGCCGTCGCTCTCGCACGTTGCGGCTGGTGTCAGCGACGCGGAAAGCATGCGATCCGACGGACTTCCGACGGACGTCCGCGGACCCAATTACGTGTTTACATCCTAATGTCAGGACAAACTATTGACATACGTGAGCTAAGTCACCATCATCTAAGTAGGCGTTATTCCGGCGGCTGCAAGGTAGCAGCCCGGAGCTCAAATCAAAGGAGATTCACGGTGGCTAATTTTTCCTGGCGCAAGGCAACCCTGGTTGCAGCGGTCGTACCGATGCTGGCCTTGAGCGCATGTTCAAGCACCGGCGGCAAGCCCGCCGACTCAGGCAACGCGGCCGGCGGCGGCCAGGTCGCCACGACAGAACGGATCAAGATCGCCCTAGTCACTCACGCCGCTCCCGGCGACACATTCTGGGACATACTCCGTAAGGGTGCCGAAGAGGCGGCCGCGAAGGACAACGTGGAACTGCTCTACACCTCAGACCCAGAAGGCGGCCGCCAGGCCCAACTGATCCAGCAGGCCATTGACCAGAAGGTTGGAGGCATCGCCGTCACCTTGGCCAAGCCGGACGCGCTCAAGGACGTCCTGAAAAAAGCCACTGATGCCGGTATCCCAGTTGTCAGCCTTAACTCCGGTGCGGATGTCTGGAGGCAAGTAGGTGCCTTCACTCACTTCGGTTCTGATGAAAACCTGGCCGGCGCCGCCGTCGGAGAGAAGCTCTCCTCGCTCGGAGCCAAGCACCCAATCTGCGTGATCATGGAACAAGGCAACGTCGCACTGGATTCCCGGTGCGCCGGCGTCAAGTCGAAGATCCCCGGTACCGAGAACCTGTTTGTCCAGGGAACCGACATGACCCAGGTTTCCTCCACCGTGACCGCAAAGCTCCAGGCTACCCCGGACGCAGACGCCATCATCGGTCTCGGCGCGCCCTTCACCTTGACCATAAACAAAGCGGTGGAAGCCTTAGGACTGCAGAGCAAAGTCAAGGTCGCTTCCTTCGACATGAATGGTGACCTTGCCCAGGCCATCATCGACGGCAAGGTAGCCTTCACTGTTGACCAGCAGCCTTGGCTTCAGGGCTACGGCGCCATCGACGCGCTGTGGCAGGTCAAGCGTGGCGGCTACCACGTGGGTGGCGGACTTGCGGTGCTGACCGGACCGTCGATCATTGATCAGGCAGCAGCTCCTGACGTCCTCAAATTCGCCAAGGAAGGCATCCGCTAAGGATGCTCTGAGCCGGGTTCCGGGGCCCTCGCGGCTCCGGAACCCGCCCTAGCAGGAGAAACCCCATGACTCAGACTCTATCCAAGTCCCCCCTCCCTGTGACCGACGAACGTGTCGGCAAACGCAATCCCCTCCAGAAGCTACTCGGTCGCCCTGAGGTCGGCGCCCTGGTGGGCGCAATCGTCCTCTTTATTTTTTTCGCATTGGTTTCCCAGACGTTCCTGCAGCCGGCTTCCTTCGCGACCGTGTTGTACGGCAGCTCCACGATCGGCATCATGGCCGTGGGGGTGTCGCTGCTCATGATCGGCGGTGAGTTCGACCTCTCCACCGGTGTCGCCGTGATCAGTTCGGCGCTGACGGCGTCGATGTTCAGCTGGTATTTCAGCACCAACGTCTGGGTGGGTGTCGCCCTGGCGTTGCTGGTATCCCTGGCTATCGGATTCATCAATGGCTGGATTCTGATGAAGACCAAGCTGCCCAGCTTCATCGTCACCCTCGCCACGTTCCTGATGCTGACCGGCCTGAACCTGGGCCTGACCCGTATGATCGGCGGCGGCGTGTCTTCCCCCTCGATTTCGACCATGGACGGCTTCGCCTCCGCCCGGGCGGTGTTCGCTTCCTCGGTAACCATCGGCGGTATCGACGTCAAAATCACGGTGTTCATCTGGATCGCGCTCGTCGCGGTCGCCACCTGGGTGCTGATGCGGACCCGCGTGGGGAACTGGATCTTCGCCGTCGGCGGGGACGAGAACGCGGCCCGCGCCGTGGGTGTGCCCGTCAAGTCCACCAAAATAGGCCTGTTCATGGGCGTGGGCTTCTGCGGCTGGATCCTGGGCATGCACAACCTCTTCGCCTTCGACACCGTGCAGTCCGGTGAAGGTGTGGGCAATGAGTTCCTCTACATCATCGCCGCGGTCATCGGCGGCTGCCTCCTGACCGGCGGCTACGGCTCTGCCATCGGCGGCGCGATCGGCGCGTTCATCTTCGGCATGGCCAACAAGGGCATCGTCTACGCCCAGTGGAACCCGGACTGGTTCAAGTTCTTCCTGGGCCTGATGCTGCTGCTGGCCACCATCGTCAACCTCATCGTCAAGCGCCGCGCGGAACTCAAGTAAAGGGGCCGGAGAAATGAACGCCAACGAGATTGACCAGCAAACGCTGCTCCAGAACGAAAAAGACCCCCTCACGCACACCCCCGTGCACCTGCTCTCCCTCGAGGGGGTCGGCAAGCACTACGGCAACATCATCGCCCTGTCCGATGTCACGATGGCTGTGGACAACGGCCGCGTCACGTGCGTCCTCGGCGACAACGGCGCCGGCAAGTCGACGCTGATCAAGATCATCGCCGGACTGCACCAGCACGACGCCGGGGTCCTGAACATCATGGGCGAGGAACGCAAGTTCAGCTCCCCCCGGGACGCCCTGGACGCCGGCATCGCCACTGTCTACCAGGACCTCGCGGTGGTGCCGCTGATGCCGATCTGGCGGAACTTCTTCCTCGGCTCGGAGCTGACCAGCGGTTTCGGCCCGTTCAAGAGCATGGACGTCGAGAAGATGAAGGAGATCACGCTCAAGGAACTCGCCGAGATGGGCATCGACCTCCGCGACGTGGAGCAGCCCATCGGCCAGCTCTCCGGCGGTGAACGCCAATGTGTCGCGATCGCCCGGGCCGTGTACTTCGGCGCGAAGGTCCTGATCCTGGACGAGCCCACCGCCGCCCTGGGCGTGAAGCAGTCCGGCGTGGTTCTGCGCTACATCCTGCAGGCCCGCGACCGCGGGCTCGGGGTCATCTTCATCACCCACAACCCGCATCACGCCTTCCCCGTCGGCGACCGGTTCCTGCTGCTCAAGCGCGGCAAGTCGATCGGCTACTACGACAAAAAGGACATCACTCTCGACGAGCTCACCGCCCAGATGGCCGGCGGCGCCGAACTCGCCGAACTCGCGCACGAACTCGAACAGCTCGGCGGCCACGGCGACGTGATTAAGGAAGTCCAGAGCGAAGTGGCCGAAGTGGCCCAAACGAC
The DNA here is from genome assembly GCF_059383535.1 of Pseudarthrobacter sp. HLT1-3. Lineage (NCBI taxonomy): Bacteria > Bacillati > Actinomycetota > Actinomycetes > Micrococcales > Micrococcaceae > Pseudarthrobacter > Pseudarthrobacter sp. HLT1-3. The sequence continues at coordinate 148,313 of NZ_JBWZCJ010000002.1, read as the reverse complement.
CGGCAAGACCTACTAGCGGCACCGGGGAGCAGGGCCCGCCCGCACGGGCACGGCCCTGCTCTTTCCTGCGCCGCCGAGGCGACGCCTTGAAGCCGCGGTCCCACACCGGACCGCCCCCCACTTTCACACAGTTGTGAACAACTGAAAGGACAAGCCCATGGCTTACCTGAATCGGGACTCCACCGGAATTCCCTTGCCCGTTCGCATCGGACTCATCGGCTCCGGCTGGATGGGCGCTTTCCACGCTGAGAGCATCGCCCGCCGGGTCCCGGGCGCCGAGCTCGCTGCCATCGCTGACCCCAATGTGGAGTCCGCCGCCGCCCTGGCAGCCGCACTCGGCGCCCGCAAGGTGACGGCCGACGCCGCCGACATCCTGGCCGACCCTGAGATCGACGCGGTGATCATTGCCAGCCCGGCGCGCTTCCACTCCTCGCTGATCGCCCAGGCCGCCGCCGCCGGGAAGCACGTGTTCTGCGAGAAGCCGGCCGGTCTGGGGCTCGACGAGCTCGACGCCGCGCTGGCCGCGGTGGAGGCGGCAGGAGTGCATTTCCAGATCGGCTTCAACCGCCGGTATGCGGCGGACTTCCAGGCCGCCAAGAAGGACATCGCCGCTGGAACCGTCGGGACGCCGCAGCTGCTGCGCTCGCTGACCCGGGACCCGGGCACGGGCAGCATTCCGCACGCGGCCAGGGTCCCGGCGTGGACCGTCTTCCTTGAAACCCTGATCCACGACTTTGACACCCTGAACTGGTTCAACGAAGGCGCCGAGCCGGTAGAGGTCTATGCCATTGCCGATGCGCTCGTGGAACCCGGGCTCCGCGACCAGGGCTTCCTGGACACGGCCGTCGTGACCATCCGCTACAGCAACGGTGCCATCGCGGTGGCCGAGGCAAACTTCAGCGCCCTCTACGGCTACGACATCCGCGGGGAAATCTTTGGCTCCAAGGGCATGGTCCAGGCCGGCCGGGCCACGGAGACCGCCGCCCGCAGGTACACCGCGGACGGAATGTCGGCCGACACGCCCCGGCTGAACGTCGAGCTCTTCCGCCAGGCCTACACGGATGAACTGGTCGACTATGCCGAGGCCGTCCGCGCGCGGCGTGACGGCACAACGCCGCCATCGGCCGCCTATTCGCTCCGGCCCGGGGCCGCGGACGCCCGGCGCGCACTGGCCATGGCGCTGGCCTGTATCGAGTCGGTCACCCGCGGGACCCCGGTGGCCGTCAACACAGTCGCCGTCAACGAGACGGCAGTCCGCTGATGCGCCTGGCCGTCTGCGCGGAAATGCTCTTCACCCAGCTGCCGTTCACAGAGCGGGTGCGCCGGATCCACGACGCCGGCTTCGACGTCGAACTCTGGGACTCGCGGACCAAGGACATCGCCGCGCTCAATGCAACCGGCGCGGTCTTCTCGTCCATGACCGGCTACACGGCCGGCAGCCTGGTGGACCCCGAGTCGGCGGACGAGGTGGTGCGGACCGCCGAGTCGCTGATCCCAACCGCCCTGGAACTCGGCGTGAGCCGGATGGTGGTGCACCCGGCGGAACTCATCGACGGCCACGCGGCCCGTCCGGTCTACCGGTCCAGCGGCCACATGTGGACTACCGGTGCCAGGACCCTGGAGCGGCTCGGCCGGCTCGGCGAGAAGTACGGCGTGACCTTCTGCCTCGAGAACCTCAACACCATCCTCGACCACCCAGGCGTCCCGCTGGCCCGCGCCAAGGACACCCTGGCGCTCGTGCAGGCCGCCGGGCACCCGAACGCCAGGCTCATGCTGGACCTGTACCACGCCCAAATGGGGGAGGGGAACCTGGTCGAGCTGGTCCGTAGCGCCCTGCCGTACCTCGGTGAAATCCAGGTGGCGGATGTTCCGGGGCGCTGCGAACCCGGGACCGGGGAAATCAACTACGCTGCTGTCGCCAAGGCGCTCGCGGAAGCCGGCTACGACGGGACCGTGGGCATGGAAGCCTGGGCCAGCGGCGACAGCTACGCGGCCCTGGAGGCTTTCCGGGCGGCCTTTACCGTGCCGGCACTACCCATGAAAGTAGAAGTATGAAAGACGTAATTCTCGGGCTGGTCGGGGTGGGGCGGATCGGCGTCATGCACGCCAACAACATTGCCGCGCTCAACGGCGTACTCAATCCGCAGGGCATCCACGTCCGGCTCCGGCTCACTGACGTCGCGGCAGACCACGCCCGGGGCATCGCCGCTGGGCTCGGCGCCGAGTTCCTGCCGTCGGTGCAGGCGCTCCTCGCGTCCGGGCTGGACGGACTCGTCATCGCCACCGGAACCGGGACCCACCCGGAGCTGATCAAGGCCGGGGTGGACGCCGGCATCCCGGTGTTCTGCGAGAAGCCCGTCGCCCTGAACGTCGAAGACGCCCTGCCCGTACTCGACTACATCCGGGACCGGAACGGCGTGGTCCAGATCGGCCACCAGCGCCGCTTCGACGCCGGCTACCAGGAGGCCCGGCGCGCCTACCAGGCCGGGGAACTGGGCTGGATCCACTCGCTGCGCGCCGTCACCTGCGACATGACACCGCCGCCGGTCGAGTTCCTGGCCAGCTCCGGCGGACTGTTCCGGGACTGCTCGGTCCACGACTTCGACATCCTGCGCTGGCTCACGGGCCGGGAAATCGTTGAGGTGTACGCCCGCGGCTCCAACAACGGGGACCCGGAAATCGGGGCAGCCGGAGACGTGGACACGGCCCTTGCGCTCGTGACCTTCGACGACGGCACCGTGGGAACGGTCTCGGCCACCCGCTACAACGGGGCAGGCCACGACGTCCGGATGGAAATCCAGGGTTCCCGCCGTTCGCTGATGGTAGGCCTGGACGACAAGACGGCGCTGGCGTCCGCCGAAGCCGGGATCACGTTCCCGGCCGGCAAGCCGCACCGGACCTTCGCCGAGCGGTTCGACCAGGCCTACCGTTCCGAGATGGCTGCTTTCGTGGAGCTGATCCTGGGCCGCCGGGACAACCCCTGCACCCCGGAGGATGCCGTGGCTGCCTCCCGGGTCGCGGACGCCGCCCAGGAATCCCTCGCGACCGGCGTGCCTGTCCGGGTGGTCCAGACCGTAACCAGTTGAACGGACGACAACGCCGGTTGTGACGCAAAACCCCGGCTGGGTCAGGGTCAACCGCAGTCAAAACCGCAGTCAGATCCAGCGAACCCCCGGCGCCGAAAGGCTCCGGGGGTTCGTTGTGGCTGGCGCGGCCTGGGCCGGTTCTGGCCCGCTCAGGCGCCGAAGGGCAGCCGCGGGTCGAGGTCCTGGCCGTCCCAGGTCTGTCGGATCCAGCCGTGGTGCGGGTCATCGCTGATGAGCCACTCGCGGACCGGGCCGGGACCGGCCATCACATTGAGGTAGTACAGGTCGTAGCCGGGCGCCGCCATGGCCGGGCCGTGCCAGCCATACGGCACCAGGACCACGTCGCCGGTCCGGACCTCCGCGGCGACATCGATCGGCCGCTCGTCCGAGGCGTACACACGCTGGTAGCCGATCGCGTCGTCCGCGCCGGGCCGGGCCGGGGCGCCGGGCGTCACCCGGGTTTCAAAGTAGTAAATCTCCTCGAGGTTAGTTTCGCCGTCCTTCTCCTCGTCGTGCTTGTGCGGGGGATAGGAGGACCAGTTGCCGGCGGGCGTGAGAACCTCGCAGACGATAAAACGGTCCGCCTCCAGCGCAGCCGGGGTCCCGAAGTTGTGGACCTGGCGCGAGCAGTTGCCGGCCCCGCGCAGTTCAACCGGAGTCTCCGCGGCCGTGATCAGGCGGGTGGGGTAGGAAGCCCTGGCCGGGGCGGTGGCCACGGCGACCCGTCCGCCGTCGGCCGAACTGATCGTCACGGCTTTGCCGGTTCCCGTGTAGAGGACGTCGCTGGGGCCGCTGAAGACGCTCGCCCGGCCGGCCAGCCGGTACTCCTCGCCGTCGACGGACACCGTGAAGGACCCGTTGAGCGGGACCACGATGCGTTCTTCGTCCGCGCCGGAAAGTTCGACGGCGGCCCCCGCACCCAGCGTGGCGACCTTCAGTCCGGTGTGGGCCCAGCCGTCCACCTTCACGGCGGAATCGGAGGTGCCCAGCGAGATATCCCAGCTGCCTTGGGCGGCGGTGCCGAGCGGATAGACCCAGTTGGCCATCAGTTCTGCCCTTTCGTTGTCGCGCCGAGGAGGGCGCGGGTGGTGAGGGGTGGGTGTTTGCGTTGCCCCAGCGCCCAGCGCCCAGCGCCCAGCGCCCAGCGCCGAACTGCAAGCGCGGTCGCCTGGCGCCGTCGACTAGCGTTGGACGAGGGTCATTTCGAAGCTGTAGGAATCCGCACGGTAGACGTGGTGTCCAGTCTCGACCTGGCGGCCGGTGTCGTCCACCGCCGTGCGCTCCATGGTCACAAGGGCCGAACCCGGGGTGGTTTCCAGCAGGGTCGCCTGGTAGTCGTTGGCGATCATGGCGCCAATCCGCTGCGAGGCGAGCCGGAAGTTCACGCCGCCGTTGCGCAGGATCCCGTAGAGGCCCTGGGAGCCCAGGAGTGCTTCGTCGATGGTGGTGATGTCATCGCGCACCCAGTTCTCCATCAGCGCCAGCGGTTTGCCGCCGACCTTCCGGAGCCGGGTGAAGTGGTAGACCTTGGCGCCGGCGGGCAGCTGCAGCGCTGCCCGCGTGGCGGCGTCGGCCTCGTCGTGGGAGAAGCTCAGCACCTCGGTGGTGGGCTTGCTGCCGTTGTTGCTGAGGTCGTCGAAGAGGCTGGAGAGCTCGAGCGGGCGCCGGACCTGACTGGAGACCACCTGGGTGCCAACGCCGCGCTTGCGCACCAGCAGGCCGGAGCGGACCAGTTCGTCCATGGCCTTGCGCATCGTGGGGCGGGAAAGGTTCAACTGGGCGGCCAGGTCAATCTCGTTGTCGAGGCGGCTACCCGGGGGCAGCACGCCGCCGTGGATCGCGGCTTCGATGCCCTGCACCACCTGGTGGTAGAGCGGCACCGGGGAAGACCGGTCGACGCTGATATTTAGGTGGTTAGCCACTTTTTGAATAGCCACTGTTGACGCGCTCCTTGTACCCCGTGCCGAAACCCCGATGGGGCCGCCAGTTGTCGATCCCGACATATGTTCGCTTGATAGGACATACTGCCTAAGTTGATGGTATCAGGGGCGGGCCGGGGATGTCAGGATGCGGGGGTGACACGACGCCGGATCCCGGGACGCAGAATCCCGGGACGATGGGTGCCAGGACGGGATGGTCCGCAGCTACCGGGCCCGGCAGATCTCGACAAAGGCACGGAACGGGGCCAGCCGCTCTTCGGCCGGGAGCTCCCGGGCCTCGGGGTGCCACTGCACGGACGCCACCCACCGCTCCGGGTCCTCCAGCGCCTCCACCGTGCCGTCCGCGGCCACCGCCGTCACGACGAGCCCTTCGGCGACCCGGCCCACTGCCTGATGGTGGCCGGAGGCAATCTTGACCGTGACGCCCGCGGTTGCGGCGCCCGTGACTTCCGGGTTGCCGATGCCGCCGCGTAATCCGACTCCTGCGCCATACAGTCCGGCAACCTTGCTTCCGCCCTGCACCTCCACCTCGTGCCAGGCCCAGGGCCCGGCTCCCTGCACCGGCGTGGTTTCCCGGTGGGCCACGGTCCCCGGATCCATGTCCTGGATCAGCGTTCCGCCATAGAGGACGTTAAGAAGCTGGTGTCCCCGGCAGACGCCGAGCACGGGCAGTCCGGCGTCGATCGACCGCCGCGCAACCGCCAGATCAAGTGCGTCCTGGGCGGGGCTGACGTCGTAGCAGGCTTCCCCGGGCACGTCGCCATAACGCCGGGGGTCCAGGTCGCCGCCGCCCGGAAGGACGACGCCGTGGAGCGCCTCGAGCGGCTCGTCCGGTGCGCTCAGTAGCACTGGTTCGCCGCCGCCGTCGCGCACCAAGTCCACGATGTAGTCAAAGAGCTCGTTCGCCTCCGCCACCCGAGGGTCCGGGTCCGTCGAACTGCTGAGCCGGACGGGAATACCGATGCGGGGCCGGCTGCGGGGGAGGGGCGGAGTCTGCATGATTTATTCTGCATCAGAATCGCCGGGACTAGGATTGCCCGATGACCCACAGATATCTCGTGTCCCGCAGCCGCTTTATCGCAGCCGCCCCGGAAACCATCTTCGAGGTGCTCGCCACCCCCGCACTGCACAGCGTGATCGACGGCTCGGATACCGTGAAGGGCGCCCAGCCGCGGGGTCCCGAACGGCTGGCCCTCGGCGCGAAGTTCGGCATGGAAATGAACATCAAGCTGGATTACAAGATCCTCAACACGGTATGCGAATTCGAGGAGGGTCGGCGGATCGCCTGGCGGCACTTCGGCGGCCACATCTGGCGGTACCTGCTGGAGCCCGCCACCGACTCCGCCGGCATCCCGGGCACCCTCGTCACCGAGCAGTGGGACGCAAGGCAGGTGCGCGCCAGGATCCTGCTGCGCCTGGCCGGCTACGTCCGCCGCCACCCGGCCAGCATCGAGCAGACCCTCGCCAAGCTTGACGCCTATGTCACCCCGGAAGCCGCGTCCGGGACCGCGCCCGGTTCAGCGCCCGGGACCGCTGCGGACCACCAGCACTAGGCGCGCCGGATGAGTGCTGCCGGCAGCCTGCACCCGAGTCCCCGCACCCTGGAGGTCGACAGCCTGGACGGCTTCGACCGTCTGGTCGCGGCCGGGGCCAGGACCATGCAGGGCTGGCATGCCCAGTCGCTGGACCTGCGCGGACGGACAGCACAGCTCGAGGCCATGAACCCGCAGGGCGCGGTTTTCCTCGGATGCACGTTCGACGCCGGGGTGGAGGCTTCGCTGCGCAGCCGCGGCGCGCTCATTTTCCCCAGGCTCGAGGCGGTGCCGTTCAACCCCTACCGTTCACAGCTGTACACTCCGCAGGAGCTTTACCAGGGGATCTCCGAGTCGCGCTATGAGGAGACTCCGGACGCCAATATCTACCAGTGGAGTATCCGGCCGGGACAGCGCCACCGGCTGGACGCCACCCTGGCAGCGGCCCTGCATGACCACTCGGTCGGTGATGCCCTCGAAGAGCTGACCCGCTCGGAACTCTGCGCCGGCCGGACCATGGTGGGCGTGATGGGCGGCCATGCCGCGCACCGCGGGTCCGGGGTGTTCGAGGAGGGCGCGCTGCTCGGGCGGCTGCTGGCCCGGGACGGCCGGGTTGTGGCCACCGGTGGCGGGCCCGGCACCATGGAGGCCGCCAACCTGGGCGCCTACCTCAGCGACGCCCCGGAGCGTGAGTTCCGGCGGGCGCTGGACGACCTCGCCGCCGTTCCCGGGTTCCGGCCCTCCGTGTCGGCGTGGGCGCGTTCCGCCGCCGCCGTCGTCGAACGCCATCCGGAGGGCACGCCGTCGCTGGGGGTCCCCACCTGGTTCTACGGGCACGAGCCGCCGAACTACTTCGCCACCCACATTGCCAAGTACTTTGCGAACTCCATCCGCGAGGCCATCCTGCTGGAACTCTGCAACGGCGGCATTGTTTTCCTGCCGGGCTCCGGCGGCACCGTGCAGGAGATCTTCCAGGATGCCTGCGAGAACTACTACGGCACCCCCGAAACCATCATGCCGATGGTGCTGGTGGGGCAGGAACACTGGCTGCGGCGCTACCCGGCCTGGCCGCTGCTGCAAAGCCTCGCCGCAGGACGGCGGATGGAGAACCGGATCTTCCTGGTGGATACCGTCGAGGAAGCGCTCGCCGTCCTGGACAGCTAGCTGCTCAAAGGTCCTTGCGGCACTGGGCGTTGCCCAGCTCGTACAGGCCGTTCAAGTCGCCGGCTGCCAGTCCGTCCGGCGCGCCGATCTCGGGATACATCAGCTGTACGGGGTCGTCCACATGCTCCAGCCCCATCACGTGGCCGAGTTCGTGCAGGATCACCGCGGTGGCGTACGCGGCGCCGTCCCGCCGGCTGAGGTCCCCTGCGATCTGCGCAGCGTCGAGTTCCAGGCTGCCGGTGACGAAGCTCTTGGGTCCGGCGCCGAAGCTGAAGTGCGTGCTGCCCCCGGTGCCGATCACCGGGCCCTGGAGCTGCGGGGCCTGCTCGGGCGTGGTCCAAGTGATCAGCAGCGGCGCCCAGCGTTCCCCGTAGACGTCCGGCTGGTATGGGTCGCGGGACTGGGAGGACAGCTCGGTGGTCGTGCCGCCGTCGACGAAGGTGATGCCCGTCGCCCGCGACATCGTCCGGATCGCGCCCTCCACCAGGCCTGCGGCGCCCGCCGGCGCCAGCGCCGCATTCACCACATAGTGCAGCGGCCGGCACGGCGAATAGCCCACCGGGGTGCCGTCGTCATTCACGGCCAGGAACTTGTATGAGCTGCTGGCCGCGGCCGGCTTCTGCGGGCGCCCGAGCGGCTCATCCTGCTCCTCGTAACCGGCCGCGGGCGTGTCGGTGCGCACCGCCTCGGCGGATGCCGGACGCCCGGGCTGGCCCGCCATGGCCGTGCCCGGCCCGGTTCCGCGGCTGTCACCGAAGAGTCCGGCGAACCGCGGATCCCCTTCGATAATGCCGGCGGCAAGGAACGCGGCACCGGTAAGCACCGCGGCGGTGGCGAGGCCGCGGAGGATCCGCAACGCGGTGCGGGGACGGCTGTGCCGCGGAGTCCGGTCCCGGAACTCAGGACCGTCCACTACGCGACCACGGCGCCGAAGGCCATGCCGAGCAGATAGGTCACGCTGGCGGCGCCGATCCCGATCGCCAGCTGGCGGAGGCCCCGGGTGGTGGGCGAAGTGCCGGAGAGCAGCCCGACGACGCCGCCGGTCAGCAGCAGCGCCGCGCCCACCAGGATGGCGGACACAACGAGCGCCGCGACGCCGGTCATGCCCAGGATGAAGGGAATGATCGGGACGATGGCGCCGGAGGCGAAGAAGCAGAAGCTCGACGCCGCGGCGCTCCAGGCGGTGCCGACGGCCTCGTGCTCGTCCCGGGTCTCCGGCAGCTCCGGCTGCAGCGAGAGGCTGGGATCGCAGTCGCAGTCGAGCAGGCCCATCCGCTCCGCGACGCGGTGTTCGGCGGCCTCCCGGGACATGCCGCGGGCCAGGTAGACCAGCAGGAGTTCGTTGTGTTCGATGTCCAGTGAGGGCGCGGCGGAGAGGGTGATCTGGGTGGGGCGGGTCGCGGCGAGGAGTTCGCGCTGGGAGCGCACGGAGATGAACTCGCCTGCTCCCATGGACAGCGCACCGGAGAGCAGTCCGGCGACCCCGCTGAGCAGGACCACGGAACTGCCCACGCCGGAGGCGGCCATGCCCATCACCAGGGACAGGTTGCTGACGAGGCCGTCGTTGGCGCCGAAGACGGCTGCGCGGAATGAACCTGCGAGCCGGTTGCGGCCCCGGGTGGCGAGCCCGCGGACGACTTCCTCGTGAATCTGCTCGTCGGCGACCATGGCCGGCGTGGCGGAGGGGTCGGTGGAGTATGGCGACCGGCTTTCGGCCCGTTGGGCGAGGGCCAGGACAAAGACCGAGCCGAAGTGGCGGGCCAGGAAGCCCAGGAACTGGCTGCGGAGCGAGGCGTGTCGGGCGCGGCCGGCGTGGCCGCCGAGCAGCTGGAGCCAATGCGCCTCGTGGCGGCCTTCGGCTTCGGCGAGGGCGAGCAGGATCGCGCGCTCCTCGCCGCGGCGGTTCTGGGCCAGATCGCGGTAAACGGAGGCTTCGGCCCGTTCGTCGGCGAGGTACTGCCGCCACCGTTTGATGTCCGCGGCGCCGGGTGTGGGCACTTCCCGGGTGGCCGGTGTTGCCGGGTCCGGCGTCGGTGTTGCTGCTACCGGCGTTGCCGGGCTCGACGTTGCGGCGCTGGATGCCGTGGCGGGCGTCTCGCGGGCGGGTTCGTGGCGGGGTTCAGGGTTGAACGGGTCAGATGTGGCGTGCTGGGACACGGAAGCTCCTGGACTGGAAAAGGGCATGGTTCGGCCCCATTGCGTATCCAGCGTACCCCGTATTTCCGCGGATTTTCGGCTGGCAATCCTCAGCGCACAGTTTAGGCAAACCGTAAAAATGCCGCGCCGTGCGGCCGTTCCCGGCAGCCAGGCTCCGGCTGGCTGGGAGCCCTTGACCGCCCGGGTTCCCGGTGTTCGAATGAAACCCAGGGCGGGCTCTCCGGGGCCCTCGCCGCCATCCAGTGACACGGAGGTTGCATCATGGACAATATCGGTTCACGTCCAATCGAGCCGGCCCGGGATTCCCTCGAGTCCGACCCCGCCTACGACTACGCCGAGGACGCGCCCGTGAGTGACGCTGCGGAGACCGAGGAAGAGGAGCTCCTGGAGGAGGCCGACCGGCTCGTTCCCCTCGGCGAAGAGGACTTCCTGGGCGATGAGATGCCGGTGGTGCCCCTGGAAGGGGAGGAATTGCTCGAGCCGGAGGAGAACGAATAGCTCTTCACCGGCTCGAATGCCCGACGGCGGCGTCCCCGGAAGGGAGCGCCGCCGTCGGGCATTAACTCGTTAGGAAGCTCCTGCCTCGGGACTTCAGTGGGTCAGGACCGGGACCTGTTCCTCTTCCGCGGCGCCGCCGGCGACGCGCCGGCGCCAGTTGGCCATCACCGCGGGATCGGTCGGTTTGGTCAGCAGCGACACCGCAATGTAGACAACGGTGGAGGCCAGCAGGCCGTAATAGATCGGTTCGTTGGCGTAGATGCCGTCCAGCGGAACTTCGGCGTTGATCTCCAGGACGATCATGGTGCCGAGCGTGATGACCGACCCCACAGCCATTGAGGCGGCCGCGGCGATTCCGGTGCCGCGCTTCCAGACCAGCCCGCCGAGGATCGCGACGAGGAGGCCGCCGACGAGGATGTCGTACGCGATGGTGAGCGCCGCGACGACGTCCTTGGTGACGATGGCGATCACGATCGCCACGATGCCCAGTCCCAGGACCCACCTGCGGTTGGCCTTGACATCGTGCTCCGGGTTGTCTGTGTCGTCGGTGTTGATGCTTTTCCCGAACCAGCTGGCGACGAACGGCAGGACGTCGGCGCGGGCCACGGTGGCGGCGGCGATCAGGGCGCCCGACGCCGTTGACATCATGGCGGCGACGGCCGCGGCGAGCACGAGCCCGCCGATGCCGATCGGCAGCAGGTTGGTGGCGACCTCGGCGTAGACAACATCCTTGCCAAGGGCCTTGACGTCGATATCCGGCAGCGCGACGCGGGCGCCGAGGCCGATCAGGGCGCCGGCGGCACCGTAGAGGATGCAGTAGATGCCGGCGGTGGCGCCGCCCCAGCGTGCGACCGTGGGGGTCTTGGCGGTGAACACACGCTGCCAGATGTCCTGGCCGATCAGCAGGCCGAGGGTGTAGACAACGAAGTAGGTGATGATCGTCTGGATGCCGATGCCGTCGATCTGGAAGAAGCTGGCGTCCACGCGGGACCGGATGCCCTCGAAGCCGCCGGCGGCGTTGAGCGTAAACGGCAGCATCAGGAAGAAGATGCCGACCGTCTTGATGACGAACTGGACCTGGTCGGCCAGGGTGATGGACCACATGCCGCCGATGGTCGAGTAGACCAGAACGATCGCGCCGCCGATGGCGATGGCGAGGGCGCGGTCCCAGCCGAAGAGCACCACGAAGATGGTGGCGTAGGCGCCGGTGGACGTCGCGCAGGGCATCAGCGTGTAGGCGAGCATCACGATGCCGGAGGTCTGGGTGGCGTGGCTGCCGTAGCGCAGACTCAGCATCTGGGACACGGTGTAAATCTTGAGTTTCTGGATGGTGCTGGCGAAGAGCAGGCTGAGCAGCAGCACGCCCGCGCCGATCGCGACCACGAGCCACATGCCGGAGATGCCGAACTTGTAGCCCAGGCCGACGCCGCCGACCGTGGAAGCGCCGCCGAGCACAACGGCGGCCATGGTTCCGGTGTAGAGGAACGGGCCGAGGCGGCGGCCGGCCACCAGGAAGTCGCTGTTGTTCTTGGTGCGGGACTTACCCCACCACCCAAACGCCAGCATGGCGACCAGGTACACCACCACAATGGCGATGTTGACGAAACTTGCGTCCATTAGGGGCTCCTCGGAGCTGTTCGGAGCAGGCTGAACCCGCCGGCACACAACAGGGCGCCGGGGATCAGGTGCTTCTTGACGGATTTAAGGGGACGGGTTGCCGACGGAACCGGCGGGAGTGCCCGCAAAGCGGGCACCAGCCCGGTCCGGCGGAAGGCATTGCCTAATAGGCAACACTTGTTGCCAAACAATATGGTGTGATCCGGGTAACAGTCAAGACGCATTACGCGCCGCAGGGGGATCGGACCTCCGGGGGATGCAGTCCCGCTAGTATTGCTCCAATAATGGGGCCGAGCGGCCGGCCGTGAAAGGTTCCTACATGAAGGCGTTACCAGTTGAACCGAGCAACGTTCCGGTTGCCATCGGTTCCCGGATCCGTGCAGCGCGGCAGTCGCAGCGGCTCACCATCGAGCAGGTCGCCGACGCCACCGGACTGACCAAGGGGTTCCTCAGCCGGGTCGAGCGCGACCTGACCTCACCCTCGGTCGCGTCCCTGGTGACGCTGTGCCAGGTGCTCTCCATCTCGATCGGCGACCTGTTCGCCGCCCCGGAAACGCATCTCACCAAAAAGAACGAAGGCCCGCGGATTTCGCTCGGCGGTGAAGGGATCGTGGAGCGGCTGCTGACCGCGCGCTCCGAACGCCGCGTGCAGATCATCCAGGCCGTGATCGCGCCCCGAGGCCGCGGCGAGTCCGAACTGTATGCGGTGGACTGCGATGTCGATGTGCTGCACGTTGTCCAGGGCAGCATCAGGCTGATCCTCACGAACGAGGAATTTGAACTGCATACAGGGGACACGGTGACCTTCCCCGGCCGCGAGCCGCACACGTGGGTGAATCCGACGGATGAAGCAGTCGAGGTCCTCTGGGTGCTGGTCCCCGCCGCAAGCCGCTAGGGTCCTGGGTCTCTGCCCGGGGTGGGGGGGTGGCTGCGTTCCTGCCCGGTTACTCCATCCCAGGGTGCTTCCCGGAGGTGGTGAACCCCGGACTTCCGCGGATTCTCCGGCGTGGGTGCCCGAGTAACTGGGCAGGAACGTCAGGTGCGGGCTGCGATTGGTGGCCTCCGGAGTAACCGGGCAGGAACGTCAGGTGCGGGCTGCGATTGGTGGCCTCCGGAGTAACCGGGCAGGAACGTCAGGTGCGGGCGCGTCAGTGCGGGCACCTCAGGGCGCGGGCTGTGAACGCCGGCCTAGCACGGACCTGATCTCGGCCAGGACGCGCTCCGGTTCGAACCAGATGTGCTCGGGCATGTACCGGAGCACGGCGAAGCCGCTCAGCGTAGAGGCGTTGTTGCGGCCCAGGTCCCGGCGCAGGGACTCGCGGCTGGAATGGAACGCGAAGCCGTCCACCTCGACAATCAGGTAACCCTCGATCAGGAAGTCGACCCGGCCGATCCCGGGCAGGTAGACCTGCGCGTCGTAGCCAATCCCGTTGGCGCGGAACAGGTGCTGGGCGTCGACTTCCACGATGGACTCGGCGCGCAGATCCAGCTGATGCAGTGCTTTCAGGGCCTGGCCGGACCGGTCGGCCGTGAGCTGGGCCTTGAGCAGTTCCAACGGGACGCCATGCAGGCGCATTGCCGACGTTGCGATGGCCGTTGATGCCGGGGGAGCGAGGCAAGTCGTGGCGTGCAGCACCACGTCCTCGATCGCGGCAAGAGGCAGCGTCGGATGACCGTCGAACCGGACCGTCCGGTGCCTGATGAAGCCCCCGCCGTGGCCGTGGTTGCAAGCGAGATGGTGCCGGACAGGTGGTTCCCGCAGCCAGAGCCCGTAGTGTCCGGCCGCGCTCGCGCAGCTGACCCGGGCGTTGTGCCGGATCGCGGCCTCGAACTCGGGGCGGCACTCCGGAAGGACAAAGACGCCGCGTCGGGGCTGGCGGACCACGGCGGCCAGACGGGAAATTTCCGTCCGGGAGTATCCGGCAGCCAGAAACTGCGCAGTCCGGGCAGCGCCGCCCACCTGGGTCAGGTAGTCCAAGGGGTCCATGCAACCAGTAGACGGGGTGGCGCACGCCGGTGACACGCGGCAATTGGGCTATCTGGACAACCCACGCCACCGGCTTCGAGGCTCGGGCACCCAGGCCGCTGGTTGAGGGAGCCGCGCTCCTGCCCGGTTACTCTCCGCGGCGCCTTGCCCCAGGCTAGCGCAGCCCCCGGTTTTCCGCGGTTCCTCCCGGCTCCGGCCGGTTGCCGGGGCAAGTAACTGGGCAGGAACGTCGCGACCCGCCGCCCCCGCCCGCCCGCCCGCCAGCACCAACTTGCGCATTCAAGTAAACATTTGATGCGCAATACGAAACTTCGAGTGTATGATGACTGTCACACCCGTCGGTCAATCCTCGAAGGAGAGGCTTTCTTTTGGAAGAGCTGCGCATCGAGGCCAATGGCAACCTTGGCCCCATCGATTCATCCCGCATTCCGCGCTACGCGGGAGCCGCCACCTACGCGCGCCTGCCGCGGCTGGACCAGGTCGCCAAGGCTGACGTCACGGTGGTCGGTGTTCCCTTCGACTCGGGCGTCTCGTACCGCCCCGGCGCCCGCTTCGGGTCCAACCACATCCGCGAGGCCAGCCGGCTGCTGCGACCGTACAACCCGGCGTGGGACGTCAGCCCCTTCGAGAACATCCAGGTGGCCGACGCCGGCGACATGGCCGTCAACCCCTTCAACATCCATGAAGCGATCGAGACCATCCAGCAGAACGCGCTGGACCTGACCGCCTCCGGCAGCAAGCTGCTGACCCTTGGCGGGGACCACACCATCGCGCTGCCGCTGCTCCGCGCCGCCGCCGAGCGCGCCGGCGAGCCCGTCGCGATGCTGCACTTCGACGCGCACCTGGACACCTGGGACACCTACTTTGGCGCCGAATACACCCACGGCACCCCCTTCCGCCGCGCCGTCGAGGAAGGCATCCTGGACACCGAGGCCATCAGCCACATCGGCACCCGCGGCCCGCTCTACGGCAAGAAGGACCTCGACGACGACCACCGCTTCGGCTTCGGCATTGTCACCTCCGCCGACGTTTACTACCAGGGCGTTCTGGAAACCGTCGCCAAGGTCCGCGACCGGATCGGGAACCGGCCGCTCTACATCTCGGTGGACATCGACGTGTTGGATCCCGCACACGCGCCAGGCACCGGAACCCCGGAAGCCGGCGGCATCACCAGCCGCGAGCTGCTGGAAATCATCCGCGGCCTCCGCGGCATGAACCTGATCGGGGCCGACGTCGTCGAGGTCGCCCCCGCGTACGACCACGCCGACATCACCGGCGTCGCCGCCAGCCACGTCGCCTATGAACTGGTCACCCTGATGGCCGACCGGGCGGTTGACGGCGACCGCTTCGGCACGGCCACCGGTTACGCCGCCCAGGCCCTCGGCCAGGAAGCCCGCCGCCCGGCCGGCTTCGCGGCCCCGAGCCCGGCCCCGGCCCCGGCCGCCCGCCGCATCGAGAGCGGAGTCGCCCGGTGACCGGCGTGCGCAACGGCGGCGACCTCGTCGTCGAGACCCTCGAGGCGCTCGGCGCCAAAACCGTCTTCGGGATCCCGGGCCAGCACGCGCTCGGTCTCTTCGACGCCATGGGCCGGGGAAACCTGCACTTCGTCTCCTCCCGGGTGGAGAACAACTCGGCCTTCGCCGCCGACGGCTACTCCCGCGCCACCGGCGAGGTCGGCGTCCTCTTCCTCTCCACCGGCCCCGGCGCCCTCACCTCCCTGGCCGGGCTGCAGGAGGCCTACGCCACCGGCGTGCCGATGGTCGTCGTCGCCAGCCAGATCCCGCTGGAAGGACTCGGCGCGCGCCGTAAGGGGATGCTGCACCAGCTCGATGACCAGAAGGCCTCGGCCGCGAACGTCACCAAGAGCCAGCGGCTGATCCAGCATGCCTCCGGCATTCCCTCCGCGATCCAGGACGCCTGGACCGAGGCGATCTCCTCCCCGCAGGGCCCGGTCTGGCTCGAAATCCCGCAGAACGTGCTGCTGGACCCCATTATGGTGCCCCCGGTCGAGGACGCGCTCGCCGAAGCGGCCGACAACCCGCCGCGCGTGGAACTGGTCCGCGAAGCCGTGAAATGGCTGTCGACGGCGGAGCGTCCGGCGATCATCGCCGGTGGCGGCACCCGCCGGGGCGGGGCTGAGAAGTCGCTGCTCTCCCTCGCGGAGAAACTGCGGGCTCCGGTCATTTGCACTCCCGGCGGGAACGGGGCGTTCCCGTGGAACCATGAGCTCTCGCTGCAGGCCTGGATCGAGGACCAGTACATGACGGAGCTGCTCGAGGACGCCGACGTGCTGGTCGTTGTCGGCTCCTCGCTGGGCGAGGTCACGTCCAACTACTTCACTTTTGCGCCGCGCGGCCGGATCATCCAGATCGACGCCGAACCGCGCGTGCTGGAATCCAACCGCCCCGGCCTGGGCATCCGGGCCGACGCCGGCCAGGCGCTCGCCGCGCTCGACACCGCCCTGGACACCGCGCTGGACGCCGCCCTGGACGATGCCCTGGACACCGCGCTGGACGCCGCGCGGACCGGCACGCGCCAAGCCCGCGCCGACTGGCATGGAACCACACCCGAGGCCCTGGTCAAGGAAACCCTGGCCAAGGTCAAGGCCCGGCTGGACTCCCAGGACCTCGGCAAGGAACTGAAGTTCATGGCCGACATCCGCGAGGCCGTGCCCGCCACGATGCAGACGTTCTGGGACATGACCATTTCTGCCTACTGGGCCTGGAGCTGCTGGGACGCCCGCGAGGGCCAGTTCCACTCCGCGCAGGGCGCCGGCGGACTCGGCTTCGGCTTCCCCGCGGCGATCGGCGGTGCCGTCGGACTGGAGACCACCGGCAAACCCGGCGGCTCGGCCCGGGTGCTCGCCGTCTCCGGCGACGGCTCGGCGATGTACTCCATCTCCGAACTCGCCACGGCAAAGCAGCACAATGTCCCCGTCACCTGGCTGATTGTCGACGACGGCGGCTACGGCATCCTGCGCGAATACATGGTCGGAGCCTTCGGCAAGGCCACCGCCACGGAACTCGCACGCCCTGATTTCGTCAAGCTGGCCGAGGCCTTCGGGGTTCCGGCCGTCCGGGTTGCCCCCGAAGATGTCGGGGACGCGCTGAAGGCCGGTTTCGCCGCGGACGGGCCGAACGTCGTCGTCGTCGAAACCCTGCTGAAGATGTTCGCCCCCACCCACGTCGGGGGCTAGTACCCAGCTCACACTAGGCGCGGACCGGCAGCTTTACTGCCGCACACACTAAGCGCGGACCGGCAGCACTGCTGCCTGTCCGCGCTTGGCATTTAAGCCCGGCCAAGCGGTTAGTTTCCCAAAGTAACTAAATTTCTGATACATTGTTGCCTTAGGCAAACAAAGGGGGCCTCGTGGCAGTCGCGCCGGACACCGCAGCCAAACTCGTCCACCAGATCTTCGACCTGCAGCGCGCCGTCCGTTGTGTCGCCGCAGTCAAGCTCCGCGGGGAGGACACCGGCGTGGCTCTCCAGGGCGTCCTGCGGTTCGTCGGGGAGGGGGAAACCCGCGCCACCCAGCTCGCCGAGCGGCTCGGAGTCAGCGCCCCCGTGCTGAGCCGGCACGTTTGCGAGCTGGAGGAACAGGGCTACGTGGTCCGCCGGCCCGACCCCCTGGACGGACGGGCGCAGCTGGTCGCGCTCTCCGAGTCCGGAGCCGCGAAGCTCCGCTCGATTGAGGACCAGCGCGTCACCACACTCCTTGGCTTCCTGCAGGACTGGAGCGAGCAGGACGTCGAAGAGACAACGAAAACTTTGCAGAAACTTGCTGAGTCCCTCAGGACATCAGCCCGGGCAACGACGGCCGGTTCCATTAATACGACCGAAATTGTTTAGGAGAACCCCAATGGCAGCGACCACAGAAATGCCCGTGGCAGCAACGGTGGTGATGACCCACCGCCAGATCATGGAAGCGTTGACCGGCCTGCTGGCCGCCTTCTTCACCGCGATCATCAGCAGCACAATCGTTGCAAACGCCCTGCCCACGATCATGTCCGAGCTCAACGGAACCCAGACGGACTTCGCCTGGGTGATCACGGCGGCCCTGCTGGCCAACGCGGCAACCACCCCGATCTGGGGCAAGCTCGCCGATCTGTTCAACAAGAAGATGCTGGTCCAGCTCAGCATCGTGATCTTCGTGTCCGGCTCCGTCATGGCGGGCCTGTCCGAGACCATCCCGCTGCTGTTGACCGCCCGCGTGATCCAGGGTGTCGCCATGGGCGGGCTCACCGCCCTGTCGATGGCCATCATCGGTTCCATCATTCCGCCCCGTGACCGCGGCAAATACTCCGGCTACATGGGCGCCGTCATGGCCGTCGGCACCGCCGGCGGCCCGCTGCTTGGCGGCTTCATCGTGGACAGCCCGCTGGGCTGGCGCTGGACCTTCTTCGTCTGTGTTCCGCTGGCGGTTATTGCCCTGATCCTGCTGCAGGTCACGCTGAAACTGCCGCACGTCAGGCGCCCTGCCAAAATCGACTGGCTCGGTTCGATTCTCCTGACCTCCGGTGTCAGCCTGCTGCTGATCTGGGTATCCTTCGCCGGTAACCCGGACTATTACGACTGGTGGTCCTGGCAGACCGTGGCCATGGTGGGCGGCGGCATTGCCCTGCTGGCCCTGCTGGTCCTGGTCGAATCCAAGGTCTCGCAGCCGATCATTCCGCTGAAGATCATTTCGCAGCGCACCACCGCCCTGGCCATTCTTGCCTCGATGGCAGTCGGCGTCGCGATGTTCGGTTCCTCCACGTTCCTGGGCCAGTACTTCCAGGTCGCCCGCGACGCATCACCCACCGAAGCCGGGCTCCTGACCCTGCCGATGATCGCCGGCAACCTGATCGGCTCCGTGGTCTCCGGCCAGCTGATCAGCCGGACCGGAAAATGGAAGCGGTACCTGGTCGCCGGCTCGGTCCTGCTGATTAGCGGCCTCGGACTGACCGGAACCATCGATCACACCACCGAACTCTGGCTGGCCGGCATCTACACTGCGGTCCTCGGCCTCGGCCTGGGCCTGCTGCTGCAGAACCTTGTACTGGCAGTGCAGAACACCGTGCGGGCCCGCGACATTGGGACCGCCAGCGCCTCGGTGGCGTTCTTCCGCTCGGTCGGCGGTGCCATCGGCGTCTCCGTCCTGGGCGCCGTGATGGGCAACCGGGTCAAGGAACTCGCCACCGAAGGCCTCGCCGCCGCCGGGATTTTCAGCAGCGGGGGAGTGGGCGCCAGCATGGACCTCAAGGACCTGCCGGAGCCCGTCCGCGAGATCATGCGCGCCGCCTACGGTGACGCAACGGCCCAGATCTTTATGGTCTCCGCGATCGTTGCCCTAGTTGCCCTGGTTGCGGTCCTGCTCATCAAGGAAGAACCGCTGCGGCGCACGGTGGACATCGCCGGGCCCGTCAAGAACGACGGCGGCGACGACGACGGCGGCCCGGCCGCCGGTTCTGCGGCCGCCTCCGTTGCGCCGGCCTCCGCCCCGGTCACGTCCGCTTCTGCGGCGTCGGCTTCGGCGGCACCCACGGTCCCCGTAACCCGGACCGGAATCGTCGACCTCGACCGGGAATTTGTCGACGTCCTCGGTCGGGAACGCGCAAGCCAGCGCCGGGGGGACTAGGCGGCGGGAGAAGCCACCAGTATGACGTTCTTGCCGTAGAGATCTTCCGTGTAGCAGCTGATCAGGACGAGTCGATTGGGAACGACCTGCCAGATCTGATGGTCCTTGAGCGAGGCCTTCGCTTCGGTGGAAATGGAATCCACCCGGTATCTGATTGTGCCGGCGGCGGTCGTCACTTCGAAGATGTCCCCGGGTGCGGTGCCTGAGCTGAGCCGGTTGAAGGGTGCATCCCGGCCGTCCCAGCTGTGGCCCATGATGTAGGTCGTGTTGACCGATCCCGTTCCCGGTGTGCCGAAGGTGGTCACCCAGAACCCGTCCAGGGACACGGGCGGCACGATGGTCTGCGATTCGATGTCGGCCGGGCTGGGATCCAACGGGTGGACCACGACGTCAAAACCGGCCGCCGGATATACAACGCGAAGTGGCGCCGCCGCGGGGGGAAGCGCGGGAAGCTGTGCGGCTTCTGTCGGTGCGGCCGCGGTGGCATCGGTGCCAGCAGCCGCGGCACTGTTCTCAAGCGCGACGGGGCTGGCGCCTGCCGGAACCACAAGCGCCGGGGCTGCCGGTGGGGCGCCGGCCAGGTCGGACCTGGCGGGGGTTCCGAGGCCGGACAGGAATGCCATGACGAGGAAAGCGACCACGCCGCTAGCCAGAAGCAGCAGATCGCCGCGGTTCCAGGTCCGCCGCTTCGTGGGCGTAGAACCGCGGGACGGGAAGTAGGGGAAGGGCATCGGGGCTCCTTCGTGAGATCGAAAAGGTCGGGGCACCGGCCCAGGCGGGTCCGGTGCCCCTTCCCAACAGCAACTCCTACAGGGTTGCGTCCGCGCCCTGAGCGCGTTCTCTGCGCCTCAGTGCGACCATCGAAGCGGCCGTCAGGAGTACCGCCAGGCCTCCCACCCATCCCGGAAGTCCGGCATCGGTGTGGCTGGAAACGGCAGTTTGAGCGTTGAATCCCCGGTTGACGGCAACTGCGGCAGCGGCGCCGCCAACACCGGCACCGGCCGGTACTACCGCCGTAACGCCGGCTCCGGGCTCAACCTCGTCTTCGCCGGGTGCTTCGCCGGGTGCTTCGCCCGGCGGAACGACAGCAGGCGGCACCGTCGTGTCTCCGCCACCGCCCGGATTCTCTTCCTCTTCCTCGTGGTCATCGTGGGCCTTTACGCAGCCTTTCGCCGGGACGGGGTAGATGTCGGCGTGGCCGTTGTGCCCGTCCTTGTGCCCGTGGTGCCAGGCCTCTTCGGCGATGGTGATGACCTCGTACGGGTTCTTCTCAGATCCGGTCGCGTGACAAATGGTGACCTTCTTGGATTCTGACCCGTGGTCTCCGTCGTGGTCTCCGTCGCCGCCACCCGGGCAGCCCTTGGCCGGGGCGGGAACGATGTCGCCGTCGTGCACGCCCTGGGCGTTGTGTCCGTTGAGTCCGTTCTCGCTGATGGTAATTTCCTCGTACGGGTTCGAGTCCGAGCCGGTCGCATGGCAGATGCTGATTTTGTCGTCTGGGCCGGCAGTTGCGGGGGCGCTAATTGTTAGTAGGGCAAGACCGGCAATGCCGGCCGCTGCAAGGGCTTTCTTCATGGCAGTGCTCCATCTGGATCATTTCTAACTGACCAGCCTGCGGGATGCCTGCTCAAAAGCGGAGCCGACGGCTCAACAGCGGTTCCCAGATAACCTTCGTTGTCCCAGCAGCGTTGTCCAGTTACTGACAACTTCACGCTAGGACGTAGGACCCTGGCGGACACGAGTAATCGCTACCCGGTGGACTACCGGTTCTTTTGCCGAAACTACTGTGGTCGAAAGTGACTACTGTGGCCGGAGGTGACTAACGTTGTTGCCACTCTTCGAAATGGATCTCATCGCCGCCGGTGGCTATTTGATTTTCTGTGTCCGATGTTCCGCCCGGGCCGGTCGTTTCGTAGAGTTGCCTATGGCTGTCGGCCCCCGTTGGTACAACTGGGTGCACCCCGTGATGGCTCACCTCTTGCTTCTCCAGCCTCATCTATTCGCTATTTCTAAGGACCCGTGGGCATGCTTGTCACTCTTATACGGCGCTATTCGAAGCCGTATCTGCCGTACATCTGGGCAGTCATTTTCTTCCAGCTCGCCTCCACCATTGCGGCGCTGTATCTTCCCAGCCTGAACGCCCAGATCATCGACGAGGGCGTCTCCCGCGGCGACACGGACTACATCTGGCGCACCGGCGGGGTGATGCTCGGCGTCGCCCTGGTCCAGGTCGCCACCGCAATTGCCGGGGTTTACTTCGGGTCCAAGGCCGCCATGGCGTTCGGCCGCGACCTGCGCCGCGGCGTTTTCCGCAAGGTCACGAGCTTCTCCGCGAAGGACGTCAACGTATTCGGCGCCCCCACCCTGATCACCCGCGGCACCAACGATGTCCAGCAGGTGCAGATGCTGATGCTGATGGGGCTGAACTTCATGGTGGCCACGCCCATCATGTGCATCGGCGGCATTTTCATGGCCCTCCGCGAGGACCTCAACCTGTCCTGGCTGGTCTGGGTTTCCGTTCCGGTGCTCGTGGTGGTGGTCGGCTACCTCGTGGTCCGCCTGATGCCGCTCTTCCGTTCCATGCAGGTGAAGATCGACCGGCTCAACGGCATCCTCCGCGAGCAGATCATCGGCATCCGCGTGGTCCGCGCCTTTGTCCGCGAGCCGCACGAGGCGAAGCGCTTCGGTGCCGCGAACAAGGAGCTCACCGACGTTTCACTGAAGATCGGCGCCCTGTTCGTGCTGATGTTCCCCGCGATCGGCATGATCCTGCACGTCTCCACCGCGGCCGTGCTGTGGTTCGGCGGCCAGCGGGTGGAAGCGGGCGAGATGCAGGTCGGCGCCCTGACGGCGTTCCTGCAGTACCTGCTGCAGATCCTGATGGCGGTAATGATGGGCACCTTTATGGCCATGATGATTCCGCGCGCCTCGGTCTGCGCGGACCGCATTGGCGAGGTGCTCGACGTCGAACCCTCCATCCACCAGACCCTCACCCCGGTGGCACCGGCTGAAAAGGCCGGCCGCGTGGAGTTCCGGAACGTGTCCTTCGCCTACCCCGGCGCCGAGGCTCCGGTCCTGAGCGACATCAGCTTCACCGCCGAGCCCGGCCAGACCGTGGCGATCATCGGCTCCACCGGCGCCGGCAAAACCAGCCTCCTGGCCCTGCTGCCCCGCCTTTACGATGCGGACTCGGGGGAAGTGCTGCTCGACGGCGTCCCGGTCACCAACCTGGACCGTGCCGAGATCACGCAGCGCGTGGCCATGGTGCCGCAGCGGCCGTACCTGTTCTCCGGGAGCATCGAGCACAACCTGCGCTTCGGCCGGCCCGAGGCCACCGACGAGCAGCTCTGGGACGCCCTGACCGTGGCCCAGGCCGACGACTTTGTGCGCGAGAAGAAAAACGGACTCGGTTCCCGGATCGCCCAGGGCGGCACCAACGTCTCGGGTGGCCAGCGCCAGCGCCTCTGCATCGCCCGCGCCCTCGTCACCGAGCCCAAGGTCTTCCTGTTCGACGACTCCTTCTCCGCCCTCGACGTCGCCACCGACGCGCGGCTCCGCCGGGCCCTCAAGGCGAGGACCGCCGACGCCACCGTGATCATTGTCGGCCAGCGCGTCTCCACCATCGCCGACGCCGACCAGATCCTGGTGCTCGACAACGGGCGGATCGTGGACCGCGGCACGCATGAGCAACTGCTGCTGAGCTCCAGTACCTACCAGGAAATCGTTGAATCCCAGCTGACTGCAGAGGCCGTGGCATGAGCACCAAAGAGAACGTCTCCCCGAACGATCGAAAACAGGACCGCACGGCCCCCGGCCCGCAGAACCCGGACTCCCAGCTCGCGGCCGACCCCGACGACGACTTCGTCGAGGAGGAATACAAGCCCGGCGAAGCCGACGGCGGGATGTTCGGCGGCGTGCCCGCGAAGAAAGCCCAGCACTTCTGGCCCTCCGCGAAGCGGCTGATGGGGCTGCTGAAGCCAGAGCGGACCGGCATCATCGTCGTCCTTGCGATGGTGACGGTCGCCGTTGTGCTGAACGTTGTCGCGCCCCGGATCCTCGGCCAGGCAATGGACGTGATCTTCGGCGGCGTCATCGGCAAACAACTGCCCGCCGGCGGCACCAAGGACCAGTTCGTCGAAGGCCTGCGCGCCCAGGGCCAGGACAACATGGCAGACATGCTCGCGAAAATGGACCTCATCCCCGGCGTCGGCATCGATTTCCAGAAGCTCGCGTTCCTGATCAGCGTAGTGCTGGTGATGTACTTCGCCGCCAACATCTTCCTCTGGCTGCAGGGCTACGTCCTGAACATCCTGGTCATGCGGGTGGTCCGCCAGCTGCGCGACGACACCGAGAAGAAGCTCAACAAGCTCCCGCTGAACTACTTCGACACCCGCCAGCGCGGCGACATCCTCTCCCGGGTCACCAACGACGTGGACAACATCCAGCAGGCGCTGCAGCAGGCGTTCGCGCAGTTGCTGAACTCGGCGCTGACGGTGATCGGCATCGTCATCATGATGTTCATCGTGTCCTGGCAACTGGCCCTGATTGCCCTGGTCGCACTGCCGCTCTCGGCCGTCGCGGCCGGGATCATCGGCTCCCGCAGCCAGAAACTCTTCGCCTCCCAGTGGAAAAACACCGGCGAGCTCAACGGCCAGATCGAGGAATCCTTCTCCGGACACGACCTCGTCCGCGTCTTCGGCCGCGACGCCGACATGCTGGAGCGCTTCGACGAGCGGAACGAGGCGCTGTATAAGGCCAGCTTCGGGGCACAGTTCGTCTCCGGCATGATCATGCCGGTCATGCAGTTCGTGTCCTACCTCAGCTACGTCGGCATCGCCGTCGTCGGCGGGCTGCGCGTGGCCTCCGGCGGGATGAGCCTGGGCGACGCCACCGCGTTCATCCAGTACTCGCGCGAGTTCACCCAGCCGCTGGGCCAGATGGCGGGCATGGCGAACATGCTGCAGTCCGGCGTCGCCTCCGCGGAACGGGTCTTTGAATTCCTCGACGCCGACGAACAGGACGCCGAGACCGCCACGGAACAGTTGCCGGCCAAGACCGACGGCCACGTCGAATTCCGGCACGTCACCTTCAGCTACACCCCGGACAAACCGCTGATCGAGGACCTGTCCTTCACCGCGGAGCCCGGGCACACCGTGGCAATCGTCGGGCCCACCGGAGCCGGCAAGACCACCCTGGTGAACCTGGTGATGCGCTTCTATGAGCTCCAGGGCGGCAGCATCACCCTGGACGGCGTCGACATCACCCACCTGAGCCGGGCGGAACTGCGCTCCAAGGTAGGCATGGTGCTGCAGGACGCCTGGCTCTTCGGCGGCACCATCTACGACAACATCCGCTACGGAAAGCTGGACGCCACCGAGGAACAGGTGATGGAGGCGGCCAAGGCCACCTTCGTGGACCGCTTTGTCCGCGCCCTCCCGGACGGCTACAACACCATCATCGACGAGGAAGGCAACAACGTCAGCGCCGGCGAGAAGCAGCTGATCACCATCGCCCGGGCCTTCGTCGCCAATCCCTCGCTGCTGATCCTGGACGAGGCCACCAGTTCGGTGGACACCCGCACCGAAGTGCTCGTGCAGAAGGCCATGGCCGCGCTGCGGACCGACCGCACGAGCTTCGTGATCGCCCACCGCCTGTCCACCATCCGCGACGCCGACACGATCCTGGTGATGGAGGCCGGCCGGATTGTGGAGCAGGGCAACCACGCCAGGCTGCTGGACCTCCAGGGCGCCTACTACCGCCTGTACATGTCCCAGTTCGCCGGCGAAGACGCGGAGACGGCCTTTTCGGAAAACACGGCCGACGACCCGACGGCGGTGCACAGCTGAGCGCCGCCGGCCGCCCCGCCGCCGTCCCCGGCGCACTCCCTGCCGCCGGCCCCCGGCGCATCGAGGTGCAGATCCCGATGCGCTGGGGCGACATGGATGCCTATGGCCACATCAACAACGTCCAGGTGGTCAGGATCC
Source organism: Pseudarthrobacter sp. HLT1-3 (assembly GCF_059383535.1). Taxonomy (NCBI): domain Bacteria; kingdom Bacillati; phylum Actinomycetota; class Actinomycetes; order Micrococcales; family Micrococcaceae; genus Pseudarthrobacter; species Pseudarthrobacter sp. HLT1-3. The sequence goes on along the minus strand of NZ_JBWZCJ010000002.1, from coordinate 122,731 downwards.
TCGAGGAGGCCCGCATCGCGGCCTTTGGACCGCCGCGCGGTACTGGGATGCCAGGGGTGGAGCCTCCCGTGGCGCTGTTCAACGCGGTCCCGGAGGGGACCCTGGCGCTGATCGTGGAGCACAGGATCCGCTACGTCCGGACCCTCGAGTACCGCAACGTACCGGCGGTGGTCCAGCTGTGGATCGGCGCGGTGAAGGGTGCCAGCTTCGACATCCACTATCTGGTCCAGGACCCCGTCACGCGCGAGGACTGCGTCCGGGCCACCAGCCACCTGGCGTTCGTGGACGAGGCCACGGGACGGGTGCTCAGGCTCACGCCGGAGCAAAAGGACAACCTGGCGCCGTTCATCGCAGCAGCCCACCAGGCTCCGGACCCAGCCGTCCCGGCCGCGGACTCCGCCGAGGCGGTCCGGTAGCCTCTACCTCGGTCCACCGATCGACCCTAGAATGAACAACCCGCGGGCAGTCAGCCCCGGACGCCCCAGCCCGGAAGCCAAGGAGCACTCATTATGGTGAAAAAACGAGCACAGGTCATGGCAGACAAACGCAAGCGGAAAGCCCGGAAGAAGACCTGGAAGGAACTCTCGCCGATGGCGAAGTTCGGGACCATTACGGCCGCCGTCGTCCAGCTCTCGCTTCTGGTGGCGGCCCAGCGCGACATCTCACACCGCCCGGCCGAACAGATCCGCGGCAGCAAGACAATGTGGCGGCTGGCGACCCTGATCAACTTCGTCGGCCCGGGTAGCTACTTCACCTTCGGGGTCAAGCGGAGCCCGGCGGCCAAGTAGCGGCGGCACCGCGGGGGTGGATTTCCTGTCCTGAAGTTACTGTTCAGTAACTTCGGGCGGTGCCGTGATGCGGGCGTTCAGCTTAAGCCTGTAAATTGAAGGCATGACCCCAGCCAAAAAGCCTGCCATGCACCGTGCCCTCGGCATCTCCAAGGAGATCGAAGATGCGGCCTGGTTTGTGTTGGGCCCGGGGCTGACCGGAAAACCCTCGGCCCTGGACGGACGCACCAAAACGTGGTCGGTGCAGGCGGCCGCGGAGTTGCTCGATCGCCTCGAACGCGGGGTCCCGGACGCCAAGGCGCCCATGATGACCAACCTGCGGCAGAACCTGCAGGACGCCTCCCGGGGCGCCAAGCAGCTGGCCGTCGAGCTGCTTTTCCTGCAGTCCCTGCCGCTGGCACACGAGGTGAAGTCCCTCAAGGTGAAGCGGGCGCGGGTGGCTGAAGCCGCGTCCTGGCTGGAGCCGCCGCTGGAACTGCCGGATGAGCTGTTCGCGGGCATGACGGACCACGGCGTCATCCGGGACCGCACCGCGGAGTTCAACTGGACCATCTGGGACCACCTGAAATGGCTCTGCCGGTTCGTGCAGCACGTCGCCCAGCATCCGGCCGGCGCGGTCGCCGCAGCGGTCAAGGATCCGCTGGCGTTCCACCGGCTGGTTGCCGGCACCCCCGATGACCAGCCGGCCATCCGCCGCAGCATCGAATTCCTCGTCTGGCCCAGCTACTTCGAGCCCGTGGTGGCCGACGTCGAGCGCCAGGAGATCCGTGACGCCTTTGCCTCCCTCGTGGGCGGCGCGAAGGGCGACAGCGACGAGGATATTTCTGCCGACATCCACCGCATCCGGCTGCACCTGGACGAACAGGCCGGGCAGCGGATCGACTGGTACTCCCGGCAGCTGGTCAGCCAGTGGCGCAAAGTCGGCGACCCCGGGCAGCGGGCCTGGCTGCTCCGCACCCACCACGATAATCCCGAACTGCTCGGCACCTGGCAGTCCGAGGAGACGGTGACGCTCGACGTCGAGCACCTCCGGCTGCTGGACCCCGGCGTCACCGCCGGGCTGGTCCAGCATGCCGTGGATGAGGACTACAAGCACCTCGGCTACGTCGAACGCGAGGACACCAAAACCGCCGTCTTCGCCTTCCTGACCGTGATGAAGCCCGGCGACCTGGCGCTGTACCAAACCTCCGGCACCGTCCGGGTGGGTGTGGTCCTGGGTGAGCCCGGCCACCGGGAGGACAACCGCCAGCTGCGCCGGAAGGTCCGCTGGTTCGACGAGTCCCACAACATCACCGAGCTGCCCCGCCATGTGCAGCGGCAGCTGGCCACCTCGGGCATCGTCGTGGACATCACCCGCGTCATCCAGGCCCTGGAGGCGCTCCTTCCCGCCGAGGCGGAGGCCGAGGAGGGCGACGGCGCCGAGCCGGCCGCCGTCGTCGAACCTCCCTGTGAAGGGTTCCGCCCGTTGACGCCGGAGTTCGCCGCGTCGCTGCACATGGACCTCGAGCCGCTGCAGGAGATCGCCGAACTGCTGGAGGAGAACCGGCAGCTGGTGCTGTACGGTCCGCCCGGGACCGGCAAAACGTATCTGGCCAAGCACCTGGCTGCCCAGCTCGCCGGGGACACCACCGGCGAGCGGGTCAAGCTGGTGCAGTTCCACCCGTCCTACGCCTACGAGGACTTTTTCGAGGGCTTCCGCCCGGACAAGACGGATGAAGGCCAGGTGTCCTTCAAGCTCGTGGCGGGGCCGCTGCGCCGGATCGCCGAGGAGGCCGCCAAACCCGGGAACGAGAGCAAGCCCTACTTCCTGATCATCGATGAGATGAACCGCGCGAACCTCGCGAAGGTTTTCGGCGAGCTGTACTTCCTGCTCGAATACCGCGATGACCGGATCTACCTGCAGTACAGCCCCAATGAGCCGTTCACGCTGCCGGACAACCTCTACATCATCGGCACCATGAACACCGCCGACCGGTCCATTGCGATGATGGATGCCGCGATCCGCCGGCGCTTCTCTTTCATCGAGCTGCACCCGAAGACGGAGCCGGTGAAGGGATCACTGCTGCGGTTCCTGCAGGCCCGGGACCTGGACACGACGCCGGCTGCGCTGATGGACGCGCTCAACGATGCCATCGATGAATGGGACCGGGATTTGATGATCGGCCCGTCGTACTTCATGAAGCCGTCGGCGCAGACACCCAAGGGCCTGCGCCGGATCTGGAAGTACGAGCTGATGCCGCTGCTGGAGGAGCACTACCACGGCCAGCTGAACCGGGCGCAGTTGGAGGAGCGGTTCGGGCTGGACCAACTGCTTGACCGCCTTGCGCGCGTCTAGCCAGCCCGGGACCGCAAGCCGCGGTGCGCCCGGCCAGGGTACGGCCGGCCGCGGGGCCCGCGCCACCCCGCCGGTCCGCCGGATCGTCCTGGACGAGCTCTCCGGCGGCGTCGTTGACCGGCTCGACGCGGCCAGCGCGGCCTACGTAAACGGCAGCGGCCTGGCCAGGGCCTCGCCCATGGGCATGGGTCTGTACCGGATCGAGCCCGTCGGGAAGGTCGGTTCGGTGCGCACTCCGACGCTGCAGCTTGAGGTGCGGCCCAAGGAACGGCTCGGCCTGGGCCGGCTGCTGTTCCTGCTCGGCTACGCCGGTGACCAGGGCTTCCGGGAGGATTCCGTTGCCGCGGTCGAGGAAGCGGATCTGTGGAGCGCGCTGGCCGAGTCGCTGGCCCAGCTTGCGGACCGGGCGCTCAGCCGGGGTGTGCTGCAGGGCTACCTGACCGTGGACGAATCGCTGCGGACCGTCAAGGGACGGATCCGTATTTCGGACCAGATCTCCCGACGGCCCGGCATGCTCGTTCCCCTCGAAGTGTCCTACGACGAGTTCACCGAGGACATCGCGGAAAACCGGATCCTGCGGGCGGCGCTGGAACGGATGTCCCAGGTCCCGGGGGTGCGGCCGGAAGTGCTGAGCCGGCTGCGCCAGCTCAAGGGCAAGCTCGCAGCCGTGACGCGCCTGCAGTCCGGCGCGCCCCTGCCGGCATGGCGGGCGAGTCGGATGAACACCCGGTACCAGGCCGCGCTGCGGCTCGCCGAGGTGATCCTGCGCCACGCCTCGGCGGAGGCCGGTGACGGCGCGCAACAGTCGGCGTCGTTTGTGGTGGACATGTCCGTTGTGTTCTCGGACTTCGTCGGCACCGCGCTGCGCGAGGCCATGGCGGCCTTCCCGGGGGAGATGCGGCTGCGGTACAACGCCCTCCTCAACGAGGCCGTCAACGATTCGGACCGGATCGTGGTGCAGCCCGGAGCCGTCCACCTGCTGGGCGGGCGGCCGGTGATGGTCTACGACGCTAAGTACCAGGCCGCGGCCGACGTCGGGGCGTCACTTTCGGCGGACCACTACCGGATGCTCGCCTACTGCACTTCGCTCCAGGTCCCGACGGCCTGGCTGGTGTATCCGGGCGCGGGCGAGCTCAAGCTGCGCCGAATCCTCAACACTGACATCGACGTGGTGGAGTTCCCGCTGGACCTTTCGAGGCCGCCGTCGGAAATCCTGGCAGCCGTCGCGGACCTCGCGCAACAGTCGTGGGGCGAAGTCGTGCGTCAAGCGACCATCAGCCGCTGACGTCCGGAGTCTGCTAGCTGGCGTTCTGTTCCGCGGAAACAGCCAGCAGGTGGCTCAGGAGCGCCTTTTCCGGCCGGCCGGGGTTGTTCGCGACGTGCCAGCGGAGCTGTTCGCGCACGGGCGCGTCTTCGGGCTTGGTGTCGGAGAGAATCGCATCAACGATTTGGGATACCTGCAGGCGCAGGGGCCCGAGATCGTGGTCGACCTCGAGTGACCGCGTGCAATCCTGCGGGCGGAAATCGTGGGAGGACTTCGACGGCCGTGTAGTGGTGCTCAGCGGCGTGGTGGACCTCAGCAAGTGCGGCATCTGGCGCTCTCCCGTGGAGTAGTAACGAGTAAGTGCGGACCCAACAGAGTCCTTGTCCCCAAGACTCGGATATTACCCGAGACAGGCCTATCTATTTGAGTAGCGCTCCGGCGTGGCCAACTGTCTTTTTTCCCTGAAGTTCGGCCCAGCGGATGTCCTTAGTTGCGTGCACGGATCGTTCCAGCCCGCAACGGCCCGGCAACACGGCACCATCGACCTATGCGGCCTGACGCGAAGCCGGCTGCCTCAATGGGGACCCGGGGTTCGGAGATCAGTCCACGGGTTCGCTGGCGGGGAGTCGCTTGCCGGACAGCAGGAAAGCATCCAGTTGCTGTTCCAGCGCGGAGAGATCCTTCAGCTCGCACTCCCAGACGGTGAGCACTTCCCAGCCCGATCGCTCAAGCAGCAGGCGCTGTTCGGCGTCGCGGTTCCGTGTCCGGCTGCGTTTGGTTTCCCAGAACTCGGCATTGGCCTTCGGGGCGTGCTGTCCGACCCTGCAGTCATGGAAGTGCCAGAAGCAGCCGTTGACGAAGATGACTTTGTGCCGGCCGGCGAAGACCAGATCCGGATTGCCTGGGAGCCGTCCGCCGCTGGCGGTGCCGTGCAGCCGGTAACGGTAGCCCTTGGCGTGGAGCATTTTCCTCACCAGCAGTTCGGGCTTGGTGTTCTTCCCGCGGATCCGGGACATGTTCCAGCTGCGCCGCTCGGGGGTCAGCTTGTCCGCCATGGTTTAAGTCTAGGCGGCAGGGCGAGCGGGGCGCCGGCCGCCCGACGGCGGACGGGCGGCCGGCGCCGTCGGAGGGCTGCTAAATTTCCCGCTCCGGGTGCTCGCCGAACTTGAAGTGGCGGCCGCTGACGGAGGTGGGCTCGATCTCGACGTAAAAATCTTTCAGGGTCGGTACCCACGGCTTGAGCCCCAGCGCCTCTGCCGCCGCGATATCGGCGGACTGGTCGAGCACCCGGGCTGTGCCGCGCAGCACAACCGACCAGGCCTCGTCGGAGAGGATGCCGTCTGTTTCGAACAGCACCTTGGAATTGATGGTCAGTTCAGCGAGTTTGTTGCCGGGGGCGGTCCGGAGGTAGAGCTTCCTGCCGCTCACGGCGTAGTTCACCGGAAAGATATCGGGCTCGCCGCCCACGATGAGAACGAGCCTGCCGTGTTTGGTGGCCTCGATCAGCTTCCAGCTCTGATCGTCGTCAAGGTTGAGGATGGGGTTTTCGTCTGCATGTTCGAACATCATGGCTTCATTGTTCTGGCCGGTGTAGAAAAGCGCCAGTGGCTGACACGGGAAAGTCGGCGTGTGTCGGCCAAAAGCGGGTTTGACGTGGCGTGATAGTGGGGAGCGTGGGCCTGGGGCCGGCCCCTGTGGATAACCTTGAACTCCAAAATGTGATGTCAGTTACCCTTAAGGCAGTGTTTGGCTTCAGGCGTCTTGATTTCTATCGGGGGGAATAGCTGACCATGACATCTCGCACTCCAACTTTCGTCAGGCGTAGACGCATCTGCGCCGTCCTCGCCGTGCTGTCCGTTCTGCCGTTCACCGCCTGCACCGGCGGAGGAACAACCCCAGGCGCGACGGCGGCCCCCGAATCCTCCAGTGCGACGGCGTCGCCGGCACCAACTTCCACCCCGACGCCGACAGCCAGTTACAAACCAGCCGACGCCACGGGCCGGGCCCAGAACGTGCCGGTTCCCGTGCTGCCGGAGGCTGCGAAGGCTGAGACGAAGGAAGGTGCAATTGCTTTCGCGAAGCACTGGTACACGGTTCTAAATTACGCATATCAAACCGGAGACTTCGGCCCGATGGATGCTATTACAAGCTCCGTGTGCCGCATGTGCGCGAAGGTTCGCCCGGGCATAGTTGAATGGAACTCGGACGGACGTTGGATTGCCGGAGGTCTTGTCACGGTCAAGGGGGCCTTCACGGAATTTGTGAAGACAGCCGAAGGCAATTTTCAGGTGACTACACAGCTGGAGCAACCTCTCGGATTCTTATATCGGCCGGATTCCAGTATCGAAAAATCCGTCCCTGCTTCGCAGGTTCTCGCCGATATCATGACGGTTAGGTTCACCGAGGGTAGCTGGAACGCACTGGACGTTGACCGGCTAGCGTCATGAAAAGGCGCGGGAATCTTCGCGTCCCGCTTGTGAATTCTTTTCGGGTCCTCGCCGCTTCCTTACTGATTTCCGTGTCTGCGGGATCTCCGGCCTTCGCCGATACATCGGACGTTTTCTGGAACTCCGCGGGCGTCGGAGTTTGGAGATATGACGCTGCTCTCAAAATCTGGGTAGACGCACCGCACGCAGTTCCCGAGAGCCCGTATCAGTACCGGTTCGATTACCTGTGCTTGGTGGACAACAATGCTTTCGACGTCGACTGTCTCGCGGCCGCGACAGAGTGTAGTGCCGGTGAAAACGGGCGCCCCGTCAGATGGTGGTGGAAATTGGTGGTTGCCGGCCCAAACGATTGGAGCCGCATTGCCCCGGACCGCTGCGTTTACTCCGAAAAGCCTGATGACGTCCTTGGAAAGATCGCGGCTCAGATCCAGACGAAGTTCCAGCAACTCCCTGTCAGCCCCGGCACTATGATCATGCAGCCGAGTCCACACACCCTCAGGGGCGCGGAGACTAACTTCTACGGTGAGGCCAACGAACAAGCATTCACCGTGGATATGCTCGGCCAGAGTGTGTCGATCGTCGCCAAGCCCGTCCAGTACACCTGGAATTACGGCGACGGGACCTCGCTGGGGCCTCAGACCGCGGCCGGTGGAGCCCTCCCGCAGGACCGCTGGGGCGAAAAGACGGCCACCAGCCACGTCTACACCGAGACCGGCGATTTTTCAGTGGTGCTGACGACCCATTTCCAGGGGACGTACTCCGTCAACGGCGGGCCGCCCCTGCCCATCCCGGGCCAGGGGCAGTTCAGTGCGCCGCCGCAGACCGTGAGCGTATGGCGCTCCATCACCCGGAACTTCGCCGATGACTGCCTCCGCAACCCGCAAGGTCAAGGTTGCCCCGGCGTCGTAACGCCAGCTCCCTAGCCTGGGAACAGGTTCCGGCGCGCGTCTGCACGCTGGAGGCACAGCGATTAGGCGCGCAGCTCCCGGTCGACCCGTTCCATCCGGGCGGTCACCAGCTGGCTACGCGGATCCTGGGGTCCCATAAGGGTGGCCGCGGTTGCTGCTGCGACCGTGTCCAAGGAGCCCATGTCGCTCGTGCACCATTTCAGCATCAGCCCCGCGTCGCCGCTGGCGCGGATGGAGGCCCCGACGGCTTCGTTGAGCTCGTCGCGCATGAGCCCGACGGCGAAGTTGCTCGAGCGGTTGAGGAGTTTGGCCAGATACGCGGCAAACGCCTCGGCAACCCGGCCATCGCGCAAATGGCCAGCCACGATTGACGCATCAGTGACGACCCTGACGCTGGACGAGAAACGGTAGGGGTTCGCTTCGACCACGTTGCCCAGGATGCTGCGGATCCGGTGCATCTCGGTCCGGACTGCCGCAGCGGTGCCCGCGTCGCCATGGATCTCGTAGGCCAGCTCGTCCGCGCTCCAGCCCTGGGTCCGGGACGCCAGCAGGGCCAGAATCTCGGCACGGCGCAACGTCAGCGGGCGACGGGTGCCGCCGTCGAGCGCGGCAGAAGGTGCGTCCCCCAGCAGCAGCAGCGTCAGCTGGGACCTGGCCCCGGCTTCGGAGTGTCCCGCCGCAGCAAATCCTCCTGACGTCCCGCCGGAGCCGGGGGGAGGAGCGGCGGATTTCAACAGCTCCTCCGCCAGCCGTACGCCGCAGCGCACCAGGCGAAGACTGTCCGGCGTAACGGATTCAAACGGGCCGGAAACATCCAGAACGCCCACGATTTCCCCCGTCAGAGGGTCGCGAATCGGGGACGCGGTGCAGGCCCAGTCGTGATGCGTCCGCACCAGGTGTTCGGCCGAGAAGAGTTGCGCCGGGGCGCCCGTCACGAGTGCCTCGCTGATGGCGTTGGTGCCCACCCCGGATTCGGACCAGTCGGCCCCCTCCACGAACTCCAGGGAGTCCGCGAGTTTAAGGGCCTGTTTGCTGCCGATGCGCCACAGCACTTCACCCGCATGATCGGTCACGATCAACAGGTGGCGCCCGGTTGCCGTTTCGTCTGCCAGCAACTGGGACAGCGCGGGCATCACGGCGGCCAGCCGGTGGCCTGCACTGAGCGAGCGCGCCTCGGAAACTTCATGCCGGTGGACCGGCCGGTGCCCATCGGGGTTGATGCCCAACGCGAGGGAGCGCTGCCAGGACTTAACGAGGGACGCCGACAAATGCGGACCTGGAGTACCGGAAACCGTGGCCTCGTGGGCCTTCCGGAGGGCCCGAGCGTACTCCGCCGGCGCGGAAAACCTCAGGTCCGAGAGCGGCGTGATCAAGCGACTGCCCGGCCGCATGCTCATTTTCCCAACTCGCCCTCGAATCGTCGCGCCCGCCAGCCACCGCCAGCCCCTGTCCGGCGGAAGCGCGGGCCAGGAGCCTGAGAGCTCTGTGTAACCCGATTGTAACCCCCTGCGGACTTTACTTGTGATGCGGGTCACTGCATGGTCGAGACGCCATCCAACGGAACCCGCCCACAGTTGGCAACGGAAAGAGGAAACATGCCTGAGACTCCAAACGGCGTGGTCGCGGCGTGGCTGGCGCAATTCGATGCGGCGCTGCGCAGCCACAACACGGACGGCGTGCTTGAACTATTCGACGACGATTCGTACTGGCGCGACTTCGTCTCCTTTACGTGGAACCTCAAGACCCTTGAGGGCAAGGAGGACATCCGGCGCATGCTGGACGCGACCCTGGACGACGTGCAGCCCAGCAACTGGACGCTGGCCGAGGACGCCACCGGGGACGCGGCCAATGCCGAGGCTTGGGTGAATTTCGAGACCGCCCAGGCGCTTGGATACGCCCATCTGCGCCTTCGGAACGGGAAATGCTGGACCCTGCTCACCACCATGCAGGAGCTCAAGGGCTTCGAGGAAAAGAAGGGGGTTAACCGGGAGAAGGGTGTCGCCCACGAGATCACCAAGGGCCGCAAGTCGTGGCTGGAACTGAAGGAAGAGCAGGAAGCCCGGCTCGGCTACGAAGACCAGCCCTACACCGTCATCATCGGCGGCGGCCAGGGCGGAATCGGGCTGGGGGCACGGCTGCGCCGGCTCGGCGTGCCCACCATCATCATCGAAAAGAACGACCGCCCGGGTGACTCCTGGCGGAACCGCTACAAGTCCCTCCACCTCCACGATCCGGTCTGGTACGACCACCTGCCCTACATCAAGTTCCCCGACGACTGGCCGGTCTTCGCAGCCAAGGACAAGATCGGCGACTGGCTGGAGAACTACACGCGGATCATGGAACTGAACTACTGGTCCAAGACCGAATGCACCAATGCCCGCTTCGATGAATCGTCCCAAGAGTGGGTCGTTGAGGTAGTGCGCGACGGCGAACCGGTCACCCTGCGCCCCAAACAGCTCGTCTTCGCGCTGGGCGTTTCGGGATACCCCAGCGTCCCCACGTTCGACGGCGCCGAATCCTTCCTCGGGGAGCAGTACCACTCGTCCAAGCATCCGGGCGGCGGGGACTGGACCGGGAAGAAGGCCGTGGTCATCGGCTCCAACAACTCGGCGCACGATATCTGCGCAGACCTGTGGGAACACGGCGCGGACGTCACCATGGTCCAGCGCTCCTCCACGCACATCGCCCGCAGCGAATCCCTTATGGACCTCGCCCTCGGCGGTCTGTACTCCGAGAAGGCGCTGGCCAACGGGGTCACCACCGAGAAGGCCGACCTGCTGTTCGCCTCGCTGCCGTACCGGATCCTGCCTGAAGCCCAGATCCCCGTCTATGCGGAGATGGCCGAGCGGGACGCCGAGTTTTACTCCCAGCTGGAGGCCGCCGGCTTTGACCTGGACTTCGGCGTGGATGGCTCCGGCCTGTTCCTCAAGTACCTGCGGCGTGGCTCCGGCTACTACATCGACGTCGGCGCCTCGCAGCTGATCATTGACGGCCGGGTCAAGCTCGCCAACGGCGAGGTCGGCAAGATCACCGGAAACGCTGTCGTGATGGCCAACGGCACGGAACTGGAAGCCGACACCATCATCTACGCCACCGGCTACGGGTCCATGAACGGCTGGCTGGCCGATCTGGTCTCGCCCGAGGTGGCCGACGCCGTCGGTAAATGCTGGGGCTTTGGCTCGGACACTCCCAAGGACCCGGGACCATGGGAAGGCGAACTGCGCAACATGTGGAAGCCCACCAACGTCGACAACCTCTGGATCCACGGCGGCAATCTGCACCAAAGCCGCCACTACTCCAACTATCTGGCGCTGCAGCTCAAGGCCAGGATGGAAGGGCTTCCCACACCGGTCTTCGAACGCCAGCCCACGCACCACACGCGCTGACCTCCGCAGGCCGTGACAATCACACCTCCTGGAACCACACTGGGGGTGACGGACACCTGCTGTGACAATCCAACGACATGCCGTGGATGCGCCTGACCGGCGCATCCACGGCCCGTAATGCGAAGGAAAAACACCATGAAAGCAGCACGATTCCATGCCCGCGAGGATCTCCGGATCGAAGATGTCCCGGAGCCGGAGCTGCGCCCCGGAGCGGTGAAGATCGCCGTCGCCTGGTGCGGGATCTGCGGCACGGACCTTCACGAATTCCTGGAAGGGCCGATCTTCACCCCACCGCCCGGCCATCCCCACTCGCTGTCGCACGAGGCCGCCCCCGTCACCCTGGGACACGAGTTTTCCGGCACGGTCGCGGAACTGGGCGAGGGCGTTACCGGGCTGGCCATCGGAGACAGCGTCGTGGTGGAACCCTACATCGTCTGCAATGAATGCGGCCCGTGCCTCAGCGGGCACTACAACCTCTGCACCAAAATCGGCTTCATCGGCCTGGCGGGAGGCGGCGGGGGCCTGAGTGAGAAGATCGTCGTCGACACCCGGTGGGTCCACCCCGTCGGCGACATCCCGCTGGACGAAGCCGCCCTCATTGAACCCCTCGCCGTGGCCTATCACGCCGTCGGCCGGAGCGACGTCAAAGCCGGGGACGTCGCCGTTGTCGGCGGTGCCGGCCCCATTGGACTGCTGACCGCGGCGGTCCTCAAGGGCCTCGGCGTCACCACGATCGTCACTGAGTTGTCGGCTGCCCGGAAGGACAAGGCGGTTTCCTCGGGCGTCGCGGACCATGTTCTGGACCCGAGTTCCGACGACGTCAAGGCCCGGGTGCTGGAACTGACCAACGGCGGCGGGGCGGATGCAGCCTTTGAATGCGCCGGCGTGAATGCCGTGCTGGACACCATGCTCGACGTCGTGAAGCCGGCGGGCGTTGTGGTCAACGTGTCGATCTGGGGACATCCGGCCACCGTGGACATGCAGAAGGTCGTCCTGAAGGAAATCGACCTCCGCGGCACCATCGCCTACTGCGGCGATCATGCGGCCGCGATCAAACTCGTCCAGGACGGAAAAGTCGACCTGAAACCCTTCATTACGGGAAGAATCGCCCTGGACGATCTCGTGGACAAGGGCTTCGACACCCTGATCAACCACAACGACACGGCGGTGAAAATCATCGTCCACCCCTAGTGATCCGAGTCACGCCCGGAATAGTTGCAGGCGCCGCGCAGTTGCCGCCAGAGAACCCAATCCCTTGTGAAAGGAACTGCGCATGCTGTTTTCCCCGATGACCCTCGGCGAGCTGGAACTGCCCAACCGGCTGGTGATGGCGCCGCTGACCCGCGTCCGCTCCGGCAAGGAGGGCGTTCCCGGTCCGCTGGTTGCCGAGCACTACCGCCAGCGTGCGTCCCTCGGCCTGATCGTGAGTGAGGGCACCTACCCCAGCCACGCAGGCCGGGGAATGCCGGGCCAGCCGGGCCTGGTGACGGAGGAACAGCTCAAGGGCTGGGCCGACGTCACCGCCTCCGTGCATGCCGAGGGCGGCCGCATCTTCGCCCAGGTGATGCACGCCGGACGCGTCACGCATGAAGACACCACTGGCGGTCACCAGGTGGTGGCGCCGAGTGCCATCGCGATCGACGGCCAGACCCGCACCTACGAGGGCAAGCAGGCATTCCCCGTTCCGCACGCCCTGACCACCGACGAACTGCCGGGCATCCTCGAGGAGTTCGTCACCGCGTCCCGCAACGCCATCGGTGCCGGGTTCGACGGCGTCGAGCTGCACTCAGCCAACGGCTACCTGCTGCACGAATTCCTGGCACCGTCCGCCAACCAGCGCGACGACATCTACGGCGGCTCACCGGAGAACCGGGCGCGCTTCGTCATCGAAGTGACCCGGGCCGTAGTGGACGCCATTGGCGCCGACCGGGTCGGCATCCGCATCTCGCCCGAGCACAACGTCCAGGGAGCCCTGGAACTTGACGCAGCAGACGTCCGGGCAACCTACGGGATCCTCGTGGATGCCTTGGCGCCCCTGAACCTCGCCTACCTGAGCGTCCTGCACAAGGAGCCGACGAGCGCCTTGGTGCAGGAACTGCGCACCCGCTTCAACGGCACCTTCCTGCTGAACACGGGCTTCGGCGTCGTCACCACCCGCGAGGAAGCCACCGCGATTGTTGCGGACGGCCACGCTGACGCCGTCGTCGTCGGACGCCCGGCCATCGCCAACCCGGACCTCGTCCGCCGTTGGCGGGAAGGACTTCCGACCAATGTGGCAGACTCGGCCACCTTCTACACCGACGGCGCCCAGGGCTACACCGACTACCCGGCGTACCAGAACTAGGTCAGCCAGGAACCACCGGCACCTCCGCGGGGTCCAGCAGTACCCCTAGGGGCGGACATGTCCCGCCGCAGCCACGAACAGTGGGCAGAATGCCATTCTGCCCACTGTTCGTGTTTAAGACTGAGCATGTCCCGCGGGGCCCGGGGTGAAGAATCAGCATGTCCTACCGGCTGGCGGTGACCGAGTGCTGGCACAGCCCGATGAACCCGCCCAGCTGCTCCAGGCCCTCGGGATGCGCGGGGAGGTAGTTGGTCAGCTCTGGTGCGCGGACCACGACGGCGCGCCACTGGCCGCGGGAGACCGCCACGTTGATCCGGTTGCGCGAAAGCAGGAATTCCATGCCCCGCGGCGCCTCGGCCACCGCCGAGCACGCCATGGACACGATCACGACGGCGGCTTCCTGGCCCTGGAACTTGTCCACCGTTCCCACCCGCACGCCGGCGAGCCCCGCGCTGTCCAGGGCGCCGCGGATCACGTTGACCTGGGCGTTGTAGGCGGCCACAACCAGGATGTCGGCCGCGCTGAGGGGGCGGGTGCCCTGCTCGGAATGCCAGCTCAACCCCAGATGGCGCCGCACCTGCCGGACGACTTCGGCGGCTTCCTCGGTCGAGGACGTGACGTTGCCGCTGTGCTCCACCAGAACGGTTTCGATCCCGGGCGGAGCTCCGTCGAGCCGACGGAGCTCCGCCGCCGGAGCCGAGCGCAGCTTTCCTTCATAGGAGAGTTCCGAGACGGCCCGGCAGAGCTCGGAGGTCATCCGCCACGAGTCGGCCAGAAAATAGCCAAGGTCCGGCGGGAGCGTGGCATGACCGGCGGAAACCCAGCCGAGGGCCGACTCGTCCACCGGCTCGGGGTGGGCTCCCTGGCTGACCTGCGGCAGCTGCTGCGGATCGCCGAGCAAGAGCAGGCGGCTGCTGGCCTGTGCCACGGCGAGGGTGTTGGCCAGGGAGAACTGCCCGGCCTCGTCGATCACCAGCAGGTCCAGGGCGCCGGCCGGAACGTTGGCTCCCGTCATGGTCCACGCAGTGCCGCCGATGAGCGCCCCACCGGGCGAACTGAGCAGGCGCGCCACGTCTTTCGCCGAGCGCTGCTGCCAGGGGAGGGGCTCCGCGTGTTTCATATCCTTGGCCACCAGGGACGGATCGACGCCCGCCTTGTTTACAGCCGTCGTCAGCAGGTTCTCCACCACCGCATGGGACTGGCCCACGACACCGACTTTCCAACCCCGGGCAACCAGCCGGGCAATGACGTGCGATCCCACGTGGGTTTTGCCGGTCCCGGGTGGTCCCTGGACCGCGACGTAGGAGTGGTCCAAGGCGATGACGGCCTCCGTGATCGCGTCGATAAACCGGTCCGGGCCTTCCCCGGGCGCGGGCAGTTGCGCCCCGGACCGCAGCCGCGGCGGAAGGCGGCGGATGAGATCGAGCGCGGGATGGTGCGGAAAGACGGGCGGATTGGACTGCAGTGCAGCGGCCACGGTGGAGGCCAGCGCCGCCAGCGCGTCTTCGAGGCTCTTGGTCTGGATGGGCTGGTCCTCGGTCAGCGCAACCGGGACCTGGCCGTAGGGGTCGGTGGCCTTGCGGAGCTTGTCCCGGATGACAACGGTGTCCCTGCCGTCCTCGTGACCGAGCTCCAGAACCTCGGTGCCGAACCACCCGTTGCGTCCGGTCCCGTTGATTCCCGTGCCCTCCAGCCCGGCCGGCAGCGGCGGCTCATACATACGGAACCATTTGCTGCCCTCGCGGAGGTCCGAGCCCGGACTGACCGTGCCAATCAGCTTCACCCTCCGCTCCGGGAGCTTGGCGCCGTCTTTCCACCAGTCCTCGAGCACCTCCGCGTCCTCAACGAGGAACACATTGCGGTCCTGCTGGTGATGCGTGTCCGGGCCGTTTTCGCAGCGGTCGAAGTGCGCCCACCAGAACGCCTTCCGCTCCCGGCGGTGATAGCTGACCGCCGCCGCCAGCATCGACACCGCCTTCTTGTCAGACACGGACAGCCCGACGCCGGCACTCGCCAGCCCGCCCAGCGCCACTTCCAGCGGATCCAGGTCAGCGGCACCCCGCCCGGTGTCCAACGCGGTGTCCGCGCCGCCGGCAACCGTTTTGGTCGTGCCCGTGGAGGCGGCGCCGCTGCCAGAGCCGCCGCCGCCCGACCTGATGCCGCGATCCCGGGCCAGGCCCAGGAGCCAGTTCCGCAGCTCCAGCGTGGAGAGGCAGTCGTATTCGTTGTAATCGGAGATCCCTGCGAGGATCGTGGCCGCTTCCTCAGCCCGGCCGTCGTCGCGGGCGTCGCAGAAATGCGCGTAGGCCACCACCGAGGCGCCGGCGTCCTTCACGTCCCCCGAGCGCAGATTGTTCCCCATGTACAGCGGCTCGAGCTTCTTGATGCTGTAGGAGTTCTCGGAGATGCGGATGCTGTTCCGGACAGTCTGGTAGAGGTCCACCAGGAGGCCTTCCCGCAGCCACTCGTCAACGATGTCTTCGCCGGCAACGTGCAGCACGGAGAGCTTTCGGAGCGCCGTTTTCTCGTAGGCGGCGTAGTGGTAGACGTGCATGTCCGGGTAGTCTCGGCGGCGTTTTTCGACGTAGTCGAGGAAATCGAGGAACGCATGCTTCTCCGCCTCCCGGCTGTGCGCCCAGAAGGGCCGGAAAACCCCCGGGACACCTGGCCCCGTCGGCGCCTCGATAACGCCGAACAGATACTCCAAGCCCCAGACGCCGGTCGCGCTTTCCTGCCACAGGGGATCGCCCTCGAAGTCGAAGAAAATGTCACCCTCGCTGGGCGGGGGAAGCTCGGCGAGCGTGTTTTCCGGAATCACTCCAAAACGAATGGTGTACGCTTCGCCGTCCTTGGCGAACCGGACCTCCCCATCCGCAGCGCCCAGACCGCTCTGCATCCGGGCCTGGGCCTGCAGGCGCAGCAGCGAGGCGTTCGGGTTCACGAGGGTGGCTTCCGCAAACGCTCGGACAGTCCGGATGCCGTCCTGGTGGAGTGCCTTGCGCCGCGCCGAATTCATCCGCGCCACCAGGAGCAGATCGTCGGTGGCTACGACCTGCTCGTGGCAGTAGTCGCAACGGCCACAGGCGCTGAGCCCGGGCGCACCCCACCGGACGGTCTGCTGCTGCGCCAGGTGGGAGGACGTCAACGCCAGAAAGCGGTCCCGCCGCTCCCGGAAGACCGGCAGGATCTCCGCAAGTTTGTGGTGGCTGCGGACGTAGTCGAAGCCGCCGCCAGGAAGCGGGACGGTAGCGCCCAGGACCAGGGTCACCGCCGGGGAGGGTGTGATCCCGGCTTTCACCAACTGGTCGCCGTAGGCTGCCAGCTGGAGCAGAGCGGTCACCTTCGCGTGGCGGGCCAGCTTGGTGTCGAACACCGCATAGCTGCCGTCAGCCTGCCGGACCAGGAAGTCGGACCGGCCGTGGAATTGGCCGTCGAAGAACGCCGCCTGGAACACAACGTCGGCGCCGGAGCGCAGGGCATCGATGGATTCCCGGTGTTTGGCCTGAAGCGTCGCGCGGTCCATGGACTCAGCCGGGACGACGTCGTAAACGCCGCGTCCGGTGGCCGGCGCCCAGTGGCCGAACTGCGCGACGAAGCTGTCGAGGACCTTGCGCTCGTGGAGGTCGCCCAGCACGGCGGCGTGCTTGAGCATCTCGTCGTCGTCGAAGACCGCTTTGGGCGAGCGGCCCGCTTTCTCGTCCAGCTTCCGGAGCAGCTGGTACTCGCAGCTGGCCGCGATCACGAGGTCGCTCGCGGAAAAGACCAGGTCCCGTGCGGAACCCGGTACTTCCGGTTCAAGGAAAAACACAATGCCCCCGATGTTGATGCGTGCTGCCTGGATGCGGTGCTGTCTAAATGCGGTGCTAATAGACGGAGCGCTGTCTTCACGGTTCGCCCGTCTAATCCTCAAGTTATCAAAGCCCTCTGACAATCCTCCGGGCACGTCGGGTTGAGGGGACTGGTTCCGGTCGGAGGCCCGGCGTAGGGTTCTGAGGACGATGACCGAACAGCAGCCCTTCGAATTGATCCAGTGCTTCCCGGATTTCGAGTTGCGCCGCTATCCCGCGCATGCGGTCGCCGAGGTGCAGGTCAACGCGACGTTCGACCGGGCCGGCAATGCGGCCTTCCGGCACCTCTTCAACTACATCAGCGGCAACAACACCACCAGCCAATCGGTGCCGATGACCGCCCCGGTGGTGCAGGAACCCGGCCCGTCGCAGAAGCTCGCCATGACCGCCCCGGTGCTCCAGCGCGGATCCCTGACCAGCGGCGGGGACGCCGCCGAGTACACCGTCGCCTTCGTCCTGCCGGCCGGGACGACCGCGGAAACCGCCCCGGTCCCAACGAATCCGGACGTCAAAATCCGGACCGTGCCCGGTTCCCTGACGGCCGCACTCAGCTTCTCCGGCGGCGGATCGGAGAGCGCCTTCGGGAAACGGAACCGGGAACTGCAGGCCGCGCTGGCCACAGCCGGTCTCACCGCCGTCGGGCTCCCACGGTTCGCCCGCTTCGATCCGCCCTTCAAGCCCTGGTTCCTCCGCCGCAACGAGGTCCTCCAGGACGTCGAGCAGCCCCGTCCCGCCCCCGGCACCGCCGAGTGAAGGCCCGGTAAGGCAAAATGGCAGGGTGACCCAACTCCCGCACAGCCCTTCCCCGTCAGCCTCCGCAACGCCCCCGAAGGCGCCCGTCCAGGTGGCATCCGTCAAGGTGGCGTCCTCAGGGACGCCGTCCGCCAAGGCCCAGGCTCCGCGCACGCAGGAGTCCGGCATCGCGGCCCAGATCGCCGCCGAGCTCGGCGTGCTGGCCTGGCAGGTCAAAGCGGCCGTGGACCTGCTCGACGCCGGGTCCACCGTGCCGTTCATCGCCCGTTACCGCAAGGAGGCGACCGGGACGCTGGATGACACGCAGCTTCGCGACCTGGAGGAGCGGCTGCGTTACCTCCGCGAGCTGGAGGACCGCCGCCGGACCATCCTCGAGGCGATTGCCGCGCAGGGTGCGCTGACCCCGGAACTGCAGGCCGCCGTCGCCGGCGCCGACACGAAGTCCCGGCTCGAGGACATCTACCTGCCGTTCAAGACCAAGCGGCGGACCAAGGCGCAGATCGCCCGCGAGGCCGGGCTGGAGCCGCTCGCCGACGCGCTGCTGAAACGGCCCGAGCTGGATCCGGAGCGCGAGGCCAACAAGTACCTGAAGGCCGAACACTCCATCGAAGACGCCGCCGCCGCGCTCGCCGGCGCCCGCTCCATCCTGGTGGAACGAGTCGCCCAGGATGCCGACCTGGCCGCCACGCTGCGCGAGCGGCTCTGGACCCAGGGCCGGATGGTGTCCCGCGTGAAGAAGGGCAAGGACGCCGAGGGGCAGAAGTTCAAGGACTATTTCGAGTTCTCCCAGCAGCCGTCCGGGATGCCCTCGCACCGCGTCCTGGCATTGCTGCGCGGCGAAAAGGACGGGGTCCTGGAGCTGGATCTCGCCGAGGCTGAACCGAACGACGACGCCGCCCTCACCGCCGCGCGCAGTCGGTACGAGGCCGCTGTGGCCCGGTTCCTCGGGGTCGCCGACCGCGGCCGGCCCGCCGATGCCTGGCTGCTGCAGACCGCCCAGCTGGCCTGGCGCTCGCGCGTGCTCGCCCGGCTGACCGCGGACCTGCGGAGCCGGATGTTCGCCGCAGCAGAGGACGAGGCCGTGCGGGTCTTCGCCGCCAACCTCCGCGATGTGCTCCTCGCAGCCCCGGCCGGAAACCGCGCCACCCTGGGCCTGGACCCGGGACTGCGCACTGGGGTGAAGGTCGCGGTCGTGGACGGCACCGGCAAGGTCGTCGCGACCGACACCATCTACCCGCACGCCCCGGTCCGGAAGTGGGACGAGGCGCTCCGGACCCTGGCGAACCTGGCGCGGAAGCACGCCGTCGAACTTGTGGCGATCGGCAACGGCACCGCCTCCCGGGAGACGGACAAACTCGCCGCTGAACTGCTCAAGCAGCTCACCGCGGGCGCGGCCGGCACACCAAGCAGCACACCGGGCCGCAAGCCGGGCAGCAAACCGCAAAAGGTCGTGGTGTCGGAGGCCGGCGCCTCGGTGTATTCCGCGTCGGCGCTGGCCTCCGCGGAGCTGCCGGGCATGGACGTGTCCCTGCGCGGGGCCGTGTCGATCGCGCGGCGGCTGCAGGACCCGCTCGCGGAGCTGGTGAAGATCGAGCCGAAGTCGATCGGCGTCGGGCAGTACCAGCACGACGTCACCGCCGCCAAGCTGGACCGCAGCCTCGATGCCGTCGTCGAGGACTGCGTGAACGCCGTCGGGGTGGACGTCAACACCGCCTCCCCGGCGCTGCTGAGCCGCGTCGCCGGCGTCGGGCCGCTGCTGAGCGAGAACATCGTCGCCTACCGGAACGAGAACGGCCCGTTCCACAAACGCAGCGAGCTGAAGAAGGTGCCGCGGCTCGGCGCCAAGGCGTTCGAACAGTGCGCCGGCTTCCTGCGGATCACCGGGGGAGCGGAGCCGCTGGATGCCTCCAGCGTGCACCCGGAGGCGTACCCGGTGGCGCGGAAGATCAAAGCCGCCGCCGGCGGGAAGGGCCCGGCCGCGGCAAGCTACGCCACCTTGAATCCGCAGGACTTCGTCGACGGCTCTTTCGGGCTGCCCACGGTGCAGGACATCATCGCCGAACTCGATAAGCCCGGCCGCGACCCGCGTCCGGCGTTCGCGGCGGCGACGTTCTCGGAGGGCATCGAGAAGATCTCCGACCTCAGGCCCGGGATGGTGCTGGAAGGGACCGTCACCAACGTCGCGGCCTTCGGCGCGTTCGTCGACGTCGGGGTGCACCAGGATGGCCTGGTGCACGTCTCCGCGCTGGCCAACCGCTTCGTCGCCGACCCGCATGACGTGGTCAAATCCGGCCAGGTCGTCCGTGTCAAAGTGCTGGAGGCGGATCCGGAACGGAAGCGGATCTCGCTGACGCTGCGGCTCGACGACGAACCGGCAGCCGCCGGCGGACGTGCCTCCCAGCCGGACCGTTCGCGGCAAGCGGCCCCCCAGACTGCGCCGCGGCAGCCTGGCCAGCGGCCGGCGTCGAAGCAGCCGTCAAAGCAGCCGTCCGGGAAACCGGCTCCCGAGCGCCGGACGCCCGGCAGGCAGCCGCAGACGTCGTCGCCCGCCCCGGCTCCTGCCAAAACGACGCCCGCCAAAACGACGTCGGCCCCGGCTCCCGCCAAAACGACGCCCGCCAAAACGACGCCGGCCCCGGCTCCCGCCAACACTGCGATGGCCGAGGCACTGCGAAGAGCCGGGCTCGGAAAGTAGGACACGGAAAATAGGGTCCGAAAGAGCCCTTCCTGACCGCTTGTCGCGGATTTCCTACCACTCGGCGCAGATCTAGTACGTTTGCTGATGATCTGCACCATGATTGCCGAAGGCAACGGCCCAAACTGGAGGTCCTTCGCCTCTATGCCGGTGGGACGCCGATGTCTGCGACAAGCAAGGGAGCACTTATGGGCTGGCTGGACCGTGAACGAACCATCGCCCCACCGGGATTCAACCGGTGGCTGGTGCCACCCGCGGCGCTCGCCGTGCATCTGTGCATCGGGCAGGCGTACGCGACGAGCGTCTACAAAACGGCGCTGGTGAAGCACTTCGGCGCCAGTCTGACCGAGATCGGCGTGATCTTCTCGATCGCCATCGTGATGCTGGGCCTCTCGGCCGCCATCATGGGGACCTGGGTGGATAAGAATGGCCCGCGCAAGGCGATGTTCACGTCGGCGATGTTCTGGGCCAGCGGCTTCCTGATCGGCTCGCTCGGCATCTTCAGCGGCCAGCTCTGGCTGGTCTACCTCGGCTACGGCTTCATCGGCGGCATCGGACTGGGCATCGGCTACATCTCACCGGTCTCCACCCTGATCAAATGGTTCCCGGACCGGCCGGGCCTCGCGACCGGCATGGCCATCATGGGCTTCGGCGGCGGCGCCCTGATCGCCAGCCCGGTCTCCACCGCGCTGCTGAAAATGTATGACCCCAACTCCGGGGCCAAGGGCTGGGTGGCCAGCGGCGACTCCGTCGGCAAGCTCTTCCTGACCCTCGCCGCCGTGTACCTCGCCTACATGCTCTTCGGCGCCTTCACCATCAAGGTCCCGGCCGACGGCTGGAAGCCGGACGGCTTCGACGCCTCCAAGGTCAAGGCCGCCACGCTCGTCACCACGGACAACGTCTCCGCCAAGAACGCCGTCAAGACCAGGCAGTTCTGGCTCGTCTGGATTGCCCTCTTCTGCAACGTCACCGCCGGGATCGGCATTCTGGAGCAGGCTGCTCCGATGATCCAGGACTTCTTCCGCCAGTCCGACGGCGTGTCCCTGGTCAGCGCCGCGGTCGCGTCCGGCTTCGTCGGGCTGCTCTCGATCGGCAACATGTCCGGCCGCTTCGCCTGGTCCGCCACCTCCGACGTGACCGGCCGCAAACGGATCTACATGATGTACCTCGGCGTCGGCGCCGTGCTCTACACGGTGCTGGCACTGGCCGGTTCGACAACCACGTTCCTCTACGTGGCGCTCGCCTTCGTCATCATCTCCTTCTACGGCGGTGGCTTCGCGACCGTCCCGGCCTACCTCCGCGACCTGTTCGGAACGTTCCAGGTCGGGGCGATCCACGGCAGGCTCCTGACCGCGTGGTCCGCGGCCGGGATCGCCGGGCCGCTGATTGTCAACGCTTTCCTGGATGCCCAGGGCAAGCCCGGCCAGCTGACCGCCGCGTCCTACCAGCCCGCGCTGCTGACCATGGTGGGGCTGCTGGTCATCGGCTTTGTGGCCAACCTGTTGGTCAAACCGGTCGACAGCAAGTTCCACGAACCACGCCCGGACCGCGTCCGGGCCGAAGAACCCGCCTTGGAGGCCTGAGATGAGTAGTGCACATCTGTCTGCTGAACAGACATCGGGAAAGCCGTCCACCGGGAAACTGGCCATCGCCTGGGCGCTGGTCGGCGTGCCGCTGGGGTACGGCGTCTACGAGACCCTTACCCGGGTGGCGGCCCTGTTTGGCTGACCTCGCTGAAGAGGCGTTGACTCCGGCGGCGGTGGGGTCGGTGGCGTTCACCCGCCCGGACCCGTTCACCACCCGCCCCACGCTGCAGGGCACCTTCGGGATGAGCGCCTCGACGCATTGGCTGGCGACGGCGGCCGCGCAGGCCGTGCTCGAACGCGGCGGGAACGCGTTCGACGCCGCCACGGCGGGCGCCTTCGTCCTGCATGTCGTGGAGCCGCACCTGAACGGTCCCGGCGGCGACATGACCGGCGTCTTCGTCACCGCGGAGGAACCGGGCAGACCGCTTGTCCTGATGGGCCAGGGGCCGGCGCCGGCCGGAGCCACCGTGAAGCACTACCTCGCCGAAGGCCTGGAACTCGTGCCGGGTTCGGGCGCGCTGGCCGCCGCGGTGCCTGCCGCCGTCGACGCCTGGCTGCTGCTGCTGCGCGACCACGGGACCTGGGAACTGGACGAGGTGCTTGCCTTTGCGGTCGGCTATGCCCGCGACGGGCACCCGATGCTGGGCAGGGTTAGGACGACAATTGCCGCGGTGGCTGAGCTTTTCCGGACGCACTGGCCCAGCTCGGCGGACCTCTGGATGCCCGGGGGACGGATTCCGGCCGAAGGGGAGCTGGTCCGGAATCCGGCCTACGCCCGGACCCTGCAGCGTCTGGTCGACGCCGGGGCGGCCGGGGATTCCCGCCAGACCCGGATCGACGCCGCCCGCCGCGAGTGGCGCGAGGGCTTCGTGGCCAGGGCCATGGTGGATTCGGTGCAGATACCGCACCGGCACTCCTCCGGGGCCGACCACCGCGGGGTCCTGGCGCTGGCGGATCTCGCGGGCTTCGAGGCCGGGTACGAGCCGGCAGCCACCGTTGAGTTCCGGGGTCACACGATCGCCAAGACGGGGCCGTGGGGACAGGGCCCGGCGCTGCTTCAGACGCTCGCCATTCTCGAAGGGTTCGAGGACCGGTGCCTTGACCCGTCCACCGAGCTCGGGACCCACACCATCCTGGAGGCCCAAAAGCTGGCGCTCGCGGACCGGGAAGCGTACTACGGCGACACCGCCGTGCCGCTGGAGTACCTGTTGTCCGCGGAGTACTGCGCGGACCGCCGGGCGCTGATCGCGGAGCAGGCCTCGCACGACTTCCGGCCGGGAACCGTGCCCGGGCATGAGCCCTACGTACCGCCGCTGCGCACCCACTACACGCCGCCGGCCCTTGCCGGAGCGGGAGCCGCCGGGCTCGGGGTGGGGGAGCCCACCGTGGCACCGAGCGGGGAGACCCGCGGCGACACCTGCCATATCGACGTCGTGGACCGCTGGGGCAACATGGTCTCGGCCACGCCGTCGGGCGGCTGGCTGCAATCCTCGCCGGCCATCCCGGAACTGGGGTTCTGTCTTGGCACCCGCCTGCAGATGACCTGGCTGGAACCGGGGACTCCCTCGACCCTGACGCCGGGCAAACGGCCCCGCACCACGCTGACGCCGACCCTCGTGTTGCGGGACGGCCAGGCCGTGACCGCGCTGGGTTCGCCGGGCGGTGACCAGCAGGACCAATGGCAGCTGCCGTATCTGCTGCGCACGATCATCGGCGGCTACTCACCACAGCAGGCCATCGATGCGCCCACGTTCCATACGACGTCGATGCCCGGTTCGTTTTGGCCGCGCACTTGGGAGCCCGGCGGCGCCGTCGTCGAGGACCGACTGGGCGAGGATGTCATCGCGGGACTGGAGCGCCGCGGGCATGTGGTCACCAGGGTGGGCGGCTGGACGCTGGGAAGGTTGTCAGCGGTGGTGCGGGATCCTTCGACCGGAGTCCTGCAGGCAGCGGCAAATCCCAGGGGCGCGCAGGGGTACGCTGCCGGGCGTTAGGGCATTGCGGCTCCCCTTTTGCGTCTGCCCACGTCACCCGGTCACTTGATGTGCCGGCTTCGGTGTCGGCCTCTGGCCGTTCAGCCGACGAATTCGTTGAGCGCGATCACGTTGCCCTCGGAGTCTTCCAGAAATGCGGATTTCGCGGATCCGAAGTCCATCACGTCGCCGACGGGCGTGCCCTCGACGCCAGTGAAGCTGGCCGGGGCCAGCGGCCGGAAGGTGGCACCCCGGGCCTTGAGCACTTTAACGACGTCCTCGATGCCGGTGACCATGAAGCTGACCACCGGGTAGGGCGGTGGAACGCGGTCAGGCATTTCGCTCAGGGCAATGCTCGAGCCTTGGGCTGCGGCGAACACCATAGGGTCGTCCGTCGGGCCCGTGAGCAGTTGGAGGCCGAGGACGTCGCGGTAGAACCTACGGGCGCGGTCGCCGTCCTGGGCCGGCAGGATCGGATTGACGTAGAACTGGCTCAGCATGCGTGCCTCCTCCGCCGCAGTGCGATTGCGGATGCTTCCATCGTGGCAGAATCCGGGGACCCGGAGGGGACTTCGTGGCGCCGCTCAGGCCGCGGCCGGCAGCCCCGTCATTCCCGTCTGCTGTGGTTTGGGCGGTGGTGTTTCGGGGGTTGGTGGCGGTGTTCATCACGGTTAGGAGGTGTTCGAATTGTTCGGCGGTCGCGAAGATCTCGACGTGCTGGAGCCCGTGGCGGGGTTTGCGGATGAAGGCGCCCTGGAGCTGGCGCAGCAGCTCCTCGGAGGGCTCGGCGCCGTCCTGATCCAGCGCATCGGTCCAACTCCGGGCCACGCGGGCGAGGAAGTCCGGGTCGTTCTCCGCCGCAGTGCGGGTCAGGGCCTGTTCCATCCGGGCCGCGGCGTCGGCGTCGCAGACGTGCCGGACCCGGTCCAGGGCCAGCGTGATCAGGGTCGCGGACCGCGACGGGACGTCCCCGGCGGCGACGGCGGCGCCGAGGACCCCATACGCGGGGGCCAACGTGTTGCCGGTGAAGCCCTGGCGGGGCAGCAGGGTCCCGGCGAGCGACAGCCGGTGCCGGGCCTCGGCGGCGCTGATCCGCAGCCGGCCCCGCAGGAACTCCGTGGTGTTCCGGTACCCGTCATCCACCACCCCCACACCCACACCCGCGGCAGCGCCAGCCGGGCCGGCTGCGGGTCCCGGGCCGGCTGCGGGTCCCGCGTCGGCCACGGGGCCTGGGTTCTCGCGCCAGCCGGTCGTCCACGAGGAGCCCGCTTTCGCGGTCGCGGCCTCTTTCCTGGTCCGGTCCACGGCGGCGGCGGCCACAAGCTGCAGATACTCCAGCGTCCGCGAGAGTTCCTCCAGCGTCCCGGCGTAATCCGCGGCGGCCCGGAATCCCAACAACGCCGCGTCCCCGACCGCCGTCGACCCCGCCTCCCGGAGCAACGCCAGCGCCCCCTCCACCCCGGACCGCCCGGCGCCGGCGACAGCCACGGTCCCGGATTCTGCGCTCCGGCCCGTGCCCTGGAAAGGAATGAAATCCCTGAAGATTTCCATGAATAAATTGTCTCAGCGAGGTCAGACACTATTAGCGGCAGGAAGATATGGAGGCGTTACGTGCCTCATCTGGTTTTCAGGATTCGCCACCGTGATGGGATCAAGGCTGCGTCTCAGTTCAGCCGGTCAGGAAGCGCGGCCGGCCGAACTGGGTGCGGACTCCGGGCGAGAAGAGCACCGATTCGGGCGGTCCCGCGACGTCAATACCAGCTGCGGCGACCAGCTGATCCTCGAGGTGGGTCAATTGCCCGCGGTACAGCGGCCACGCTTCATGAGTGTTGGGAACATACAGCGTCCTTTCCCGTAACCGGGTGTGCAGGCCGAACCGGGCCGTGAGGTGGATGGACAGCGGGTCGGTTGCTTCGGCGTCGAGCTCCGGGGCAACCGTGAAGTCGCTTCGGGCACCGCCCCGGAACCGGCGCACCCAGTATCCGGCCTGGGGACCCGCCGGACCCGCCTCACCCAACCGTCCCGGACCACCCGTAAGACCGGCGCTGGCCGAAGCTTCCAGGTTCCCGACCCCGCGGAAGCCCGCCCGCGACCACACATAAGGAATCCCGGCCGCCCGGGCAGCGAGCACCACCGCCAACCGCGTCGCATCCAGGCTCAGGAAGACAACACCGCGGGTGCCGTCAGGTTCCCGCGAGTAGAGACGCACGTTGATCTCGGTGAAGCTACCGAAATAGGGGATCGCGGGCCCCCGGCCCACGCTCGCGCCTTGCATCCGGAAACCGATCAGCCCCACCCAGGCGGAGCCGTCGAAATCGTCCGGTACCACCCCCGGAGGCATGAACGGCGCCGCCGCTGCAGCAGGGATCCGCCAGTGCAAAAAGACCGCGTCCGTCCACCGCTGGTCCATGATGACCGGGGCCGGAAGCTCAGGGGCACTCGGCCACGGATCAACGCCCATCAGTCGGTGCCCGCTGCGTAGTCAGTCATCCCCCGAGCCTAACGGCACGCCGTGAACCGGTAGGAATCTCAACCGGGATTGTTAGGGATAGATGCTTGAGTAATCCGGACGTACGGCCACGACCTGAATTTCGGACCCCTGACCCAGATATTTTCCGCTCCTGCCACTGCGACCGGGCTATTTGAGCGGCGGCAGAACGACGATCGTGTCTCCATATTGGAGCGTTACTTCACGCGAGACGTCTACCTGGGCTGGGGTTTTGATTACGTAAGTGCGTGGAGCCAAGTCTGCGGTGCACTGTGGTCCACCCCGGGTGTCGAGACCAAGCTTGAGGTGATGTGCATCGAGGACTTCGATAGAGGATGGGAAGGCCGGGCAGCTTGAACTGCCGCTCAATACTACGGCGAATTTCGCTCCGGCATCGAGCCAGCCTGCTGCAGGGAATGGATATAGGGGAGCCTGAGCAGAAGAGCTTGGTTTTGCAGTGATTGCTTCCGCGGGAAGCCCGCCCTGGCGTTCAGATTCGGCGATCGAACCGGGTAAGGCCGAGCATCCGGCTAACAGCGCGGACATGCCTACAAACCAAAGCCGAACGATCTTCCCCATACGACGAGGCTACGGGGCGACTCGTGGTTCGTCACTCCCGGTGACTGGTGGCGAGCGATCTGTTGTGATGACTCAATTGGATGTCGGTCGGGGACAGCTGGCAGTGCAGACCATCGGTGAGGCGTGGCTGGGCTTTACCCGGCAGATCTCGCGGCGGAAGAGCCTTCGGGCTGCTTCTGCCAAGGCCAGCGTCCGGTGATTTCGAGCTCAAGTGAAAAGCTCAGGAAGGTCCTGATCAGCACAATGATGGCGAGCACCCCGACACTTTCGAAGGTCGGGGTAACCGCGACAGTCTTGATGATGTCCGCCGCGACCAGGAGCTCCAGCCCGAGCAGGATTGAACGGCCCAGCAATTGCCGGTATGAGCGGTACACGGATAGCGGCTCGGCACCTTCGGGCAACCGCCGCGGCTGGAAACCGCGAATCGCCAGCGGGATGGACACCAAGGCGCCGATCACCATCACGGCCACGCCGGCGGCGTCCATGTACCCGCCGACCGCTTCAATTATGTGCTGCAAATCCATTGTTCCCCTCACTGGAAACTCGGTGGGTGGCCCTCGGAACGGCGTGCTCAGGCGTGCCGTTCACCCACGCCGGCGAGCATGGCCCGGTAGCCTTCGCGGAAGCTTGGATAGGTGAACTCGAAGCCTGTGCTGCGCAATAGCGCGTTGCTGCAGCGCTTGTTGCCGCCGCGGGACGGCTCACCGCCGGGCTGCGCGCCACTTTCGGCCGCGCCCGACGGCGGCTGGGGGAGTCCCAGCTCGGCGGCCAGGAAGCGCAGCACCTCGCCCATTTCGGCAGGCTCGTTGTCCGCGCCCAGATACACCGGCGCGGGGACCGGGTCCATGGTGCACAGGTGGACGATTGCTGCCGCGGCGTCGTCACGGTGGATCCGGTTCGTGAACCGTGACTCTGCCGGAAGGACCGCGGACCCGCTCCGGACCTGGTCAAGGAGCCGCGTACGTCCGGGACCGTAGATACCGCCGAGCCGCAGCACCACCGGGGTGATTCCGGTGCCGCTCAACCGGCCGGCGAGGAGATCCTCCGACTCCCGGATGATGCGGCCGGAGAACCCGCCGGGCTCCGGCGTCGTGCTCTCATCAACCCAGCCCCCGCCCGCGTCGCCGTAAACAGCGGTCGAGGAGACAAAAAGCACCCGCCGGACCGGGGCGCCGGACTTCAGGACGGCGTCGAGGACATTCGACAGACCGTCCACGTAGGCGGCCCGGTAGGCAGCTTCGGTGGGGGAGTCCGCCGCAATCGCGACGGCGACGGCGGTCGTGTCCGCCGGGACGGGCGGCAGTTCGCCGGCGCTCAAGTCGGCCGCTGCACCTTCGATGGCGGCGGGGAGCTTCTCCGGCGAGCGCCGCCAGCCCACCACGCGGTGGCCCGCCGCGGCGAACCGCAGGCCGGCCTCGGTGCCCAGATCGCCGCAACCGGCCATAAGTACAGTCATGTTGGCCAGTCTGCCATTTTTCGGCGGCCACGGCCGCCGATCCAGATTAGCGCGCCGGGATCGGGAAGAAGACCCGAGGATCCTGCAGCAGCGCCGGGTAGTCGAACGACGAGCGGTCCAGGATCTCGTCGACCTGGAAGTTCCGCGCGAAGCGGCCATCCACGGTGATCGGACGGCCCAGGACCTTGCCGACGGCGAAGGACGCGCCGCCGTCGAACGGGATCGCAACGGTCGAGTTGCCGGGCAGCGTATTGAACGCTTCCTCCTGGTGCTGGCGCTTGCGGGTCGGCTTCTTGACGAGCTGCTTCGGCGGCAGCTTGCGCACCTTGGCGGGACGGCGGGCACCGGAGTCCGCGTAAACGAACTGGTACTCCTCGTCGCCTTCGGCGGCAGCCTTCGCCCGACCTACGAGCGGCAGGCTGACCGTAGCCACCTTCGTCGGTTCGGTGTCACCCAGCGGCTGGCGGAGGACCCACATGCGGTCGCCGATCGGATCCTCCGGCAACAGCTCGTGCTTGGGTTCGGGCCAGACGTACTCCAGGTCGAGCTCCGTGTCCGGGAACAGCGGCGTATAGAACCGCGGGTCCTTGGCGATCAGCCGGGAGCGGTGGCTGAGGTGCACCTCGGGGGCTCCCAGCCACGGCGGCATCGGGATCTTGGCGGCATAGTCGGGGTGCGCAGCCTGGGGTGCGAATTCCATGATCTTCTCGCGGGTGGTGTCCTCCCCGCCGCGGGCTGTCCATTCGTCGACCATGGTCAGGCCGTACAGCGTCAGCGCGGGAACGTACCCCATCCACATCCGGATCGCCGGGTGCGACTGCCAGCCGTACTCCGGGATCACCAGCGCCCGCAGGGTCTGCAGCGCTTCAACTCGCTGCTTGCCGAGCCGCGCGCGGTCCAGAACCGCGGCGCTCTGCTGGAAATCGGGGAAGGGGAGAAAAGTCTGCATCTCTCCAGTTTGAGGCCATGGAGCCAATGCGCCAATTGCGCCAGGCTGCGGGTGAGCGTGTTCACATTCTGGAATGGGACAGACAGCCGGCGACTTCGGCGGGTAAACTAGCACAAACCACCCGTGACGCCCGGAAGACACGCCCATGCCGAAGAAGTCAGTAAATGAAACATCGGCGCGGCCTGCGCCCGGAAAGCTCCCCCGATACGGCCAAATGCTGAGCCCCGACGCCAACGGGATCCTCATCCTGGAGGAGTTCACGATCGATCCCGCGGCCGCCCGCAAGGAGCTGTCCGGTTTCCGGTCGGCCCTGGCGTCGGTGGCGCTGACCATGCGGCGTCTGCTGGCACTCCGGCTGTTCATCGCCGTTGTTGCGATCGCCAATCTCCCGCTGTTCCTGCTTTCCAGCGGCTGGGAGATCTATGTTGTCTCGCTCGCCATCGTCGTAGCAGTCCACGCCGCGGTGTCCTGGCTGAACCGCCACGAGCCGAAGATCCGCCAGCGGGGAATGCTGGAACTGCACCTCCACCGCGAAAAGAGCGCCAATTACCGCAAGGTCCGCGACGCCGTGAAGTACGTCATCGACGCCCCGGCCCGGATGAACGAAAACCTTTACCTCGAGCTGCTCGCCGCCAAACGCGTGGCCCTCCATCTCGCCATGGGGACCGTCGCCCTGCTGGACACCAGCGACGACACCGCCTGGAAAGTGCAGATTGTCCGCGAGATTCCGCGGGCTGCATAAGACAGCACGCAGACAGCACGACGCCGGAGGGTCCCCGTGAGGGAACGCTCCGGCGTCGTGGTTTAACCGCTCCTGCTGCGCCGCCCGAGAGCTGACTAGGCCGGAAGCTGCAGCACCTGGCCAGGGAAGACCAGATCAGGGTTGCTGATGGAGGCGGCGTTGGCGTCGGCCAGCGACTGCCACCCCCCGGTGATGTTGAGCTTCTCCGCGACCTTGCTCAAGGTGTCGCCGCTCTGGATCGTGTAGCTTTCGCCGCTCAGCGCGACGGCCGCCACGTGGCGTGCCGGGGCGGCTGCCTTCGGGGCTGCCGCCTTGGGGGCGGCCTTGGCGGCGACCTTGGGTGCCGCGGCCTTGGTCACGGCCTTCGGGGCGGCCTTGGCGGCCGGGGCCTGAACCGCCGGCTGTGCCTGGGGCACACTCTGCGGAGCGATGGCGCCGCCGGTCAGGCCAAGCTTCGCGGAGCAGGACGGCCATGCTCCCCAGCCCTGGCCTGCCTGCACCCTCTCGGCGACGGCGATTTGCTGCTCACGGCTGGCGTTGGCCGCAGACCCGGTGCCGCCATACGCTGCCCACGTGCTGGGGGTGAACTGCAGCCCGCCCGCGAAGCCGTTGCCGGTGTTGATCGCCCAGTTGCCGCTGCTTTCGCACTCGGCAAGGGAATCCCAGACGGAGCCGGCTGTCGCGCCAGGGACGGCTGCGTTGGCCGCGGAGGCGGACAGAGCAACGCCGGCTATCGAGACGGCCGCAAAGGTGATGCCACGGCGCGCGGCAGTGCTGTAGGTGGATTTCTTCATGGGTTGATGCTCCTGAGGGCCACCGGTGCTCGGTCCGTCCCCGGACGTTGTCGCACTAACTGCCCGCCCCTGACAATAGAGGTCGTTGCGGTGGCTACCGGTCGGGCAGTTTCTGGTGGTGGTAGCACCGGGCATGCATGCCCGGTGTCCGGGCATGCACCCTACGCTAAACCACGCCATTCCCGTTATCAAGCCGTTATCATCAGTAAACTGTTTTTATTTATCAGCCGCCGAGCACTGCGGCAAGATACGGTGCCGTCCGGCTCTTTTTGGACCGTGCGACGGCGGCGGGTGTCCCGACCTCGATGATCTTGCCGCCAGCGTCGCCACCGGCGGGACCAAGGTCTATCACCCAGTCCGCGGCCGCCACCACGTCCATCTCGTGTTCCACCACGATCACGGTGTTGCCGGCGTCCACCAGCCGGTGCAGCTGCGCCATCAGGAGTTCGACGTCGGCCGGGTGCAGGCCCGTGGTGGGCTCGTCCAGCAGGTACAGCGAGTGCCCGCGCTGGGCGCGTTGCAGCTCGGTGGCGAGCTTGATGCGCTGGGCCTCACCGCCGGAGAGTTCGGTGGCCGGCTGGCCCAGCCGCAGGTAGCCGAGCCCTACCTCGCGGAGGGTCTGCAGGCTGCGGGCGGCGGAGGGGACCTCGGACAGGAACTCGGCGGCAGCGTTGACCGTCAGGCCGAGGACCTCCGCGACGTTCTTGCCGCAGTAGGTGACCTCGAGGGTCTCCGGGTTGTAGCGCGAGCCGTGGCATTCCGGGCAGGGGCCGTAGCTGCCGGGCAGGAACAGCAGTTCGACGGCGACGAAGCCCTCGCCCTGGCAGGTCTCGCAGCGCCCGCCCGCGACGTTGAAGGAGAAGCGGCCGGCGCCGAAGCCGCGGGAACGGGCCTCGTCCGTCGCGGCGAATTCCTTGCGGACGGCGTCGAAGAGGCCGGTGTACGTGGCGAGGTTGGAGCGTGGGGTGCGGCCGATCGGCTTCTGGTCCACCTTGACGAGCCGGTCCAGCCGGTCCAGTCCGGAGACCGGGCCGACACTGAGCGGCCCGGCGGATTCTGCGGGCTCGGACTCCAGGTCCCCGGTGGCTTTCGCTGCGGCGTCGGCCTCCGGGTGCAGCCGGCGGCCGACCACCTCGGCGAGGACCTGGCTGACCAGGGTCGACTTGCCGGAACCGGACACGCCGGTGACCGCCGTCAGCACGCCGAGCGGGAAGTCGGCGTCGAGTTCGCGCAGGTTATGCCGGCTGATGCCGCGCAGCTCCAGCCAGCCGTCAGCGTCCCGCTGTGCAGCCTCGCGCCGAGCAGCCCCGGGCCGCGGGCCGGGTGCCGCGGAACCGACGCCTGAGCCGTCCGGGAACAGGAACGGCCGGGTCACCGACGACTCCACCTCGGCGAGCCCGGCGACGGGGCCGCTGTAGAGCACCTCGCCGCCGCCCTCGCCGGCGCGCGGGCCGACGTCGACCAGCCAGTCGGCGCGGCGGACGATGTCCATGTTGTGCTCCACCACAAACACCGAGTTGCCGGAGGACTTGAGCTGGTCCAGCACCGCGAGGAGGGGCTCGGCGTCGGCCGGGTGCAGACCGGCGGAGGGCTCGTCCAGCACGTAGATCACGCCAAAGAGGCCGGAGCGCAGCTGGGTGGCGATCCGCAGCCGCTGCATCTCGCCCGGGGACAGGGTGGGGGTGGCCCGGCCCAGCGCGAGATAGCCCAGCCCGAGGTCCAGCAGCACGGTGACGCGTTGCAGCAGGTCCCGGGTGATGGCGACGGCGACCTCGTTGGCCTCGCCGGAGCTTTGTTTGCGTGAGGCGGTCCCGGCGGTCGTCAGCTCGCTGGTGGGACGGATGATGCCCGCCAGTTCAGACATGGGTACGGAGTTGAGCTCGGCGATGGTGCGGCCGGCGAACGTCACCGCGAGGGCGGCCGGGGTCAGGCCGGCGCCGCCGCAGACCGGGCAGGGTCCGGTTTCCATGAAGCGCAGCACCTTCTCGCGCATGGTGGTGCTCTTGGAGTCGGCGAGGGTATGCAGCACGTAGCTTTTCGCGCTCCAGAAGCGGCCCTTGTATGGCTTCGCGACGCGGTCGCGCTGCGGTGTCACCTCCACCACGGGCTGTTCCTCGGTGAAGAGGATCCAGTCGCGATCCTTTTTGGCCAGTTTCCGCCAGGGGGTGTCGACGTCGTGACCCAGGTGGGTAAGGATGTCACGCAGGTTCTTGCCCTGCCAGGCGCCGGGCCAGGCGGCGATCGCGCCGTCGCGGATGCTCAGCGAGGTGTCCGGGACCAGGGAGGACTCGGTGACGGTGTGCGCGATGCCGAGGCCATGGCATTCGGGGCAGGCGCCGGCGGCGGTGTTGGGGGAGAACGCGTCCGAGTCGAGTTGGCCCGCGCCGTCGGGGTAGCTGCCGGCGCGGGAGAAGAGCATCCGCAGCGAATTGGACAGCGTGGTGACCGTGCCCACCGTCGAGCGGGAACTCGGCGTCCCGCGGCGCTGCTGCAGCGCGACGGCGGGCGGCAGCCCGCTGATCATCTCCACCTTGGGGTTGTGGCCCTGCTGGATCAGCCGCCGGGCGTAGGGCGCCACGGATTCGAAGTAGCGGCGCTGAGCCTCGGCGTAGATGGTCCCGAAGGCCAGCGAGGACTTGCCGGACCCGGAAACCCCGGTGAACGCCACGATCGCATCGCGGGGCACGTCCACGTCCACGTTGCGCAGGTTGTTTTCCCGGGCACCGCGCACCCGGACGAAGCCGTCCGGGGCGTGGCCGGCGCCGGGCGCGGGAGATGCCTCGCCGGGACGATGGGAAGCATGCTGATCAGTGTGCATCTGATCGACTCTATCGGTGTCTGCTGCCCGCGGGCATATCCTTACCGGATGGAAACTAACGACGGCGTCGCTGCCACCGAAGACGCTGCCACCGACACTGCCGCATCCGACAGCCCGGCAACCGCCGCACCCGAGGTTCCCGACTTCGTCGAGGTTCCTGCCGCAGTCCACGCCCCGCTGCCGGTCGCCGAGCTCCACCTGCATATCGAGGGAACCCTCGAACCCGAGCTGATCTTCGCTCTGGCGGAGCGCAACGGGATCCAGCTGCCGTACGCGGACCTGGACGAGCTGCGCTCCCGGTACGAGTTCACCGACCTGCAGTCCTTCCTGGACCTCTACTACGCCAACATGGCCGTGCTGCGGACCGAGCAGGACTTCGCCGACATGACCCGGGCCTACCTGTCCCGGGCCGCGCTCGCCGGCGTCCGGCATGCCGAGATCATGCTGGATCCGCAGGCGCACCTGTCCCGCGGCGTGGCGCTGGAGACCTGCGTGAACGGCGTGGCTTCGGTGCTGGCCGTCTCGGAGCAGGAGTTCGGGATCTCCACCCTGCTGATCGCCGCGTTCCTGCGCGATCTCTCCGAGGATTCCGCGCTGGAAGTGCTGGAGAAGCTGCTCGCGATGGATGCGCCGATCGCCGGCATCGGCCTCGACTCGGCCGAGGTGGGCAACCCGCCGGCCAAGTTTGAGCGGCTGTTCGCCCGGGCCAAGGACGCCGGGCTGCACCGGACCGCGCACGCCGGCGAGGAGGGCCCGCCGTCGTACATCATTGACGCGCTGGACATCCTTGACGTGGAACGGATCGACCACGGTATCCGCTGCATGGAGGATCCCGAGCTGGTGGAACGGCTGGTGGACGAGCTCACGCCGCTGACCGTGTGCCCGCTGTCCAATGTCCGGCTCCGCACGGTGGACACGCTGAAGGAGCACCCCCTGCCGGCGATGCTGGCGGCAGGCCTGAATGTGAGCGTGAACTCGGACGACCCGGCGTATTTCGGCGGCTACGTGGATGACAACTTTGCGCAGCTGAAATCCCTGATCGGGCTGTCCGAGTTCGACTTAGTCCGGATGGCGGCAAACTCGATCCGCTCCTCCTTCGCGAGCGAGGAACGAAAGACGGAACTGCTGGCCGAACTGGCGGCCTCCGGGCACTGAACCCACTGTTGCCCAGTCACTCCTGGCTGCTATAACCGGCGGATGGGAACTGCGGATGGGAACCATAACCGATAGGACAACGCTGGGTCACGCACGGCCCATCAACGGGGCAGGGGTCTTCTCCGGGTCAGGGTACCTCCTGTGGCGGTACCGCGTCGGCTGACGGTGCGGCGCCCGCGAAGAGACGGAGCAGACCGTCGATTTCCCAGGATGCGGTGGCGGGGTGGCGGAAGTGCTGGTGGGGTTCAACGGCATAGCTGGTTCGCCGTCCCGCCCGGACGCGGTGAAGATATCCTCCGTCTTCGAGATCCTTGAGGATCTGGAGAGTCGAGCGTGGTGTTATCCCCACCCTCGCGGCGATGTCGGTGATCCGGGCTTGAGGGTCTGCGGCCACCGAGAGCAGAACGTGCCCGTGGTTCGTAAGAAAGGTCCACCTTGGACGAGCGTGTGCCGGAGAAGGGGGCGGTTCCGGGCCCATTTCCGGACCAAGCGGTGAGGCTGACATGGATGTTCCTTACTGACGTTTCCGGCTAGCAGCCGAAGAAGCTTTCATGCCGCCGCGTTTACGCCACACCGGTTCCAGCTCCGCGATTTCCTCGGCCGCCGCGGTTCCGAACGGGGAATGCGCCGGCGCCGCCGGAGCCTCGCTGTCCTGTCCGCGGGTGGCCCACAGACTGGCTCCGATGGACACCCCAAGGATGGTGGCGATGATGGTCAGGGAGAGCGTGGTGGGGATGTAGTAGATATCGATTTTGAGGAGCATTTTGATGCCGACCCAAATCAGGACGAGCGCGAGGCCGATCTTGAGGTAGATGAAGCGGTGGATCAGGTCGGAGAGCAGAAAGTACATTGCCCGGAGGCCCAGGATGGCAAACGCGTTGGCGGTGAAGACCAGGAACACTTCGTCGGTGACGGCGAAGATCGCAGGGATGGAGTCCACGGCGAAGATGATGTCGGTGACCTCGATGAGGACCAGGACCGCTAGCAACGGGGTGGCCAGCACAGCGCCGTTCTTGCGGATCAGGAAGCGCTGGCCGTGGAAGTCGTTTGTCATGGGCACGCGCCGGCGGAAGAGTTTCAGGACCCGGGACTTTTCCGGGTCAAGATGTTCGTTGCGGTGCCGGATCATCCGGTAGCCGGTGAAGAGCAGGAACGCTGCAAAGATGTACAGCACCCACCCGGCGCTGGCGATGATCGCGGAGCCCGCCGCGATGAAGATGCCGCGGAATATCAGGGCGCTCAGGACCCCGAAGAACAGCACCCGGTGCTGGTATTCGCGGGGTACTGCGAAGTACGTGAAGATGATCGCCCAAATGAACACGTTGTCCACTGCCAGGGATTTCTCGATCAGGTAGCCGGCGAAGTATTGCTGGCCAAACTCAGCCCCGAAGATTTGCCACACCAGGGCGCCGAACCCTACTCCGAAGGCGACCCAGAGGCCGGACCAGAGGGCGGCTTCGCGGACGCCGATGACGTGCGCCCTGCGGTGCGCGAACAAGTCCACGGCCAGCATCAGGACTATAACGGTGAGAACGGCCAACCAAGCCCAAAAAGGAACATTCATCAGGGAAAACCGCTTCCAGTCAGTGCTACTAACTGGAGGTCTTTCCCGGTCCCGGGGACCTGTCCCGCCGGGCCGCTCAGGGTCGGCCGTACTGACGACGGAACATTCAGGGGATACTCCCCTCCGTACAATTAGTGAAGCATACTTCACCTATGGCGACAAGGGGCGGCTTGGGGCGACGCTACGCTGCGGTGACCGCTGGCGCGAGCATTCGCCGCAGCAGGGTTGCCGTGAGCCAGGTGACGGCGCTGCACGCCGCGACTCCCCAGGCGATGTCGGTCACGGCAACAATGGCGGGGAAGTCCTTGAGGACGGCGAGTGCGGTCAGGGCCCAGGTGGCGTAGGTGAAGAAGCCGAACAGGGCGGCTCCCGTCACCCGTTGCCGCATGGTGACGTCCGGGTCGTTCGGCCGGATGCCATAGTGCACCATCCCCGCAACGTAAATGAGGTAGAAGACGACGGCGCCGGCGAGGTTGGCGCTGGGCGCGAGGAGGTCGCCGATCTGGCTTTGATACTGGTTGTTCGCCACGGTGCCGATCCAGACAACGTCGAGGACGGCGAAGATCACGGCGGCGACCGCGTAGGAAAGCAGCCACCTCTTGGCGTGAATGCTCATGCTTGGCTCCTTTTGTCGGCGTAGAGGTTGTCGACGATGAGGCGGGCGCTTTCGGTGAAGGCACCGCGCTTGAGCTTCATCGTGTGGGGGTCACGATACCGGTGGCCGCACTGAGGTCGGTGAGCAGCAGCACGAACCGGCCGAGGCAAGGTTGCCCACCGTGGCCGACGGCAGAAAAGCCGCTTCAACGCCGACCCTGCCAACAAGGGACCATTCTCGACCGGGCTTTGGGCCAAGTCCCGCCACCCGAATTAGTCCACCCGAATTACTTCGGCGAGATCCTGCCCTGGATCGGCGTGGCTCTGGATCGGCGTGGCGGTCATCGCCCTGCCGACCCTGCAGGGATGGCAGTTGACGGCCCTGACCCCCAAGGTCTGGCAGCAGCGACAGTCCGCTCGGTGGACGCATCGGTTGCCGCACGCGGAATATTACCCGCGAGTACTGCCGGTTTAAGCCCCTCGCGCCCACCGGGATGGGGTGTAATAGTGGGTCACGACACACAGAGTTAACCTTTGCTACTCGCGGGAACCCATCCGTTCTTGGCAAAATGCAGGTGGATCAATTGCTTCTAGAGGAGACCCATGGGCGCGAACACTGCGGAAAACACCACCCGTCGACTGAAGGCTGTACTGGACGTTCTGGCAGAGGGGGTATGGACGGATGAGAAGCTGAACGCCGGAGCTGTGCTGGGCGAGGCCATCGAACGCGTCCCGCTCAACGACTTTGAGCGCGAGCTGCTGAGCGGCGGAATTCCCCGCGGCCACAAAACACTGACCACCGCCACCGCGCGGCTGGTCAAGGCCGGCTGGCTGGTCAAGGGCCGTTCGGGCTGGACGATCACCGAGGACGGCCAGCGCGCCACCGTCGCGTTCGCCGACCCCGCTGCTTTCACCGCAGCGCTCGACGCCGGAACTCCCGTTCCCGCCGGCACTCCGCTGCCGTCCGAGCCTGTCGTCAAGCCGGCTGCGAAGACCGCCCCGAAGGCCGCCACAGTTGCCGAGAAGGTCGCCGGCAAGGCTGCCAAGCTCGTCGAAGAGGCCGTTGCGCCCGTCGCCAAGGCGGTCCGGAAGCGCAAGGCCGCCGACAAGGCCGCATCTGCACCCGCCCCCGGGCCCGCGTCCGCGGCGGCAACGGCCACCGCCACGGCCCCGAAGAGTGAATCGCCGGCGGTTGACGCGCTGGCCGCTGCAAGTTCGCCCAACGGTGGGGCCGCCCCCGCGGCACCCGCCACCGGCGTGGAAACCATCGAACAGCCGGAGGCAGTCGCCGTTGCGGGCGATTTCAACATCCTGCTGGGCGCACCGGCCAACTGGGCCCCGCATTACGACGAATCCCAGATGGAGCTCGATCTCGTCGATCAGCTCTGGAAGCTCGCGGCGGATCTCCCGGCCGGTACGTACAGCTTCAAGATCGCACTCAACCGCTCCTGGGAGGAGAACTTCGGCGCCTTCGGTGCCTTCGACGGCGCCAACCACGAGGTGCGCCACTCCGGCGGCATACTGGTCATCCACTACGACCACCGGACCCGCGACATCATCCTGCCGTAGCAAGCAGGCGACGCGCGCTTTTCCTGGCGCCGCGCCAAAGACCCTTCGACGCCCGAATCCCCGCGTCGAGGGGTCTTTTGCGTGTCATGGACGGCTGGGCGCGGCGCGGAACCTACGAAGAGCGGTCCCAGCCGCTGACGGCCTGAACGACCCGGCCGGCGCGACGTTCCCGACGATCGATCTTCGGGTTCTGGTCGCCGGCAGCGCTGCGACCAGCGTCGCGCCGGGGCACGGGGAGTTGCCGGTCGATCTCCCGGATCCCCAAGCGTTGTTCCGCCATGAGTGGCCCCGGTGGATAGGCTCACAGGCCCCACGCTCCTGCCTCCAGTCGGCGAGTAGATTGTTAGCATCCGCTGATGTTTGAGGGGCCCGCGGATCAGCGAAACGAACACGTTGGGCAGGGGATTCGGATGAGCCGTCCGCACCGCATTGACACCCACCAGCACATCATTCCGCCGGGGTATGCACGTTGGCTGCACGAAAAGGGCATCCGCCCGGGTGGCTTGAACCTGCCGTCGTGGTCGGAGCGCTCCGCACTGAAGTTCATGGATGGGAACGACGTGCAGACGGGCATCTTGTCCCTCTCCACGCCCGGTGTCTACCTCGGGGACGCCGTGGGTGCGCGGCGACGGGCGCGGGAGGTCAATGAGTACAGCGCAGAGGTGGTAGCCGGTCGGCCGGATCGATTCGGGTTCTTCGCGACACTTACGTTGCCGGACGTGGAAGGCGCCCTGACGGAGGCCAAGTACGCCCTGGACAGCCTGCATGCGGATGGCATCGTGCTGCTGGCCAACAATGACGGCCTCTACCTGGCGATCCGGCCTTCGAGCCACTGCTGGAGTTCCTGCACCGACGCCAGGCCGTCGTCTTCATTCACCCTGCCGAGCTTCCCGCTCCGGCGGTGCCCGGCATCCCCACCTTCGCCGCGGATTTCTTGCTCGACACCACCCGCATAGCTATCAGCCTGATCCTGTCCGGCGCGATGGAGAAGTACTCTGGAATCAAGTTCCTCCTGGCCCACGCGGGCGGCTTCGTGCCTTACATCGCCTTCAGGATCCTGCTCACGATGCTTAACGATCGAGACCTGGCCCTAAGCGTGTTGGCAGCGCTGACAGATGGGAAGCAATCAATCCTGCGGCGGTTCTACTACGACCTCGCCCTGTCCGCAAGCCCGACGACGCTGCCCACCCTGCTCGAGGTCGCTGACCCTCGCCGTATCACCTACGGCACTGACTTCCCGTTCGCACCGTCGATGGCGATCGGGCTCCTGAACAGGCAGTACGAGAACTACCCGCTGGAGCCCTCCCTGCGTGCGGCGATTGACCGCGGCAATGCGGAGTCGCTCTTTCCCCGGCTGAAGCATAGCCAAGGCTAAAACGATCTCAAGCAACAGGTGGAAGCCCGATCGGCTGAGTGCCGAGACCACGCCGAAGTGCGGACCTTCCTGGTCGGCGTTGACGCAACGTGAGCAGGCCTCCGGGTTGAACGTACGGCCAGTTGAACGTCCCGCCGGCCAAGCCGGCCAGCGGCTTGAATCTAGAACCGCGTTGGATCCGGCCGCGGCGGGACCGGTCCGGGATCCGGAATCGGCAGCGGCCCGGGTGTGGGGAACGGCCCGGGCGTCGGTGCGGGACCAGGTTCCGGAATCGGCGCCGGCGGCGGGACCGGTCCGGGCTCCGGCGGGAATGGATCCCCGGGCTGAGGCTCGGGGGTGGTCGGCCCGGGTTCCGGTGGAAACGGCTCGGGTCCGGGTGGCGGTGGGATGGTCATGTCAGGCTCCCTCACTCATCGTTGATCGGGTGGTGCTCAGGGTTGCTGTGCCGCGGCTTACCGCTCCGGCCGCGCCGCCCCGGCGCGCAGGACTTTTAACTCCCACGGCCGGAGATGCAGACGGGGCACCGCGGCATCGGCCGGGTAGTTGCCCAGCACCAGTTCGGCGCTGCCCCACGCGAGCGGCACCGCGGCGTCGTCGAGCGTTATCTCCTGGTCCTGACCGGAGAAGTTGCCCAGCACCAGCAGCCGGGTATCGGGCAGCGACCGGACAAAGGCGTAGACGTGCTCGTCCCGCGGCAGCAGCATCGCGAAGTCGCCGTCCGCGACCACGGGCTCGCTGTGCCGCAGGGCGATCACCTTCCGGTAGAAGTTGTACACCGAGTCGGGGTCGTCGACCTGCGCGGCGGCATTGATGTGGTTGGCGTTGGGGTTGACCGCAATCCAGGGGGCTCCGGTGGTGAAGCCGGCGTGCCGCGACGCGTCCCATTGGACCGGGGTGCGCGCGTTGTCGCGGTTCAGCGGTGCCAGCGCGGCGAGGACGTCGGCGTCCGTGTGGCCCAAATGTGTGGTGGCCTCGCGGTGGTGGTTGAGGACCTCGATGTCGCGGTAATCGCTGATCGCCCCGAAGGTCATGTTGGTCATGCCCAGTTCCTCGCCCTGGTAGACGTAGGGTGTGCCGCGGTGCAGATGCAGGATGCCGGCGAGCATTTTGGCGGACAGCTCACGGTATTTGCCGTCGTCGCCGAAGCGCGACACCGCACGGGCCTGGTCGTGGTTGCCCCAGTACAGGCTGTTCCAGCCGCGCTCGGCCAGGCCGGTCTGCCAGTGTCCGAGGCTCTTCTTGAGGTCCGTGAGGTTGAGCTTCCTGGGCCGCCACTTGTTGCCGTCCTCATGGTCCAGGGCGACGTGTTCGAACTGGAAGACCATGTCCACCTCAGCCCGCTCCGGGTCGGTGAACAGGATGGCCTCGTCCACTGTGACGCCGGGCATTTCGCCCACGGTGAGCAGCGGGCCGGGGCGGCCGGCAAAGACCTCCCGGTGCATCTCCTGCAGGAATTCATGGATCCGGGGCCCGCCGATGTAGAACGGGCTGCCGTCGCCATAGAGCATCCTGGCGGCGATGGGACCGTCCGGCAGGGCGGTGTCCTTGGAGATGAAATTGATGACGTCCATCCGGAAGCCGTCCACACCCCGGTCCAGCCACCAGTTCATCATATCGTAGACCGCTGCCCGGACCTCCGGATTCTCCCAGTTCAGGTCCGGCTGCTTCCGGGAAAAGAGGTGCAGGTAGTACTCGCCGGTGGCCTGGTCGAACTCCCAGACCGGGCCGGAGAACACCGACCCCCAGTTGTTCGGCTCCGCCCCGGGACCGGCGGAGCTGGCAGTGGAAACCTGGCGCGGCGGCCGCCACCAGTACCAGTCCCGCTTGGGGTCGTCCTTCGAGGAACGTGACTCGACGAACCAGGGATGCTCGTCCGAAGTGTGGTTGACAACCAGGTCCATGACCAGCTTCATGCCCCGCGCGTGCAGTCCGTCCGTGAGCTCCCGCAGTTCCTCGAGCGTTCCGAAGATCGGGTCGACGGTGCGGTAGTCGCTGATGTCGTAGCCGTTGTCGTCCTGCGGGGAGGTGTAGATCGGGGACAGCCAGACGACGTCGACGCCGAGCCGCTGCAGGTAGTCCAGCTTGCTGATGATGCCGCGCAGGTCCCCGATGCCGTCCCCGTTGGAGTCAGCGAAGCTGCGGGGATAAATCTGATAGACGACGGCGCTCCGGAACCAATCGCGGGCGGGCGGCTGAAGGGATTCGTCAGTCGGCTGTTGTACCGTCATGGGGCTCCTCAGCTGGTCCAGCGGGCTCCGCGGCGACAGCACCGTCGCTGACGCCCCACCGTGATTATTGAACAGTTCCCGCAGGCAGGGAAGACCCCGCTGTTGCTATGTGGACGGCGCGGGTCCCTGCGGGGGAGCCGGTCCGCCTGGGCCGGCCCCGGGCGCGCTAGTTTTTCGCGGCGATGTTCTTGTCGCGGTCCTCGAAGACCTCCTCGCCCGGGCCGGTGAAAGCGCGCGAGCGCTGGACCGCCTCGATGGAGCCGGTGAACAGCTGGGAGTCGTGCGGATCGGCCGGGTGCCGGCGGGGTTCGTCCGCGGCGGAGACCTTGCCCGGCTGGCCGGCCGCCCGCTTCGCCGACGTCGTGGAAGTCCCGGAGGTGCGAGAGGCATCGTCCGCGGCGGACCCCAGCGTTTCGAGCCGGACGCGGGGGAGCGCCGTCGGGTGTTCCTGCTGCAGGAACAGCACCAGCTCCTCGCGGATCAGGCAGCGCAGGTCAAAGAGCGTGGCGCTGTCGGCGGCGCTGACCAGGATGCGGACCCGGACGAAGCCCGCGGTCGCGTCGGTGATCTGCAGGATGCCGACCCGCTCGTCCCAGAGCTCGGTGCCGGCCAGGATCCGATTGAGCTCGGCGCGCATGTCCTCAACCGGGGCACGCCAGTCGAGATCGAACTCCACGGTGCCCATGACCTCGGACTGCCGCCGGGTCCAGTTCTCGAACGGGGTGGTGGTGAAGTACGTGGAGGGCAGGATCATCCGCCGGTCATCCCAGATGTGGACCACCACATAGGTCAGGGTGATCTCCTCGATCCGGCCCCATTCCTTCTGCACCACCACCACGTCGTCCACCCGGATCGCATCCGTGAAGGCAAGCTGGATGCCGGCGAAGACATTGACCAGCGAGGTCTGCGCGGCGAGGCCGGCCACAATCGAGATCACGCCGGCCGAGGCGAGCAGTCCGGCACCGAGGGCCTGGATCGCGGGGAAGGTCAGCATCGCGATGCCCAGCGCCACGATGGCGATCAGGGCGACGCCGATCCGCCGGGCGAGGATCACCTGGGTGCGGAGCCTGCGGGCCCGGCGGTTGTCCGCCACGTCCACCCGGTAGCGGGTGAGCAGCATGGTTTCGATGATGAGGAGCACCGCGACGGCCAGCCACGCGAGGGACCCGATCAGCGCGATCTGCAGTACGTGGTCCACGGTGCCGCTCCATCCGGCCTCGTCCGTGGTCAGGCCCAGGGCGATCCGGACACCGATCAGGCAGAGCGCAAAACGCAGCGGCAGCCGCGCCACCCGGGAGGTCTCGCGGAGGGCCGGCTGGTTGCGGTTGAGCCGGAGCACAATCCGGCGCACCAGCCAGGAGGCGAGGAGCCCGCCGGCCACCGCGAGGGCAACAGCGAGGACGGGGGCCAGATAAGGCAGGGCGGGATCAAAGACGTCTTGCATTACTTAAGCTCTAGCAAGCTTCTGGATCCATTCGAAATCCTCAGGGGACAACGTGGGAAGCGTCACGGCGGGCGAACCGGCGGCGGCTGGCCC
This sequence comes from Pseudarthrobacter sp. HLT1-3, assembly GCF_059383535.1. NCBI lineage: Bacteria > Bacillati > Actinomycetota > Actinomycetes > Micrococcales > Micrococcaceae > Pseudarthrobacter > Pseudarthrobacter sp. HLT1-3. The sequence continues at coordinate 78,556 of NZ_JBWZCJ010000002.1, read as the reverse complement.
GGCACGGCGGGTCGCCAAGGGTCCTAAGGCCCTAGTTTCCCCGCGGAAACACCCGAGAATTGTCGAACCAGTCGATTTTCCCAGGGGGAGGGTGCCATGGGCCGCGCCACGTCAGTCGCCACAGCCGTTTCCGCTTTCTGCGCAGCGGTCGTCCTTGCCGGCTGCGGGTCACCGGCAGCGGCCCCCGCCACCAGTTCCCCGCCGGTCACGACGGCCACATCTGGCCCGTCCGCAACGGCGAGCCCGTCGCCGAGCACCACCCCCTCACCGACCGTCACGGTCCCGGCGGGCTGGAAGACGTTCACGACGTCGGACGGCTCGCTGGCGTTCGACTACCCGGAGTCGTGGACCATCAAGGACCCGGCCGGCGAGCCCGCCGAGGGCGGCGTCTTTGTAGAGCTGGTGAGTGACTACGGAAAGACGATGGCGACCCTGCGGACGAACATGGTCACCGGTGCCGAGTGCACCGAGAAGTTCCCCTTCATGCAGTACGACGCCGAGCCCGTCCCCGCGCTGGCGCAGGGCGGGGTGACGCCGCGGTTCGTCTATGAGGGGCGGACGGACCCGACGTCGAGTGATCCGGCCGAGTCCCTCTTCCTGGCCTACGGCATCACCACCGCGCCGGAACCCACCGGGGACACCGCCTGCCCGATCTTCCACTTCTTCACCTGGCCGCCCAGCGGCGCCATGTTCGGCGGCGTCTATGACCCGTTCGACACGACCCCGGGAGGGCCCACGAACGTGGACACCCCCGAGGTGTACAAGGACACCACCGAGTACAAAAACGTCAAGCAGGCAATCACGTCACTGCGGCCGGTCGGAAAGCCATGACGTGAGGAGGCCGGCGGTTTCACCCGGAACGCGCCGGCACGGCGCCGGCCTGGGCGCCACCGGCCGGGAGGCCGCTCTGGGCATCGCCCTCAGCTCGGCGTTGTTGCTGGCCTCCTGCAGCCTGTCGCCGTCCCCGCCCGCCGGCCCCGCCGCACCTGGCAACTCGTCGCCCGCGACCACGACGCCGGCGGGGTCACCACCTGGCACGTCGATGCCGTCCGCCACGACGCCGGGCGGGTTGCCGGCGTCGGAGGGGCCGTCGCCGGGCTGGACGACCTTCACGACGAAGGCCGGGGATTTGTCGTTCGACTACCCGGCCGGCTGGACGGTCAACGACCCCGGCGGGGCGCTCGCCGGAGAGTTCGTGGACGTGCTGAACGCCGCGGGGAAACCGATGGCGGGCCTGCGGACCAACATCGTTACCGGGGCGGAATGCGTCGACAAAACCCCGATGGAGGTCTACGACTCCGAGCCGATGCTGGCCCTGGCCGAAGGCGGCGGAGGCGACGGCGGGGTACCCCGCTACGTGTTCGAATCCCGGGGCGAGGACACGGATGCCGTGGCCACGCAGTCCACCATCGCCGCGTACGGCATCACCATGGTCCCCGAAGAATCCGGTGACACCGCGTGCCCGATGTTCCACCTGTTCCTGTGGCCGCCCAGCGGCGCGTTCTTCGGCGGGACGTACAACCCGGAGAACAACGCCACCCCCGGGGACCCCTCACTGCCCTATCTGGAGAAGGCCAAACTCTACGCCGCGACCCCGGAATACCAGGAAATCCGCAAGATGATCACGTCATTGCGGCCGGCGGGCGCCACCGCAGGCGTGACGGCCGGGAAGTAGCAGAACAGGTGACCGTTCCGGATCCCCGCACCGAGTCAGGTCCCGGCCGGCGCCGGCCCAGGCGCCGGAAAAGACTGCGCGTCCTCGCCGTGGCGGTCCTGGCCGTTATCGGACTGGTCCTGGCCTCGACGGTCGCCAACCTGCTCCTTGAGCGGCAGGAGCGGGCCAGCATCACCCCCTACGGCGAACGGGTGGAGATCACCGGCGGAACGGTGAACGTCTACCGGAACGGCCAACCCGGCCAGCCGATTGTGCTCCTCAGCGGCCTGGGAACGGCAGCACCGGCGCTGGACTTCGCGCCGCTGATCCGGGAGCTGGGCGGCTACAACGTCACTGTCGTCGAGGGTTTCGGCTACGGCTACAGCGACCCGAGTGCGAGCGAGCGGACCAACAAGAACATCAGCACGGAACTCCACGAAACACTTGGCAAGCTCAACATCACGCCGCCCTATACCCTGGCCGGCCACTCGATCGCCGGCTTCTACCTGCTGGACTACGCCAACCGCTATCCCGCGGACGTGGCCGCCGTCGTCGGGATCGACGTCAGCGTGCCGAAAGCCACCAGCGGGCCGGAGGAGGTGGAGCTGGCGGGCCCCGGTGTCGCGCGGCTGCTCTCCGTCACCGGGGTGGCCCGGGCCGTCCTCGCGGTGGCCCCCGGTCTCGCGGAACCCGACGGCGACGCCTACACTCCGGAGGAACGCGAGCGCATGCGCCTGATGATGAGCTGGAATTTCGGCAACCAGGCCGTCGCCGATGAGACGGCGCGGATCGGGAACAACGCCTCGGACCTGCGCGGCATCAGCTACCCTGACGGTCTGCCGGTGCTCGCCTTTGTCGCCGACGACGGATCGCCGGAGACGGCCGGCAAGACTGCGGCGCTCGAGAACCTCCTGAGGAACGTCAAACGCCACGAAATTGTCCCGCTCTCCGGAGGCCACTACCTGCATTGGACCCAGTCCAAAGCCATGGCGGAGGCGATCAGGAGCTTCCTCGCCACCCGGTAGGCGACAGCGCCACCCGGTAGCCGGCGCTGCGCTCAGCGGTCCGCCGCCGGCGGCGCGTCGGCAACAGGGTGCCGGGCCCGGGAACGCAGGGCGTTCCGGACGTTGACCTTCGAGGTGTAGGAGATGGAGCCGTACTGGAAGAGCCGCACGGCCAGGCGGAGCATCACCGCGGCGCCCACGTAGAGGATGGCGATCACAATGCCGGCCTCGAGCAGGTTCAGGGAGCCGAAGCCGTTGCGCAGCAGCGCAGTCACCGGGGCCGAGAACGGGAAGAACGTGAAAATCTGCACGATCACCGACCGCGGATCGGAGACCACCAGGGCCACGGCGTAGAACGGCACGAAGATCAGCGCCATCATCACGCCCATGAAGTTGCCGGCCTCTTTCGCCGTGGGCATCACGGCGCCGATCGCCACGAGGGTGGTGGTGAACAGGGCGAAGCCGCCGACCAGGATCAGCAGGCCAACGGTCATCCGCACCGGGTCGAGGATCAGGGGAGGCAGGTCCAGGGCTGCCAGGCTGAGCTCCGCGGGAAAGTACAGCCGGGCGATCACGATGGGTGAGAGGAAGACGATCATCTGCACCAGGCCGATTCCGAACAGTGCGATCACCTTGCCCGCGATGAGCGTCGTCGGTTTGAGCGTGGTCAGGATCATTTCGGTGACGCGGTTTTCCTTCTCCTCCAGCGTGGAGTTGAGCATTTGCCCCGCCAGGAGCACGATCAGCCCGTAGAAAATGACCAGGAAGATCAGCGGCGGAATCACCGATCCCAGGCCGCCGGATTCCTTGCTGCCGTCATAGGTGATGGTGTCGATCTTCACCCTGCCGGCGTCGAGCGCGGCCAGTTGCGGTGACGCGATTTTCTGTTCGACGGCGTGCGTCAGCATGGCCTGCGCGACGGCGGCATACTTGCCGTTTTCGAAGATCCCCCGGTCCGCACCGTAGACGCGCACGGCCGTGGTTTCGGGGTGCGCAGGGTAGTGGAAGTAGGCGTCAACGGTGCCGGACTGCACGGCCCGGATCCCGGCGTCGGGGGAGCCCGCGGCGGTCGCCCCGTAGATCGCGGCGTCCTGGGCGGTGATCAGTCCGGACGCGTCGGTGTAGGAGATGCTGAACTGGGCGTCTTTCTGCGCCTCGGCGGCGGTGTCCGTGGTGGTGTTGCTGAGGAAGATCAGCCCGAAGACCACGGCCATGATGATCGGCACCGACAGGGTGCCGATCCAGAACCGGATTTTCGTGACGGTGCGGATGAACTCGAAGCTGACGACTGTGCCAAGGTTGTGCTGGGCCACAGCGCTACCCTCCTTCCCGCCGCCCGGACGGTGCGGCGGCGGCAGCCCCGGGAGGGGAGGGAGTGTTCTGGTCGCCGTAGACCCGGATGAAGATGTCCTCGAGGGAGATTTTGGTGGTGGTGAAGCTCCGGACGGTCACCCCGGCGTCGACCAGGTCCTTGAGGATGACGGCTTCGTCCGTGGCATCGGAGACGGAGAGCTCCGAGTAGTTGGTCTCCTCGAGCAGCACCTCATAGTGCGGCGAACGGGGAAGGTGACCGCTGTGCCTGATCCGGATGATGCGGCCGCCGTATTTGTTCTGCACCTCATCGATGGTGCCGTAGGCTTCCGCGGTGCCGTCCTTGAGCAGGATCACGCGGTCGCAGAGCCGCTCCACCTCTTCCATCTGGTGGGTCACCATGACCACCGTGGCGCCGCCCTGTTTCTGCTCGGCGATGATGTCCATCAGCAGGCGCCGGTTGACCGGGTCGAAGCCCTTCGTGGGTTCATCGAGGATCAGCAGCTCGGGATTGTTCATGATGGTGACTCCGAGCTGGACCTTTTGCTGCTGACCGCTGGACAGCTTGTCGAGCACCGCGGAGGCGCGGTCCGCCAGCGCCACCCGGTCCAGGTACTGCAGTGACCATTGCTTCGCGGCGCGCCGCTCCATCCCCTTGAGCCGGCCGAAGTAGGTCATGATGTCGATGACCTTTTCCTTCTTGTACAGCCCGCGCTCTTCGGGAAGGTAGCCCAGCCTGTCGCCGTGCTCGGGTTTGAAGTCCCGGCCGTTGATGTGCAGGACCCCGGCGGTGGGCTCGTAGATGCCCAGCAGGGCCCGGATGGTCGTGGTCTTGCCCGAGCCGTTGCTGCCGAGGAAGCCGAAGGTCTCGCCGGCGTGCACGTCGAAGGAGAGGTCGCGGATCACCGTGGTGTCGCCAAAGTCCATCCGGAAGCCGCTGATGTGGACCCGTGCCTCGTCCATTGCGGCTCCCGAATGTGCCGGGCTGCCCGCCCGGGGTCTTACTCGTCAGACCCGCCTAGACGGCGGGGAAATGCCGGTGCCGGCGGTGGGCCGGCGTCGGCAGGCCTGCCCTGGTCCGTCCGGTGCCGCCCCAAGCGTTGGTCCGGGCCTCCTTGATCAGGCCGGTGCCGGCGCACTCGCGGACTGCCATGATGCCGTCCGCGGCGGACCGTTTGTCGTCAAAAGCCTTGGAAATCGCCAAGACCGTGCCGTCGGCGCCGAGGAGCCGGAATCGGACGTTGGCCTCAGCGTCCGTGAAGATTTCGAACTGACCTGCCATCTTGTTGTCCTTTCGGGCAATGCAGCACGGCGGGAGGGTGAGGCACTTCCATGTGCCATGCCGTTGTCTCGACACGTCCCCGCGGCGCATCAAACCATCCTTCCTGCTGGGGTGCGCGGAAAGTAAGGGGCAAAGGTCCCTATGTGTACAGCCCACGTTTTCCCGTTGTGCGCTCAGGTTGTGCGCTCCCGTTGTCCTCCGGTTGTCCGCTTTGCGCAGGGCGCTAGATTGGGAGCATGGCTGAGTTTCCGAAGGGCGATTCCGGCGAGTGGGTCCGGCTGACAGCGCGGGTGGACGGCGTGGTGCAGGCCGTTGGCTTCCGCTACTGGACGGTGCGCCAGGCCGAGGAGCTGGGGCTGACCGGCACCGTCCGGAACAACGACGACGGTTCGGTGGGCATCCTGGCGGAGGGCCCGCAGTCCGTGGTGCTGGAGTTCCGGCGCTGGCTGCGCTCGCCGGAGGCACCGGGGCGGGTGGAGAACGTGCAGGAATCGGTCTCCCGGGCCACCGGGGCGTTCAGCAATTTCAGGGTGGTGTACTGATTCCCGGCCCGGTGTCACCGCTGGCGAATCGGCGGGTAAAACGGCCGAGGAACTCCAGCACGGCGGGGTGGGCTGGGTTGATGAGGTGGCCGCCGGGAACCAGTACGCTTTCGGCCGCGGGGAGCAGCTCCGCGAGCCGTGAATTGACCCTGGACAGGACCGCAGGCGAGTCCTCCGCGGAGACAAGCAGCGTCGGCTGGCTGACACTGGCCAGCTCGTCCGGCCCGAGGGTCCACGCCGTTCACGCTGACCCTGGCCATGGATTTAGCGTAGGTCCGCCGCCGACGGTCGTCGGGTAAGCCCGGAGTCCGGTTCAATCCCGGGAACGGGTGAGCAATTTGTGTTCCACGACGGCCGGCAGGGACAGCGTTTTGTACCCCTCCTGCTCAAACAACACGGTGATGACGTCGTCCTCGTGCCGCATCACCAGACCCGGGCCCCATTTCTTATGAACCACCCCTGATTGCAGCGGAAAGAGCTCGGAGCCGTCGTCGGGGTCGCCGTCCACCGTGGCAGCGACGCCAGCGCCGTCCCCGGCGCCGTCCCCGGCGCTGACGGTGGCGCCGGCAGCGGGCCGGGCAGCGGCGGCGTCCGTGCAGCTGTCGCAGTTGCCGCAGTCCTCGGGCAGGTCCTCGCCGAAATAGCCCAGCAGGTACTGGCGGCGGCAGCCGTCCGTCTCGGCGTAGCCGCGCACCATCTCGATCCTGGAATGGTCCATCCGCTGCCGCGCTTCGGCCAGGTCCACAGCCGCCGCGACCACTTCGGGCAGCGTCGCGCCGGCGTCGAGCCTGACACCGCGTTTCCCAACCTTGACCGCACGGGTCTCCTGGAGCTGGTTCAGCAACCCGGTGAGCCTGCGCGGAGCAAACCCGGTTGCCTCCGCGAGCGCGGCTTTGGTCAGCGGGCCATCGGAGCCGCGGAGCGCGGACAGGACCGCCAGCAGAGACTCTTCGTCCGGGCGGTGCGTGCCGAAGAAGCGGCGCAGGCCCAGGTCTTCCGACCGGTAGTGCAGGACGGCGAGGGCAGGTTCGCCGTCCCGGCCGGCGCGTCCGATCTCCTGGTAGTAGCTGTCCAGCGACTCGGTGATGTCGGCGTGGACCACGAAGCGGACGTTGGGTTTATCGATGCCCATGCCGAAGGCTGTCGTCGCGACCACCACGTCCAGCTGGTCGTCCATAAACAGCTCATAGACGCGCTCGCGGTCCTCTCCACTGCGCCCCGCGTGATAGCACTCGGCGCGCAGTCCGCGCTTGGCCAGCTTTTCCGCGTACTTCTCGGTGTCCCGGCGCTTCGCCGCGTAGACGAGACCGGCTGCACCGAGGCCGGGGACCGCTCCGGTGGCGAGGGCCGTGACCTGCTCGACGACGGCGCGGCGTTTGGCCGTGTCCTCGTGGTGGCGGATGACCTCGAGCCGGATGTTGGGCCGGTCGAAGCCGTGCACCAGCACCAGCGGGTCTCTCATCTTCAGCCGCTTCCGGATCTCCTCGCGGACCGGCCGGGCCGCAGTTGCAGTGAGCGCCGCTACCGGCGGCGAGCCGAGCCTGCCGCGGACCGCGCCCAAGCCGAGATAGTCCGGCCGGAAGTCGTGGCCCCAGGCGGAGACGCAGTGCGCCTCGTCCACGACGAAGAGCGATATCTCGAGGGCCGCGAGCCGGTCCACGGTGCTGTCCTTGGCCAGCTGCTCGGGGGCGAGAAAGAGGAAGGCGGCCACCCCGTTCTCCGCGGCCTGCCACGCCTCCTCCAGCTGAGCGGCGCTGTGGTGGGAATTGATGGCTATGGCCGTCAGTGGGCCAAGACGGCTGTTCAGGCTCTCAAGCTGGTCCTCCTGCAGCGCAATCAGCGGGGAAACCACGACGGCGATGCCCGGCTTTCCAGCGGTGCCCTGTCTGGTGCGGAGTGCCATGGCGGCGACCTGGTAGATGGCGGACTTGCCGTAGCCCGTGGGCATCACCGCCAGGACATCACGGCCGGCAACGAGGGCGGCCATCCCGGCCAGCTGTCCCTCGCGGAGGCGCGGAAGGTCAAAGGTTTGGTCGGCGAGCCGTCGGAGTTCTGCGGGGACTCCCTGCGCCGCAGCGTCTGTGGGAGAACTGGCGGTCGAAGGAGTGTCGAGGGCCGGTTCTTCAATAGCCTTGCTCATGGCGGTGCTCCGGTGGGAAGTTCCGTGGCCCTTGGCATAAGCCGTTCCACCAGCTTAACGCTTTCCTCCGACAGTGGCCGGTCCGAGGGCGCGAAATCGTGGCCAAGGACCCTCGGCAGCGGCTGAGTTTCTGGGTAGGGTGGGCCGCATGCAGAAGATATCGCTCGATGCCCTTGCCCGTCAGCAGCTCGCGGCTGCCCTGGCGGCACCCAGCGGCCGGGCCGCGGATACCGCGTTTGGTGGCCATGAGAAGACGCTCCGCCAGACGGTGATGGCGTTCCGGGCCGGGACGCAGCTCAGCGAACACCAGAATCCCGGCGAAGCCACCGTCTTTGTGCTCCGCGGCTGCGTCCGGCTCCGCGCCGGCGAGGAATCCTGGCAGGGGAAGGCCGGCGACCTGCTGATTGTGCCGGACGGTTTGCACAGCCTGGAAGCAGAAGAGGACTCGGCGATCCTGATGACCGTCGCGAAAATCAAGTCCTGACGGCATAGCCGCGCCCGTGGTGGCGGCGCTGCGGCGGCGCTCTCCGGCGTGTCACGTCGATGGGACGGTGCCGGAGGGGTGGATGGGCCAGAATCGTCTGATCGGGATCGGCGATCGCAGCGGCTGCTTTCTCCGCTGAACCGTAAAGCTCGCACGCAGTGGAAGGCCGTCCCCCTTGAAAATCAGCGAAGCCAGGCAGCTCGTCCAGGTCAAAGCCCCCGTCTTGTCCCGGCGTCGCCGGGTGCTGGCCAACGCGTTCAATGTGGAGGAGTACCGGAAATCGGCGCGGCGGGTCCTGCCGGCCGGGATCTTCGACTACCTCGACGGCGGCTCCGAAGACGAAGTGACGCTCCGCCGCAACCGCGCCGTCTTCGACTCCTGGGCGCTGATGCCCAGCTGGGGCCCGGTCACCGGACCGGACACCAGCACGGCCATCCTCGGGAAAGCCAGTTCCCTGCCCCTGACCTTGACGCCCACCGGCGCGACCCGCCTGTTCCATCCCGAGGGCGAACTCGCCGTCGCGGCCGCCGCCGACCGGGCGCACATCCCGTATGGTCTGGCCGGACTGAGCACTGTGCCGATGGAAACCATCGCGGCGGGCCACCCAGACCTGGACCGCTGGTTCAACTTCGGGCTCACCGCCGACGCCCAGGCCATGAAGGACAAACTGGCGCGCTGCGAAGCCGCCGGATTCACCACTCTGATTGTCGGCGTCGACACCCGGGCCCTGGGCGCGAGGGAACGGGACCTGCACAACGGCTTCACGGCTCCACCGGCGCTGACGCTGTCCACCATCGCGGACATCGCCCGGCGGATCAACTTCCTGAAGTCGGACGGCATCAGTTTCCCGAACCTGGACCCGCGCAGTCCGGCGGCCACCTCCGTGGTCACGCCGTCCATGTGGCAGCACATCCTCGGCCACTCGGATGCGACCAGCGGCTGGAACGAGCTCGTTGCCCTGCGGCAGGCGTGGCAGGGCAAGATCGTGCTCAAGGGCTGCGTCAACCCGGCCGACGTCGAAAAGGCCGCCCGGATCGGCCTGGATGCCGTCCAGCTCAGCAACCACGGCGGCCGCCAGCTCGACCACATGCTGAGCCCGATGGATGTGCTGCAGGAATCCCGCCAGCGGGTGGGTGACTCGATTGAGATCTACGTGGACTCGGGCATCCGCCGGGGCAGCGACATCCTCAAGGCGCTGGCCCTGGGTGCCGATGCCTGCTCGATCGGCCGGGCCTACCTGTACGGACTGGTCGCGGCGGGGTCGCCCGGCGTCGGACGCATCATTGAGATCTTCGCGGATGAGCTGCGGCGTACCATGACGTTAGTGGGCGTTTCCAGCATTGCGGAGGTGAAGGCTCGGGGCGGGGAAATTCTGCGGGACATCCGGCATTCCGGGGAAATCCTTGAATCAACAGCGTCAGGCAACACGCACTAACGAGTTCTGAGCTTGCAGGCACCTGGTGCCCTCCTCCCGCAGACTTGCGGGAACCAAGGGACACTCTGAACAACTAAGGAAACCATGCGCACTCGATACGTCCTCCCCGTTCTCACCCTGGCTACAGCGCTCGCGCTCTCCGGTTGCGTCGACAACAGCCAGCCGGCCGCTACCGGCGGGGCCTCCGGAACCGGATCAGCTGACGCCATCGAGGTCAAAAAGAACGATGCCATTGCCGCGATGCTTCCGGAGAAGATCAAGACCGCGGGGGTGCTTAACGTCGGCATGGCCAACAACTACCCGCCCAACGAGTTCAAGGACGACAACGGCAACCCGGCAGGCTGGTCAGTGGACCTGACCAACGCCCTGGGCCAGATCATGGGACTGAAGGTTAACTTCGACATCGGCACCTTCGACAACATCCTTCCCGCCGTCCGCGCCGGGAAGGATGACATGGGCATGTCATCCTTCACCGACACCCTGGAACGCGAGAAGCAGGTCGACTTCGTCAACTACTACTCCGCCGGAATCCAGTGGGCCGCCCCCAAGGGCAAGACCGTCGACCCCAACAACGCCTGCGGGCTCAAGGTCGCCGTCCAGGCCACCACGTATGAGGACACCCACGAAGTGCCCGCAAAGTCGAAGGCCTGCACCGACGCCGGCAAGCCGGCCATCACCATCTTCAAGTACGACGCGCAGGACCAGGCGACCAACGCCCTCGTGGTTGGACAGGTTGACGCGATGAGCGCCGATTCGCCCGTTACCCTCTACGCGATCTCTAAGACCAAGGACAAGCTGCAGACCGCCGGCGACGCCTTTGAAGTGGCACCGTACGGCATCCCCGTGGCCCAGGGCAGCGAATTCACGCCGGTCCTGCAGAAGGCCCTCCAGACGCTGATCGACGACGGCACCTACACCAAGATCCTGTCCAAGTGGGGCGTCGAAGCCGGCGGAGTCAAGACGGCGGACCTCAACGTGGCAGCCAAAGGCTGATCGCAGATGAGCGAGCCGGAACCGGGCCGGATGACTGAGGCGGAACCGGGCAGGACGCCGGAACCCGGTGGAACGCCGGAACCCGGTATCAAGCGGGCAGGTCGCAAGCCGCGGACCACTGGCACCCAGGGCGGGGATGAAGCGCCGGCGGAAGCGATCGTGGCGATCCCGCTGCGCCATCCCTGGCGGAACGTGGTGGCGGTGCTCCTCGTCATCGGCCTGGCGGTCTTCGTGCTGGACGCCGCCCAGCGCCCGGATTATGGCTGGGCGGACGTGGGCAAGTACATCTTCGACCGCCGGATCAGCCAGGCAGCGTGGGTGACCCTGTGGCTGACCATCTATGCGATGATCGGCGCCATCGTCATCGGCCTGCTGCTGGCCATCATGCGCCTTTCGCCTAACCCGGTGCTGAAGAGCATCGCCTGGCTGTACATCTGGATCTTCCGCGGAACCCCGGTCTACGTGCAGCTGGTCTTCTGGGGCATCGTGTCCCTGATCTACCCGGTGTTCACGCTGGGCATTCCGTTTATGGAGCCGTGGGCCACCATCCCGAACGAGGTCTTCACCAACCTCTTCATCACCGCCGTGATCGGGCTGGCCTTGAACGAGGCCGCCTACATGTCCGAGATCGTGCGCGCCGGGCTGCTGTCCGTGGACACGGGCCAGGAGGAAGCCTCGACGGCGCTGGCGATGTCCTGGGGGCAGACCATGCGGTACGTGGTGGTTCCCCAGGCCATGAAGATCATCATTCCGCCCACCGGCAACGAGGTGATCTCGATGCTCAAGACCACCTCGCTGGTGGCGGCGATCCCGTTGAGCATCGACCTTTATGGCGTGTCCCGGGGTATCTCCGCCGTGACGTTCACGCCGGTGCCGCTGCTGATTGTGGCTTCGCTCTGGTACCTGCTCTTCACCTCCATCCTGATGGTGGGCCAGCACTTCATTGAAAAGCGGTTCTCGCGGGGAACCGGACGGATCAAGACGGGCAAGGAACCGGCGACGCCGGGACCGGCCGAGACTGCGGTCCCGGGCACGCCCGCCGGACCGATTGGCACAGACTTTGGAGGCAAAGGATGACGGACGTGCCGATGGTGCTCGCGGAGCGGGTGTCTAAGAATTTCGGCACCAATAAGGTGCTGCGCGGGATCAGTCTGGAAGTCGACCCCGGGGAGGTGCTCTGCATTGTGGGGCCCAGCGGTTCGGGCAAGTCGACGTTCCTGCGCTGCATCAACCACCTGGAACGGGTCGACGGCGGCCGGCTCTCGGTCGACGGGCAGCTGGTGGGCTACCGCCAGAAGGGCGACAAGCTCTACGAACTCAAGCTCAAGGAAGCAGCCCACCAGCGCCAGGAAATCGGGATGGTGTTCCAGCGGTTCAACCTGTTTCCGCACCTGACCGCGGTGGAGAACATCACGCTGGCTCCGATCAAGGTGAAGGGTCTGTCCAAGGCCAAAGCCACCGCCCGGGCCATGGAACTGCTGGAGCGGGTGGGCCTGGGGGACAAGGGCGATGCCTACCCTGCGCACCTCTCCGGCGGGCAGCAGCAGCGCGTGGCCATCGCCCGTGCGCTGGCCATGGATCCGAAGCTGATGCTCTTTGACGAACCGACCAGTGCCTTGGACCCGGAACTCGTGGGCGAGGTCCTCGACGTGATGAAGGAACTGGCCAAGAGCGGCATGACCATGATCGTGGTGACCCACGAGATGGGGTTCGCCCGCGAAGTGGCCGACACGCTCGTCTTCATGGACGAAGGCGTGGTGGTGGAGGCCGGCCCGCCCCGGCAGATGCTGAGCGATCCGCAGCACGACCGCACCAAGGCGTTCCTTTCCAAGGTCCTGTGACACCGGAGGCCGGGCGTGCGGCGGAGGGGGCCGGCGCCGTCGCCGGCAACGCAGTCTGGGCTGACTACAACGCGGCCCAGGCGGCCAGACCCGTGCGCCCCCTCTGTCTCGAGGCGATGGCTTTCGCCGGGCCAGGGCCGGGACGCCGTGCCCTCGACCTGGGCTGCGGCGCCGGAAAAGAAACCCTGGCGCTGTTGGGCGATGGGTGGCGGGTGCACGCCGTGGACTCGCTGCCGGACACCAGGGGACGGCTGCTGGGGATCGCCCCGGCGGATGCGGCCGGCCGGCTCAGCATCGAGGTACGGCCGTTCGAGGAGCTCCGGACACTCCCGGACGCGGAACTGATCTTCGCCGGCTATTCGCTGCCGTTCATCCACCCGGATCACTTCGACAGCTTCTGGCGGCTGATGCTGAACGCCCTCCAGCAAGGGGGCATCGTGGCGGTAAACCTGTTCGGCGACCGGGATTCCTGGGCGGACGTCCCGGAATGGAACTTCCACACCGAGGCGGAGGCCCGGCAGCTCTTCGACGGGCTGGAGATCCTGAAGTTTGAGGTGTACGACGACGACGGTCAGTCGTTCCGCGGTCCCAAGCACTGGCACATCTACGACGTGATCGCCCGCAAGCCGTGACTTCGGCGTCACTGTAGACAGCGTTTACCCTGCACACCACGAGGACTTCCGCGGTATTCAGCGGGTTCCCGGCAACTGTAAAGCCAAAAGTCTGCCCTGCATGACGCGTCAGCCGCCCGCCGCGGCGGATTGTGTTGTCCGGTTCGATTTTGGCTCGCCGGGTGGGACAGACTGTTGCCGTGAGCAACTCTCCCCGGACGGGTCTCGCCGTCGCAGGGCTCAGCCTTGGCACGGCCCTGAACCCGCTGAACTCCTCGATGATCGCCGTCGCCCTCGTGGTGCTGCGCGCCGACTTCGGGCTCGACGTCGCCACCGTCACCTGGGTGATCACCTCCTTCTATCTCACCTCCGCGGCGGGGCAGCCGCTGATGGGCCGGCTGGCGGACCGGTTCGGCCCGCGGCGGCTGTTCATCCTCGGCATGGTTCTGGTGGCCGTGACCTGCGCGCTTGCCCCGTTCGCCCCGAATTTCGTCCTGCTCTGCGTAGCCCGTGCCGTCATGGCACTGGGCACGGCGACCGCGTACCCCAGCGCCGTCGTGATGGTCAATGCGCTGGCTCGGCAGGCAAAGGTGAAGTCCAACCGGCCGCTGGGCCGGATCCAGATGGCGAACACCTCCGCGGCCGCCGTCGGCCCCGTGGTGGGCGGACTGCTGGTGGGCTTTGTCGGCTGGGAGGCCCTGTTCCTGGTCAACGTCCCGCTGGCCCTGGCCGCGATCGTCCTGGTCCAGCGGTTCGCCCCCGCGGATGAGGAGCGGGAACGCGGCCGGGCCTCTGAGCTGCTGCGCGACTCGGACATCCCCGGCATCCTGGCCTTCATCGGTTCCATGGTCCTGGTGATGATGGCGCTGCTCAATGTCCTGCCGGCCTACCGCTGGTGGCTGCTCGGAGCAGGCACCCTGGTGGCGGTGCTCTTCGTATGGCGGGAGCTGCGCTTCGACCCGCCGTTCCTGGACCTGCGGCTGCTCGGCCGGAACCGGCCGCTGCTCCTGGTGTATCTGGGCTTCGCCCTGTTCAACGGCGTCTACTACTTCTCCTTCTTTGGCCTGCCGCAGCTGCTGCAGCAGGCCGGGGGCTATGAGCCAGGTGTCGTCGGCCTGCTGATGCTGCCGCTGGCGGCGATGTCGGTGCTGGTGACGCCGGTCGCGGTCCGCACGATGGACCGGATCGGCGTCAAGCGGGTGCTGATCGCCGGCGTCGTGCTGCTGCTTATCGCCTCCGGGACCATGTGGCTGCTGACCGCCTCGTTCGCGGTTCCGCTGGTCCTCGCGCTGACCGCCCTGATGGGGGTGCCGTACGGAGTGGTCAGCATCGCCTCCAGCCAGGGCATGTACCTGTCCACCCGGCCGGAGGAGCGTGGGGTGGCCGCCGGGATCTTTCAGACCTGCCGGTACATCGGGGCGATCACTGCGACCGTCCTGATCGGGATTTTCTACGGCACCGGGGTCAACCAGGCCAACTGGGGGCTCATGGTCTTCGTCATGCTGGGACTCGGCGCGGTGGTGTTTGCCGTCTCGCTGCTGTGGCGGGAGCGGAGAGGCTGAGGACCGCCGGTGCGGACTCCGGCGGAGACTCCAACGCCGTCTCCGCGGCGGGTGAGGATGCGACGGCGGCCGGGCCGTCGCAGTCAAAGTGATACTGCCGCAGCACGTTGGACCGGGACGGGTCCTTGAGCTTCTGCATCGCCGCGATCTCGATATGGCGGATGCGGTCGCGGGTCGTGCCGAACGCCTTCGCGACGGGCAATGCGGCCGAGCATGGGTACCAGGAAAACCTGAGCATCATGCGGCAAATCGAAGCACGACGGCGGCCGGGTCGACCGCCGGGCGCAGCGAAGGACGTCCACGTTCCGAAAGGGAACGCACTCAGCCTTCTTATCTGCGGAACTGAAGTTCCGAGGCGCTTATGCCGCGCGGCTCCACTGCCACCCGCCGTACTCGCCCAGTGATTCGGCGTCGCAGCGAGGAATCAGATGACTAGGAGCACCTAGTCAGCAGGTCTACTCCGGAGGCTTTGAACTCGTTGATGTCGTTCGAGAATAGGGCTGCTAGCAGCACCTTCATCTCAGGATTGGCGCTCTTGGCGATGCTCTTGACGGCGTCCCGCGCCTCTGCAATCTTGGTGATTGCTGCCTGATTTGAGGCCTCAAAGCCAGTAATGCCATTTATGTACTGGATGAGGGGGCCGTCCTCCTTGGAACCGATCAGCAAGGTACAGGTGGCCGCTTCCGACACTGTGAGAGTGGTGGGAGTGGGTGTGGGCGTGGAGCTAGCTGTGGGTGCCGCAGCAGCCGCCGTTGAAGCCGCCGATTCCGGCCCGGTCGCCTGACCGCACCCGACCAGCGCAACTGTTGCAGTCAAAACCATGGCGCTTAAGGTTTTTCTCATTTTTCCATTTTCTAAGTTGTGGCGGGCCGTCCGTCAGGGACGGACTGCCGGGTCATTCCGAGTCAACCCCGGATTGCCCTGATTCGAGGCGAAGCCGAGGAATAGCCATCGGCGAACATCGGCGGCTGGTCCGCTGGAGCGATCACGGCCGCCGTCAGGATCGAATCTCGATTGAGGAACTGCAGTCGGCGCGAACCGGTCGGACTCGTGGTGGTTGAGGTGTCTCTTGTAGAGGGCGCCTGTTACGGCCGGAGTAGTCGGAGATAGAAATGGCCGGTACGGAACGACGACGCGTCCCGTACCAGCCGAGGCTTGAGCTACTTCGTCCAGGTGCTCCCTGAGCACGTAGCGTTGGCGCCTGCACCGTTTCCGACGTTCTTTCCTGCGCTCTTTCCGTCGACAAGGATTTCGCAGCTGACAGCAGCGGTGGAGTTGCTGAAGTCGCCCATTACGGAAAGGCTGGTGATGTTCAGGTCTTTGGACGTGATGGACTTTTTCCAGTCAGCCGTAACCTTCTCGGTCGAGCTTCCCGAACCGGTCCAGTAATTGACCGTGGCAGGACCTGATGTGGTGATGACATACTCCACGGTGTGCTCGGCGTTGATGCTCTCGTCAACGGCCTTGGCAGCGGCGCCGATGGCAGCCGTCATCATTCCGGCGACAATGAGGCTGACGACGCCGAGAATGATTCCGGCGATGGCCATACCCCTCTTCCGGTTCTTGAGCAGGAAGGCGATGATGCCGAGAATGATGGCGACCGGGCCCAGGAAGAAAGCGACCATACCGACCAGCGGAATGATGCTGAATACTGCTGCGACGATACCCACGACGAGGGCCGCGACGCCGAGGCCATTCGTTCGCTTCGCCTCCACGGGCAGCACGTTCTGAACCTGAGGCGCGGGCGCGGCCGGAGGTGCGGTGTCATTCTTGAATTCGGACATTGTTTTTCCCCTATTTATTTCATGGTCAGTTGTGATCCGACCGGAGGTTTGCTACGGGATGTGCGCAACAATCAGCCGATCGCCGCAATCCAAGCGGCGGGAATTGGGCGAAGCCCGTTTAGGCACCCCAAATGACGCCAAAACGCAGGTGCGAAGTAAGCGTCTAACAGGGGTGGCCCGTGATCCAAATTGAAGCATATATGACGTTGCAGACAGAAAACCTAAAGGGCGGTATCTGCTGACCTATGGTCAAGGCGAGGGTTCCACTGGCGAGCCAACAAAGTGCCAGAATACCGCAACACGTGTACCTGGAGTGTTCCTTCGAACCCGGATTTGTGACTGAACTGACGTCTAGAACCGCGGTGTATTACCTGTTGACCGCGTAACAAATCCCATTTTCGATCATCCGGAGAAGTCAAGTGGATGAGTGGCGTCGACACACTTGGATTCGGTGAATAAACTAGTCTAATTTTGGTTGTAGGTTTAATCGTCGGTCGATGTCGATGCGTTCGTGTGCGCTGATGCGGCGCGCAAGCATATTGGCGACAAAACATGGAGAGACTGCATCATGACGGAAAGTAACACAGAACCTGGCGTTCCAAGCAAACCGGCCCAGCCGCCCACTTTCAATCAAACGGACGGTGCGGACACGCTGGTTTCTGATCAGCAAGCTCCGACCAAGAACGCTTGGTCGAAATTCCGTGTAAACGGTAAAAAGGCGACTGAAGGGTTGGAGCCACTGAAATCAGAGGCGTCAACAGAAGTTCCTAGTGCGGCGCCGGGCGGTCGCAGGGTCGGCCGAAAGCTTTCCTGGTACTGGGTGGCAGGCGCTGCGGTAGTGCTTCTTGTCGGCGGAATCGTCTTAGGCACAGCAATTCCTGATCCGAAGAAGAGTAGTGCCTATGCTGCGCTCCAGTCCGAGAACGACGCCGTAAACGGACAACTGGGCTCGCTGCAGGGGCGCTTCGACAATCTCGCAGCGGGAATCAAGAGTCGAGAAGTTGCAGTAACTACCCGCGAAGCTGGGGTGGAAAAGGCGTCCGCAGACGTCAAGGCCGCGGAGGCCGCCGTAAAGACTGCCGAAGCAGCAGTGAAGGCGCGCGAAGAAGCCGTTACCGGGGCGGAAAAGGCGAAAGCCGCAAATACCATCAGGGAAGGTAGTTGGACCGTCGGGGTTGACGTTGAACCGGGCACTTACCGTGCCGACGCGGATGTCACGTCCGGCTGCTATTGGGGGATCTACCGGACGGGTTCTAACGGCTCTGACATTATCGACAATGACATTGTGACCGGTGGCCGTCCGTCAGTGACACTCTCAGCCGGCCAAGACTTCAAGACCTCCCGATGCGGGACCTGGTCGAAGCGTTAAGGTCCTAGCCTTCGATACGTCTCCCACCCCAAGAGTTGGAATCGTCTCCCAGCACTACTAGAAGGATCTTCATCTCGTTTCCCGAAGTGCCAGCTGCTCCGCAGCAGTCTCCCACGCCCCCGCTGGCCCACACGGCAAGCCAATCGACAACGGCCCAGCAAACTCCGCAGACTTCAACACTGAGCAAAACTTACGGCGGTCCGTTGGATGCTCAGCAATCCCCTCAGGAGCCCTGGCGACTGAGGACGGCCGACAGGCACCGGCGTCAATCAGGCCAACTGGGGGCTCATGGTCTTCGTCATGCTGGGACTCGGCGCGGTGGTGTTTGCCGTGTCGCTGCTGTGGCGGGGAGCGGAGAGGCTGAGGGCTGCTGGCACGGACTCCGGCGCCGTCTCCTGGCGGGTTGAGGACGCGACGCTGGCTGGGCCATCGCAGTCAAAGTGGTACTGCCGCAGCACGTCGGACCGGGACGGTTCCTTGAGCTTCTGCATCGCCGCGATCTCGATCTGGCGGATGTGTTCGCGGGTCGTTTCGAGAGTCTTCGCGACGGCGTCCAGGGTGTTCCCTTCACCGCCCGTTATGCCGAAACGCATCGCAATGACCTGGGCCTCCCGGTCCTCGAGCGTGGCGAGGACGGTCTGTACCTGCGACTGCAGCTGTTGGTGGAAAACCGAATCGGCCGCGCCGGGGTCGGACGAATTCCACAGTTGTTCGGCCAGGGCCGCGGCTCCGCCCCTGCCGTCAGGCACCCACGATTCCAACGAAAATACCGGCTCGTCCAGGGCCAGCAGACATTCGAGGTTCCCGATCGAACTGTTGGTCAGCTGGCTGAGATCTTCTGTGCTGCAGACGGTCCCTGACATGGCGGCCGCCCGTTGTGCTGTCCGCACCTTCTTCAGCTGTTCAACGACGTGAAGCGGCAGCCTGATTAGACGAGCCTGATTGGCCACGGCCAGTGTGATGGCGCTCCGGATGAGCCACGTGGCGTGCGTGGAGAATTTGAAACCCCTCGTGAAGTCGAACGTCCGGACGGCCCGGTGCAGTCCCAGGTTTCCTTCCTGGATTAGGTCCAGAAAGTCGAGGCCCCGGTGGGTGTAGTGCTTGGCGATCGACACGACGAGCCGGAGGTTGGCGAGGAGCAGGCTGTCGGCGGCACGCCTGCCCAGAAGGACGATGGTCCGAAGCTCCCCCTCGTCCTGACTCTGCCGGGATGTGCCGTCCGCCAAGAGGTGTTCGGCGAAAAGTCCTGCCTCGATGTCCTGCGCCAGTTCCACTTCCTGCTCGGCGGTGAGCAGGTCGTATTGGCGCAGGCGGCGCAGGTAGTCGGCGAGGGTGTTCTCGGTGAATCCGCCGGTTGCTGCCGATAATTCCGGCCAGCCAGGGTCATCCGGCTCGAATGATTCAGGGACCGAGTCAGCCGCTGCAGGCGGGGATGGCGTCGTGCCCGGTGCCTCGTGGATCAGCTCAGCCATGTCATCCCCTGTCGGACGGTTCAAGCTCGTGCAAGCAGACTACGGGGCCGGTGTGACAATCCCCGGAGTGTGCGGGCGAGCATAAACCTGCCTACTGCCGGGCTCGAGGAGCGATCCGGCGAGCGCGATCTTGGGCCCCTTGACAGGTTCAAAACCCGGGAATATGTTCAGCCTTAACGAGGCGTTTCGCCCGTTCCTCACTCCTTTTTCACACTGTTTCCCGGCGCTTCGCGCGGGCAGCTGCCCGGAAGGATGACCTCACCAGGTGGGGTCTGCGCGTCCGCCGGTGCCCCACGCCGGGGGGATCCAATTCGGTCACTCACCTACCAGGAGACGGAAATGTCAGAAGAAAAGATGTTGATAGTGCGGTTCTACAAGGACGTCGTAGAGAGCGGAAACCTCGCCCTCATTGATGAGTTGGCGTCAGAGGGCCTCGTGAATCACGAGGAGGGCCTCCCCGGCCAGCCTCCCGGCCGGGAGGGCGTCAAATACTTCGTGAAAACAATGCGGTCGGCGTTTCCGGATATCAAGGTCAAGGAGATCACGCCCTCCCTGGCCGCCGGGAACCTGGAGGCATGCCATGTTGTCCTGACGGGCACCCATCGCGGGGAACTGGCTGGCATCCCGCCCACGGGCAAGACGGTGGAGTTCGACTGCACCGACATCGTCCGCGTCGAGGACGGCAAGGTAGCCGAGCATTGGGGCACCACTGACAACATGGGCATCATGCGGCAGATCGGCGCCATGGCTATGGCCTGAGTATGAACCGACGCACGGCGGCGGCCCGATCGACCGCAGCCGGGCACAACGAAGGGTGTCCACGTTCCGAAAGGGAACGCGGACAGCCTTTTCTGCGTACGTCTAGACCGTCGGTGCGTAGGCCTTGGGCAGCTTCAGTCCGCGCTCCTCCATGAGGGTGCGCAGGCGGGTGGGGTAGTCGGTGATGATGCCGTCGACGCCGAGGTCCATCAGGCGCTCCATGTCCGCGGTGGTGTTGACTGTCCAGGGGACGACCGGCAGGCCGAGCTCGCGGGCTTCGTCGATCATTCCGGCGGTGACGGAGCGGAAGGCGGGGGAGATGACGTCGTAGCCCTGGGCCGCGGCTGCCTTGGCGAGGGATCCGCCGTAGGTGTCGATGTCGATGCCGCCGAGGTTGGGGCTGGCGCCGGGCTGGCCGATCTGGAGCCAGGCGTCGCCGCTGGACAGTGCAACCAGGGGCAGCTCCGGGGCGATCTTCTTGGTGAGGTTCAGCGATGACCAGTCGAAGGACTGCACCGTGGTGCGGTCCGCCATGCCGGAGGCCTGGATCTCCGCGACCACGGCCTGGGTCAGGGCCACCATGCCCTCGCCGCCGATCTGGCTGCTTTCCACCTTGGTCTCGATGTTGAAGCCGACCTTCTTGGCGTCGGCGTCGCGCACCAGCTGGAACACGTCCTTGAGCTCGGCGATCCGGTTGCCTTCGATCACGTCCTGCTCCGGGTACCCCTTCAGCTGGATGAAGCCGCAGTCCAGCGTCTTGATCTGGGCCAGCGACAGCTCGGCCACGCGGTCGCCGACGTACGGGTAGCCGGCGTCGCCCGGGGTGGCCGGCGCCGTGTCCCGGCACTTGTCCGCCTGGATCGTGTCGTCATGCCACACGATGACCTTGCCGTCCGCCGTCAGGTGGGTGTCAAGCTCCAGGGTGGTGACGCCCAGCTTCAGCGAATTGGCGAACGCGGCCAGGGATTCCTCGGTCCACTCGCCGCGGCCTCCCCGGTGGGACTGCAGGTCAAAGGAGCCGTTGCGCTCGTTGGTCTTGATCGTGGAGGTGGCGGTTCCGGCAGCGTTCGACGACGGCGCGGTGCCGGCTTCGGTGTGTGAAGCGGCGACGGCGGGGCTCGCGAGCGAGGCGATGAGCGCGGCGGTGGCCGCGGCAGTCAGGACTGTGCGCATGGTGATGGTTCCTCCTGGGTGACGGTTGCCGGCGCTGCGCCGGCGACCCGACCACCCTAGGGAGGAGAGATGGACTGCCATGTTCGGGGAACTGGACCTCGGGTGAACACTTTCCGGCACGGTTCGAGCTGGCGGTGCGTCCTCAGGTGCGACTATTCAGTACCGCCTGCAATTTCTCGAAAGACTCGGTCCATCCGTTGCGGTGTAGGGTCCGCCGCTCTTCCGTCAGGAACGGTCCCTGTGCGAGCACCAGGCGTGTGGCTTCCCCGGTACTCCCGAGTGAGAGGTCGACGACGGTTTCCCGGTCGTCCGGTGTCGGTTCCTCCCAGCGGAAGGTATACACCAGGCGCCATGGAGCGTCGATCTCCAGGAACTCGCCCGACAGGTGGAACGGTTCCCCGTCCGGTGGCGTCATGCGGAAACCGTAGCGGCCCCCTTCCGTGAGGTTCAGTTCGGCTGCAGGGATGGTGAAGCCGCGCGGCCCCCACCACTTCACCAGTTCGGTCGATTCCGTCATCATCCTGAAGACTTCTTCCGGGGGAGCATCAAGTACGTATTCCAGGTTCAGGACCAGCCCGCCAGTTTCCTCATCCATCGTTCAACTCTGGCATGCTGCGGACGCTCTTGTAAGGGGATGGCGCTGGCAATTGCCGTGACGGCAGCGTTCGACGACGGCGCGGGCCTGCTTCGGCGTTCGGAGCGGCGACGGCGATGCCCGCCAAGGCGGCGGCTGTCAGGGGTGCGCGCCTGGGAAAGGGCCTTTGGCTCTAGGAAGGTCAAAGCACGTTGGACCAGAATGCGGGGCACGGGCTGCGCATCGGCCCTGAGGCGCCATAAGGTACGGGAGAAGAGGGCAAAGTGAAGAAGGACCCCTCCGGTGACGACCATCCAGAGCGCGGAGGCGTGAGGGCGTGGGTCATCGTCACACTGGTTGCGGCCGTCGTGATCGCGGCACTTCTGGCGATCGCCGGCCCGCCGCTGGCGGCCCTGTTTAGCATGTTTATGGAGAGAGCCGCGCGGTAGCCAGAAATAGCGTCACCTTGGCGTTGCCAAACTGACCCGGGAAGATCACAGTGAAGTAGGTCGCATCGAGGCCGGGAGTCCGACCGCGGCTCTCAGGAGCCGTGTACCCGCTGTGGAGGTCAACCATGAGCACCACGTCCGACAAAGTCTTCGATGTAACTCCCGAAGATGATGAACCCAAGCTTAAGCGGGTCCTCGGACCCAAGCTCCTGCTCCTGTTCATCGTCGGTGACATCCTCGGCGCCGGCGTCTACGCCGTCACCGGAACCATGGCCGGCAATGTGGGCGGCATCGTTTGGCTGCCGTTCCTGCTTGCCTTCGTCGTCGCGACCCTGACCGCATTCTCCTACCTGGAGCTGGTGACCCAATACCCCCAGGCAGCCGGCGCGGCGCTCTACACTCACAAGGCGTTCGGGATCCACTTCGTCACCTTCCTGGTCGCGTTCGCCGTCGTCTGCTCCGGCATCACCAGCGCCTCCACCTCCGCCAACGTCCTGGCCCAAAACTTCTTCGGCGGCCTGGCAATCAACGGCTGGATGGGCCTGCCCGGGCGGGAGGTCGTCACCGCGGTTGCGATGGGCTTTATGTTGCTGCTGGCGGCCATCAACCTGCGCGGCGTGGGGGAGAGCGTGAAGTTCAACGTTGTGCTCACCATTGTCGAGATGCTCGCCCTGTGCATTGTGATCGGGGTCGGCTTCTACGTGCTGTCACAGGGGACGGGGAACCTTGGAGAGGTCCTGGTCTTCAACGACTTGCAGGACAAGGGCCTGTTCCTGGCCGTCACGGCGGCCACGTCCATCGCGTTCTTCGCGATGGTGGGCTTCGAGGACTCGGTCAACATGGTCGAGGAAACGAAGAACCCGGAGCGGATCTTCCCACGGACCATGCTGACCGGTCTCGGCATCGCCGTGATCCTCTACATGCTGGTGGCCATTTCCGTGGTCAGCGTGCTCACGCCCACCGAGCTTGAGGGGATCAGGGAAGCCGAAGGCGCAGCCCTCCTTGAGGTGGTGACCAAGGGGGCGCCGGACTTCCCCATCGACAGGGTCTTCCCGTTCCTCGCGGTCTTCGCCGTCGCCAACACCGCCCTGATCAACATGCTGATGGCTAGCCGTCTGATCTACGGCATGGCCAAGCAGAATGTCCTGCCGAAACCGCTCGGAAAAGTCCTGCCGCAGCGCCGCACCCCGTGGGCCGGGATTCTGTTTTCCACCGTCCTGGCGCTGGGGCTGATCTGGTACGTCACCAGCGACCCAAAAAGCAACATCGTCGCGAACCTCTCCGGAACGACGGCGTTCCTGCTGCTGTGCGTGTTCACCTTGGTGAACGTGACCTGCCTTGTCCTCCGCCGCAAGAGGGACCCCAACCGCCAGGTGTTCTTCACCTCGCCCGGGCAACTGTCCCTCGTCGCGGCCCTGCTGTGCGTCTTCCTCGCCGGACCCTGGGTGGGACGCAACGTCATCCAGTACCAGATCGCCGGAGGACTGATGGTGATCGGCGTGCTGCTGTGGCTCATCACCTGGCTGATCAACAGGAGGACCAACGCCAGGGAGGGCGAACCGGTCGGCATGCAGAACATCGGCAAGGACGACCGGGTCCCGCCGCCACCGCGCCACTGACCACCTGGCGCGCGAGCGACAATTCTCCTAGTCGCCGTCCTGACAAATGCGTAGAATCCACATGTCTGGATCCACCCGCGCGGGGCGTTGCTGGGACGCGATGGCCAGGACGATACAGCGGTCAGCGGAAGCACCGATGGGCCTGATCGCAGAAATCAGGAGCATGTGATGAAAACAGTTCAAAACGTCGCAGCGGGTGCAGCATTAACTGCCGCTCTCGCCGGCGGTGGCATGTATCTCGCAATGGCCGCTCCGGACGGCGCGGCGACCTCCACAACACTTGCTGCGTCCCCGCACAAGGGTGGCCACCAGGCCAACGGCATCACCGAGCAGCTGCTGACCGGCGACACCGCTGCCCGTGTGGAAGCGGTGGCGAAGGCCGCTCACCCGGGGGCGACCGTCGTCCGGGTCGAAACCGATGCGGAGGGTGCCGCCTACGAGGCACATATCCGGAAGGCCGACGGGACATCGGCGACGGTGAAATTGGACGCTTCGTTCAACGTCACCAGCACCGAAACGAGCAAGCGACGCTAAGGCCGCCGACCTTCCGCGTACCTAGCATCCACGACGACGCCCTCGCGTTGCGCTCGCCGGCCGCCTCAGGTGTACATGAGGGAGCCGGGCGTGGTGAGGAGCTCGCCGGTTTCCAGCCAGGTCTTCAGGCCGGAGAGGATCATCGGCCAGCCGCCGTAGAGCTGGTCGTTGGCGCCTTCGCGGAGCTGGTCGTGGGTGACGGTTAGGCGGCAGGAATCGCCCACCGGTTCGATCTCCCAGGTAACCCTTGACGTGCCCTCGGCCTTGACGTCCTCGCCCCAGAGCGCGCGCATGCTTTGGACGAGACGGCGGGGCGGGTCCACCTCGAGGTTCTCGCCCTCGCCCAGGGGTTCCCCGCCCCTGGGTGCCATCTCGAACCGGGATCCCGGCGTCCAGTCCGAGCTGATGACGGACCCGAACTGGTACTTGCTGCGGATCTCGCCGTCCGTGATGGCCTCCCAGAGCCGCTCCGGGGTGGTCTTGATGTAGATTTCGAAGATCTTTTCCATGGGACTTTCCAATCTGATTTTGAGGTCGCTGAGGCCAGCGGCCCATGGTTCGGCATATTTGCTCACCCAGCGGTCGTGGACCAGCCGGATGGGCACCGGATTCAGGAAGTGGAGTTTCTCGCGCCCCCGACGGCGGGTCACCACCAGGCCGGCTTCCTCCAGGACCCTGAGGTGCTTCATCACGCCGTAGCGGGTCATCTCGCAGCGGGCCTCAAGGGCGTGGAGGGTCTGCCCGTCTTTCCGGTAGAGCTCATCCAGGAGATCGCGGCGGGTGGCGTCGGCCAGGGCCTTGAATACGGCGTCCACAGGTCCAGAATAGGTGACTGATTGGTCACATGTCTAGGGCTGGTTCGTGTCCGGTTCGCCGCGCCGCAGGTGGCGGTGGTGCAGCTCGTAGCTGTCGAACACATCGGAGGACGTGGCTCCTGCATGGCCGAATTTGCCGCGAAGGACCTCCGCGAGGGCGTCCAGCGACGCGTGGAGCATCCGTCCGGCGAACTGGAGTTCAGGGCTCTCGCTGCGCTGGGCCTCGGATGCCAGCTCCTCGGCGTAGGCCACCGTGGCCGGCAGGGAGCCGCGCTGCTCGATTTCACGGAAGTAATAGGTTTCATGGAACGCCAGCAGATCTATGCTCACCGAAGCCACATTTCCGGCCATCGATTCCAACAGCCCGGCAGCGTGCCCGGGATCCAGTGACAAGACACCCGCCGGACCTGCAGCCTCCCTGAACAGGCTCAGCTGGTGTGCAAGTGTCCGGCGGCGGTTCAGGGCCGGGTACGTCTGCAGGATCCAAGTGACCGTTGCCGTCAGCAACCCGAAACCGGTGACGGCCTGGAGGGCCACAACCAGCCTGAGCAGCGGATCCGCCGGCACGATTTCGCCGAACCCCACAGTGGAAAGAGTGACAAGGGAGATGTAGAGCGCTTCGCCAAAGTCGCCCCGCTGTGGCACCCCGGCTCCGTGAATAAAACCGGCCGGCAGGTGGGGCAAATAGAGCAGGGCCCAGCCGACGGCCGCCAGGCTTGCCCAGGCGCCAATGACAGCGGCCATGGCCAAGGGTGCTGCGATGAAAGAGCCCCGGCCCCGCAGTCTTCTGGACACCACCCAGAATCCGCGCATGATCGCCCGGCCTAAAGGACCAGAACCATGCGGATAGAGGAGTGTTCGAAAGACGTCAACGAGCATCAGCAGAACCAGCCCGGCTCCCAAAACCGTCCAGAGCGTGCCTTCGAAGTCCATGCCTAATCCTATGGGCGGCGCCCCGGACGCAGTGACAAACAGAGGAACCCCACAGTGCTGGGCACTGCGGGGTTCCTCGCTGGCTGTAACCAGGTTACTCGGAACCGGGTTTCTGTTCCCGATCCCGGAGGTTCTTCTTGATCTCGTCGAACTTCTCCTTGATGACCCGTTCCGCGTCGGCGAGGGTTTTGCCGGCGCTGCTCAGGGGATCCATCTGGAGATAGACGTTCTGGCTGACGGGCAGGTCGTATTCGTCCTTGAGGTGCGTGCCGCCGCCCACTCCCTGAAGAGCCAGGTACACCATGGCGTCCGTCCGGGCCACGCCGGCGAGGGTTCCGAAGACAACTGTGAAGTCGTTCGCTTGGAAGCTGACGGTCTGACCGATATGGCTGCGGTCCAGGTCACCGGCGGCTACCGGCTTCTCGGACTGACTTCCGCTGTAGCTCATGAACTTCTCCTAATGGTCGAGGGACATGTACCCCAGCAGTCTAGCCAAGGGGCCCGTGAAGGTCCGGCGGTTGTCGCAAGCAGCCACACGGTCCGCGGGATAAGGCACAGCCGAGGTGAAAAATGTGCGAATCGCAGCGGCGCAATCAAGCCGGAGGCACACTGTGCCTTGGGGGCCTGACCGGCCTTGGGGTTTCGCGCCCCAGAGGGCGAGCCATCAGACTGTCCTAATGGAGCGGACGCGTGTGAAGGACTGGCTGATCGGTGCTACGGGGACGGTTCTCGTCCTGGGGGTGATGGCCGCGATCCTCTGGTGGGCTGTGAGCGACCCGACAGGCGGGGGCGAGGCAAGGCCTGTGCCACCGCTGGGCCTCGACCACCCGCCGGCCGCACAGCCTCCCGCCGACCTGCGCGACGACGAAGTGTGGCTCGCCGACCTTGCGCTGGACGCTGGGACAGTGGTGGCCGCGGGCTCGATACTCCGCGACGTCCGGACCGTCGGGCAGGACGTGGTCGCGGGCCCGGACGGGCTGGTCGCTGCACGGCTCACCGTGGATGCGACCGTGCCGTTCGAGGTCGTCGCCAACCAGCTCGGTAACGGGACAGTGGTCCGCTCCGCTGGCGGCGGCCAGGTCATGGTGATTCGCACCGTCAATGCCTTGGGGCGCGAACTGCCAGTCATCGCCACCGGCACGGTCGAGGTCGAGGCCGGCAAGCTCATTGTCGAACCACGCTCGATCGACTTAGGTGGGCCGGACTTCCTTTCCGACGCCATCGCCACCGTCGTGCGCCGGCTCGTGACCATCGAGCACGACATCGAAGGCTTGCCCGAGGGCCTCGTGCTTCAGGACGTCGCCGTTCAGGACGGCGGCTTCCGCGCCAACCTCCGGGGCGAGGACATCAAGCTCGTCCCGTAACTTCATGAGTCGGTTTCGGTGCTACCCGCCCATGGTTTTCGTTGTGGTCCGTAGAGATGCGGCGGGACAGGCGTTTCGCGTCAATGTAAATCGGTCCGGGGCCGGTCTTCTTTGGCAAGTGGAACTCACTTGGTCGAGGAGTTTGCACGCGCCGCGACCCACCCGGCCTGGATCCATGAATACAATCACCGTAGATCCAGGGCGGCACTGGCGGATTCTCACCTATCAGCCGCGCTCACACCTCCAGGTGAGGTGCAATCACAGAGGAGTAAGCGATGACCAGTATCGAGAACATCACGTTGGAGGCGGAGCTCGTCGGCGATGACGCCACGCGCGACATTGCGAAGGCCGTGAGTGCTCGTCACTCGATTGCTCGCAAGTATGTCATGAGGCTCCGTCGCCGGCATCCGGACGCAACGCCCGCTGAGGTGATCCAGATGTTGGAGCGTCACTACGGAACCTCGATCACCACTGCTGGTGCCGTCATCGCCGCCGGTGCGATCGCGGCTGACATCGGTATCGCGATGATTCCGGGAGTCGGGGCGGCAGCAGCCGGTATGAAGAGTGCGGGCCAACAGGCCGCCAAAAAGACCGGCAAGGAGGCCGCCAAACTTGCCGCAAAGAGCGCTGCGAAACTCGCCGCAAAGAACATGGCGCTGGGTACGGCGAAGAACGGTGCACAGCGAGCCGCTGCTCTCCTTCCCGCAGGCGATGAGCAGCTGCAGTTCGAGATCACCGCGGTCTTCGCGCTAGCTATTGCCGATATTCACGGAATGGACCTGGACAAAGACCAGGCTCTCGCCCTTGTCTACGGACTCTCGAACGAACGCGTGAGCCAGAAGCAAATCGCAACGATGGCGACAGACCTATCGAGCGCGTCGCCTGAAGGCGTTGTCGGCGTCGGCAGTAGGATCTCTGCTGGCCGCACGGACTGGTCGCACTGGGCGAACACGCTCGCGGACACCCTCCCGGGAGGCGCCGCGCAGAGTCTGGTTCGGACC
Source organism: Pseudarthrobacter sp. HLT1-3 (assembly GCF_059383535.1). Classification (NCBI taxonomy): domain Bacteria; kingdom Bacillati; phylum Actinomycetota; class Actinomycetes; order Micrococcales; family Micrococcaceae; genus Pseudarthrobacter; species Pseudarthrobacter sp. HLT1-3. The sequence continues at coordinate 49,851 of NZ_JBWZCJ010000002.1, read as the reverse complement.
ATGGAGACGGGTCAGCTGGACGCCGTGCGCGAAAATTTGAGTGGAAAGCAGCAGGCAACGATTGAATACGGAGTTGGAGCCTTGGCGGGAGGAGTCACCCGCTTCGTGTTCGGTCGCGACGTCATCGTCGCAGCCCGGCAAGCATTCGCCGATGCCCCGGATATCTTCCCCGAACATCTGGCCGTCAGTATGAAGGATAATCCTGACGCCGAAGACCGCGAGGTCGAACAGAACCGAGCTCTCGCAGCAATGGAGGACGCCGCGAAGGTGACGGGAAACTGGATTGCCGGTACTGCCAGCACAGTCGGAGGCGGCGTCGCAACGAGCGCTGTAGCAGTGGGCGCCGGAGTAGCAACCGCAGCCGACTCGGTAGCGCGCGCGTTCCGGAGTGTGGACATCGACGGGGACGGGATCCCAGATGAGCCCCAGGCCCTCACCGCGGTCAAGGGCGTCGGTGGCGCCATCGCCGGTACGGCGGGCTCGGTCGGAGGGAGCGTCGCAGGGCTGTTCAAACGGAAAAAGCGCGGCGAACAGACGGCGGGCGGATCGAGACCGGCAGCGAGGAAGCGGTCGAGAAGTAACCCCGGAGGTTAGTCAGCTGCGGCACGCGGCGCCGTCGCGGCAGACGCCGTCGCGTGCCCACATCCGGTAGCGACAGGAGCGTAGTCGTAGCCGCCAAGGAGTAGCGCCAGCCATGAGGTACGACGGCGGCACTCTGGTTGGGTGCCGCAGTTGCCTGTGCCGCGGCCCAGGAATTTCGGTCCCCTCAGAGTGCTGACGGCCGGGCCCGCATCGTCAGCAGCAGCCACACTGTCCGCGGGACCGGCCACAGGATAGCCAGGGCAAGAACCGGCACCAGCGAGACGCCGACGTCGGGGAACTGGCGGAGGATGACGAACACGTGGGTGTCGAACCGGGCGGGGGCGTAAATGAGGCACAGCCACAGCGCAAACCCGTCGAGGGCGAGGGCCGCGGCGGCCCAGGCCAGGGGAGCCCACCGCTTCCCGACATGGGCATATCGCTGCGGCAACAGGAACCGCAGCGCCAGCCACAGGCTCAGCAGCTCCGCCAGCAGCAGTCCGAGCGCGACCGCCCAGCTGCTGCGCTGCAGCCAGTCCTCGTGCACCACCGCAGGCATCGGCGCGTGGCCGTGGAGAATGCGCAGGAGGTTGGTGTCGATCGCCTTCAGCCGTGACGGGGCAGCGGTGTCGTTGCCGTTGATGACCAGAGCGACGCCCAGACGGGCGGACGGAACCAGGGCCAGGTAGGTGTGGCTGTTCCCCCATTCCCCCTGATGCTCCAGGAGCAGCGGCAGCGTCTCCTCAGGGGCGGGCGGTGCTGCGGGATCGGTGGACTCCACCAGCGGCCGGGCGAACCAGCCCATGGCGTAGCGCTGGGATTCGCTCACCTGCACCTGTGGCTCGAACATCGCCTCGATGCTCTCGGGCTGGAGTATCCGGGCGTCGCCGAAGCGGCCGCCGTCGAGCAGGGCCATCAGTTCGTGGCTCAGATCCTCGGCAGACGAGTAAAGCGTGGAGGACGGCATTCCGGTGCTGGGAGCCGGGACGTCGGTCTGGCGCCACCACGTGCCAAACCACCGCGAGTAGCCGGCCGCCGCGTTGTCCGCGCGGGCATCAGCCCGCGTCGGATGGCTGTTCGCCATCTCCAGGGGTCCGAAGACATGCTGCGCCAGGTAGTCGCCGAACGGCTGGCCGGAGACCGACTGCACCAGGAGGCCCAGGACGTTGAAGTTGGCGCTGGCATACCGGAAGGCAGTGCCCGGTTCGCCGGCCAGAGGGGAGTCCGCCAGGGCCCGCACCGCTGCTTCGAGGGCTTCCGGTTCCTGCGCGTCGGAGGCTTCGAAGGCCGTGTCCTTGGCGGCCATGCCGCTGGCCTGGTGGAGCAGGTGGCGGACGGTAATGGCTGAGGAGCGGTTGTCGTCCAGCATGAACCACGGCAGGTAGGTCTGCACCGGCTCATCCAGCCTCAGCCGGCCGGCCTCAACCTGCTGCAGCACGGCGATGGCGGTGAGGGTCTTGCTGGTGGAGGCCAGCAGCACCGGCGTCCGCGTGGTCACCGGCCGTCCCATGTCATCGGCGCGGCCGAACGCGGCGGCGTGCACCCGGACCCCGTCCTTGACGACGGCGACAGCGGCACCCGGAATTCCGAGGACCTCGATCTGGTCCTGCAGGAAGGAATCCAGGGCGTCATAGGTCTGCTCGGAACGCGCGGGCGCAGTGGCCAGCGCAGCCGAAGCGGCAGGTGCAGGCGGTGCGGAGCTGCCGAGGATACTTACGGCCAGTACGCACAACAGGAGCCAGCCCGTTGACCAGGAAAGAATCCGCATGCCCGCACCTGCACTTCGGCTGACCGTCCCTTCACCGTAGAACCGGGCCAAGGGGAAAACAATGGTATCCATGCCACGGGGGCCCGCGACCCCGGATTCAATGAACTCGGGAAACGCGGACTGCGTTGTTGGTTAGGGAGTTGCATCAGGCCTTAAGCGGCGGATCCGCCTCGATCGCGTCCAGATCGCGGGCCGCGTAGCGGTGGTGCTCCCACTCCTCATCGAGAATGGTGTGCAGACACGAGAGGAGAGTCTCCGGCTGCTCAGGGCCCCAGGGGTTCTTGCGTTCCGTGGACAGTTCGTCCTGGATGACAGTGGCGAGGTAGTCGCGCACCATGGCATTCCGGCCTGCCCGGACCTCGAGCACTTCGGCATACGACGGTGTCGCTATGGAGAAGATTGACGGGTCGTAGCCGTCGGTCTCGTACTCTACGTTGGGCTGGCCGATTGGGTGATAGGGCTGTTCGATCTCCAGGATTGCCCGGCCCAGCCACGTGTCTGTGGCCATGACCAAGTGCCGAAGCGTCTGGGCGAAGGACCACTCACCATCCACGGAGATGTCGACGACGCCGGCTGGCATCGCCGCGACCCGCTCGAGCATCGCCGACCAGGTCCGTTCGAGCGCCGCCCAGGCTGCGCGAAGGCCCTCAGGATCTGCAGCGCGTCTTCCGGCGCGGCCGGGAAAACGGCGGTTGAGTTCTGCCTCGACGAAGGGGACCACATCGACGCCGTTGACGCGCAGGACGTTCCCGCCGTCGAACAGCCACGGCGCATCGATGTCTGCCCCGGCCACGTCCACGCCGCGCATCACCGCGCCGGACAGATCGGACCGGACAAAACGGGCTCCGCGCAGGTTCACGTCGGTGAATTGTGCTCCCTGGAGGTCATCGGACGAACGGAAAGCTGGCATGCCAGCCACTTTGCCACGCTTGGCTCAGCCGCGCAGCCCCTGGCAGTAGTCGGATTCTTCATGCTCATGGTCGCCATTCACCGTGCCTTGGTGAAGATCGACGCACTGCCGGTGCTGACACAGCCCAGCCAGCGGCAATACTCTGCTTCCGAGTACTAAGCGTCCCGTGTAGACACGGCCGCACAACTAGCGCAGCCGCGGGCCTCTCTGTCCATGCCGTACTCGTGCCCCGGCTCGTCACGATGCGGATGTGCGCGCGACCAGACGTGCTCACGAGCGTTCAAACGGACGGCCAGGTCGCGGCGCCCGGTCCGTCGAACAACGCGCTGGTGCTGCTCTGGGGCACCACGACGTGGACGGCGTTGCGCTGGACGGTGAAGTCGGTGGGCGTGGTGGTCGCGATCTCGCCGTCGAGGTTCACCGGCAGCGGCGGGTCGCTGACCAGCCGGACACTCCGGGTGGTCAGGTGGTATACCCGGTCGTGTTTGATGAAGCTTCCGTCCTTGAGCAGCCGTGCGATGCTCACGTGCTCCCGCAGAGGCCCCGCCAAGATGGCGTAGATATCAAGGATGTGGTCATCGATCCCTGCCGTCGGGGAGACGGTGTTGCCGCCGCCGTAGTGCCGGCCGTTGCCGACGGCCACCTGAAGCAGGTCGTCGAGCTCCAGCGGCTCGTGGTCCCCCTCGGGGAACTCGAGGCGGCCCCCGAACGCCTTGTGCCGGGCATATGCCGTTAGCGTGGCGATGCTGTACGCCAATGGCCCGATGTACCGCTTCAAGCGGGGGCTGAGAGCTTCCGTGACAGATACCGACAGGCCCACGGACGCGACGTTGAGGAAGGGCTCTCCGTTGGCCCGGCCGAGGTCGATGTCCACCACCTTGCCTTCGGCGATGGTGGCGCACGCCTCGGCAAGATTGTTCGGTATCTCCAGCGTGCGGGCGAAGTCGTTGGCGGTGCCCAGCGGAAGAACGCCGAGCACAACGTTGGTGCCGGAAACACGGCCGGCGGCGTAGGACACCGTCCCGTCGCCGCCGCCGACAACGACCAGGTCGTGCCCGTCCGCAATCACCCGATCAAGCGTCCCGGCCAGGTCTGCCCCCGAGTGAACATGATGCACGGCGAAGATGGGCACGCCTGCCTTGCGCATCGCGTCCACGGCAGGTTCGTATGCCGCCCCTCGGCGTGATCCGGCGTTGATCACAACGGCGGCAGAGCGTGCGTCCCGGGCAGACTTCATGTGGGCCATGTTAGGCCGCGGACCTGTGCGTTTCCTATGGCGCCGGCGGCGGCGTACGACGGCGGCGCGTGAGTTCCAGCCCAAGGAGCCTGCGTGCGGGGGAGCCCAAGGTAGCGCGGCACCTTTTCCGTGTAGGCCGGGTAGGACTGCGGAAACAGCCGCGCGAGCACGGCCTCTTCCTCGAGGACAAAACGGTGCTCCACGAGCAGTTCGACTGGCAGCAGCGCGAGGACCCAGGAGGAACCGGCCAAAGTGCCCGCGCCGAGTTGAATGAGCCACCAGCCTACGTACATGGGATTGCGGGTGATCGCGTAGGGCCCGGTGTCCACCAGATCCTCCGGCCGCTCCAGCTCGAATGACCCGCCGATCGCCGTCGACGTTCAGCCAGGGCCCACGCATTGAGGCCGGCGCCGACGACCACCAGCGCTGCCCCCGCCATCCTGTGAACGGAACGGGGGCCGGGAACCGCCATGGACGGAGCCTGGCAGGGAGGAGGTCGAGGGTCATCGCGGCCACAACGGCCGGCGGCAGCGGAAGGTTCTCATAGACCGACTTCACGCGTCCTGCCAGGATGCGCAGGGAACTGCCGTCGGCTGCCATGGGTTCAGGGTACGCCGCGTGAGCCATGGCGCAGTGCTGTGGTGAGCAGCCAGACGGAAGGCAACGCGGCTCGACGAGTGGTTACATGCCCGTCCCTTTCCCGTGGCTTACCCGTCGGTAACCGTTCGTCCGGTCCTATGAGCGTGGATGCGCCGGGCTAGAACCGCCGTCAGCGTTCACTCGACCCGGAGGACCTTCGTGTACTTGATCGCCAGACCGTCCAGGTTCCATCCCGCCCGGCCGTTGGCCCTGGCCGTCATCGCCGCGGCCTCTTTGCTGAACGCGTCTGCAGGCAACGCAGCCGACTCCACCGCCTGGACCGCTTCGGCCTACCGCGGCAGCGTCAACGTGGTGGAAGGGCCTGACGAGAACCAGCAGCTGATCGACGGCGTCGCCTTCGTCTGCCTGATGCCGCTCATGACCGTGGACGACATCGACGAAACTGCGAGAAAGACGCCGTCCTACCGCGCGCCGGGACAGTAGGAGTTTGGGGACAGCAGGCCTAACTTTGTTCCTTGTCTACAACATGGAGCGGAGGAGTCCGGCCAAAGCTGGGACGTGGACCACATGCGGAGCATCGCCCTGTACCAAGAAAGCATGGATCTCGGATACAAATTCTCGTGGAGTAACCATCCGGATGGGTGCCCGCCCGGGAAGCGGGAACATGCCAGCACGCTCAACCGACGGTAGGGAGAGTCTTCCCGTTGGTGAATGCAGTACTACCCAGCCTTCAACGATATATCCGGGATAGACGGCACGAATCGCCTCGACACCTGCTCCCAGCCCAAAGGCCTTGAGCTCTCGGCCGTTGCGGAAAAGCTGCTTATTGTCCCACCAATAGGCGCCGTCTGCCCACATCTTTGAGTCGATCAGAACGATTCTGTTTCCGGCAATAACGGCATGATCGAGGTCGGCGTGTTCGGACCCAGGCCAACGGAGCCCGTTGATGAGTCGGGCAGAGGGGATTACCGGAAGGACTGAGTGGGTGATGAGCCGGGCCGTGCGCCGTTCGCCCTCTGCGCCGATCTCCGCCCTGTCCCCGAAGCGTCCCACAGAGAGACCCCGACCGGGCACACCATGGACGGTGCGGCTGAGAATCTCCTCAACCAGATAAGCGCTGGCCGGGATGGCGGGAGGTGCAGGGCGTTTCCTTTTTGTCCACCACTTCGGGAACATGGCAGCGACAAACCAGAATCCGGCAGTTAGGGCGGTGATAAGAAGACAGGTTAGCCCCATTACCAACCCGTTGGGGTTTGTCTGAGTGCTGAAGTACCAGATCGTACTGAACAGGGGAGGGACGGTGCACACACTGCCCAAGACGTAGAAGACGGTTCGCCAAGTGCGTGTCCAGGGAGGTGCGGGCCGACGAATCTTGCGGGCTTCGCCCGACGGCGGGACAAGTGGAGGCCGGTACTCCACCGCCGGTCCGGTCCACGGAATTGGGGTGGGCGGCTGCTCCATCTCAGCGAAGCCTGCTTCTGCCTTCTGCTGCGATGAGTCCGAATTGGACTGTGACTTTTTCTGTTGCGGCCCGTGGCTGCTGGTTATTCCTGCGTGCCCGGAGCTGCTGTCCTTCGGAGTGCGGTCGTAGGCCGCTCTACGAGCCGGATCGGAGAGGACCTCGTAGGCTTCCTGAACGAGTCGGAATAAGCCGGTGCTGCCACCCACATCCGGATGCGACGTCCTGAGGCTTCGCTGGTATGCCTTTTTGATTTCGGCTGTGTCGGCCGTCGTTTGTACTCCAAGCACCTCATAATGCGTGACGGCTGCTTGTGTCATCCGGACTGTTCCTCTCGTTCCCCCTCAGGCAGCCTACCCGCGGGACGCGGTTCTGTCCCGGACTCGACGCCTCATTTCCTTTTGAGCTGTCTTTGACCGCAATTCAGTAGGCTGAACTTCCTGGATCGAGAGGCTTAATCTTGCCGTCACCAGCTGCAATTTTGTTGATGCAGGCTTGAACTTCGCCCCGGAGTTCCTGCAGATGAAAATGGTACTTTTCAGGCTCGTACATCCGCGCTTCGAGGTACCGATTACAGCCTTTGATCAAATCAGACACCGGTTCTTGGGCGGGGGAATTTGGGCGCAGGTGATGACCGACACGTTTAGTCTGTTCCCGTATGTCCAGAACGCTTAAGTTCGCGTGCTTGAAATCATCAATGTTCTTTGCGCCATGGACGAGACGAGGATCGGTGATCTCGTGCAGGACTCGGCGGAGGTTTAGGTCGCTGATCAGGCGGTTCAATTCGACGCGTTCAGTCACCTTTTGCTGGTGCCGAAATGTCAAGAATGCGATGAGAACCGTCAATCCGGCCCCGAAAACTGCCACCAAAAGGTCTGGGATAAATGTGGTCCCATGGGACAAGTCTGCTTCAGGCTGGCCCCAACCAAGCGGAGTTGAGACTAGAGCGTCGCATTTGGTCTCGGAGTAGTAGAGCGCTATCTCATCCGATGCGGACGGGCAGTAGTGGTACGCCACGGCGACGAACCCTGCGTCCCTCATGCGTGAACTCGTTGGAAGCGTGCTGGCTGTGCCTCCTCGGAACGGGGAAGTCTGGCTTTCCAGAACCCCCAGGTCCGTCGGGGGCGCGGCAGTTAGCCCGCCACCGCCGCCTTTGCGTTCTGCTTGGCCGCCATCCACTCGCTCAGCCACGGGGCCCGGACGCTCGACGTGATCCGGCAGTCGGCCACAAAGGTTCCCTTGGCGCCGGCGTCGATCCAGTCCTGGAGCGCGGAAAGATCCGCCAGCGAGCGGACGATCGCCGACTCAGCACCGAGCGCTCGGGCGACGCCGCTGAAGTCCACCTCGGGGATCAGCATGGGCTTTTCGGTCAGGCCCTGGGAGCCGTACTGGTGGATTTCGGCGCCGTAGGCGGCGTCGTTGTAGATCACGACGACGGCGCTGGTTGCCGCGCCGATGAGCGATTCGAGGTCGGATAGGCCCATCAGGAAACCGCCGTCGCCGGAGGCCAGCACCAGGGTGCGGCCGTCCTCCACGGCGCGGGCTGCCCCGACGGCGCTGGCAAGGCCCAGTCCGATGGTCTGGTAGGCGGTCCCCACCATGACCAGATCCTGTGGCCTCGGGATGCGCCAGTACATGGGTGCCCAGCCAACGAAGTGCCCTCCGTCCTGGACCACCGTGCGGCGCTCCGGCAGCACCCCATCCAGTGCCAGGGCGAGGGAACGCGGGTCCAGCCGGCCGTCCGGCGTCTCCGCTGAGCCTGGGTGGTGGACTGGTCCCTCGACCAGGCGTTTGCGGGCTTCCGCGCGCCAGGCTGCTGCGGGGCCGGCGGCCGGCGAGGCCGGGTCATCCAGCATCTTTAGGATGCGTCCGGCAGCAGACTTCACGTCCGCGCTGACGAACGTGTCCACCCGGGGGTTCGTCGGCTGCAGGGCGGCGTCGATCTGGATGACCGTGCTGTCCGGGCCGAGCAGGTGCCCGAACCGCATGGTGAACGGGCTCAGGCTTGCCCCGGCCACGAGGATTACATCGGCCTCACCCATGAGCCCGGCCGCGGTATCAGTGCCGAAGCCGCCCGCGACGCCGAGATACCCGTCGCCCTGGAGGAGGTTGAGCGCCAGGGCGGTTCCGGCGGTCAGCGCGCCGAGCCGGTCGGCAAGTTCCCGGAGCTCCGGGCCGGCGCCGGCGAGGTGTGCGCCGCGGCCGGCGAGGACCAACGGCCGCTTCGCCCCGGCGAGCAGGCGGGCTACCTGCCCCAGGCCGCCGTCGACGTCGTCCATTACCTGGGGTGCCAACGGCGCCGGAAGCTCTTCATCTGCCGCCTCGAGTGCCGCGAGGTCGTAGGGGATGGCAATCACGACGGCGGTGCGCTTGGTGAGCGCGTACTCCACCGCCTGCCGCGTGATGGAGCCCGCGGCGTCGCGGGTCACGGTGAAGGTGGCCGCGCCGAGGCCTGCGGCGATGGCCGCCTGGTCCACGTCCTGAGGGCGGGCGCCGCTGCTCGGAGCGTCCCCGGTGACCAGCACGACGGGGATCTGCGCCTGGACCGCCTCGGCCAGGGCGGTGAGTGCATTGGTGTAGCCGGGGCCGTAGGTGGTGGTGCCCGCTGCGAGTCGTCCCGAGGCGCGGTAGTAGGCGTCGGCTGCGGCGATGGCTGCGCCTTCATGGCGGACGGCGGAGAAGCGGAGGCCCATCTTCTCAGCGGCGTCCAGGAAATAGACGTTTCCGTTGCCCATGACACCGAAGAGATCGGTGAGATAGCTGCTGAGAACCTGTGCCACGCGGCCGGAGACGGTGAATGAAGTCATGCAGGAATCTTGTGGGCTGCGTCACGAATTGGCAAGAGCGTTGGTTTTGGTTGGGATTTTTGGCAGTTGGAAGTTGTTTCAAGTGAAAATCTGCACGCTGGTGGTGTGGATCATGCCTATTAGTCTGCGGGGCGGGATTCCTGCTCCGAGAGCCGGGCCAGGAGGCCGTCGTAGCGCGGGGGCATGAGTTCCAGCACGGAGATGGCCGTGCTGGTCCGTTGAATCCCCTCGATTTCCAGGATCTGGTTGGTGATGCGATAGAGATCCGCCGTGCCGCGCGCCACCACCTTGGCCATGAGGTCCGCGTCGCCGGTAGTGGCGTGCACCTCGATGACCTCCGGGATCGCGGCGAGCCCGTCCTCCACCGCACCTGTCCGGGTCTGGCTGATGGACAGGGAGAGGAAGGCCATCAGGTCATAGCCGAGTGCGGCGGGATCCAGTCGCCGGCTGAAGGAGCGGAGGGCGCCGCTGCGCTCGAGCCGTGCCAGCCGGGCGTGGACCGTGTTCCGTGCGACGCCGAGTGTCCGGGAGAGTGCCAGGGCGCTGGCCTCCGGATCCTTATCCAGGGCCAGGACGATCCTGCCGTCGAGTGAATCCAGGGTGCGGGGGTTCAGGATGGTCATATTTTCACCAGAAACAGTAGAAGTTGAGCAGAAGTCCCAATGGGTTGAGCGTAGCTTGCATTGTGGGCGGAGTCACACCCATGATCAGTCCTCATGACCCGTGATCAGCTCCTCACCGCACCGGACACCGCACTCCCCGCCCTTCGTGGCGCTGTGTCCGGCCTCCCGCCGTATGTCCCGGGCCGGCGCAGCGCCGGCATGGACATTGCTGCCCTTGCCAGCAACGAAAGCCACTACGAGCCGCTGCCCGCTGCCGCCGCTGCGGTGGCCGCAGCGGCCGGTACCATGAACCGCTACCCCGACAGTGCCGCCGTCGAACTCCGTGAACGGATCGCCAGCCACTTCGGCGTCACCGCCGGAGAGGTCGCGGTGGGACCCGGCAGCGTGGGCGTCCTCCAGCAGATCATCACCGGCCTGTGCGATGCCGGGGATGAAGTGATCTTCGCGTGGCGCTCCTTCGAGGCGTACCCCCTCCTGGTGGAGCTGGCCGGCGCCCGGCCGGTCCGCGTTCCGCTGGACACCTTTGAAGGCCACAACCTCGATGCCATGGCCGCAGCCGTCACCGCCCACACGAAGGTGATCCTGCTCTGCACCCCCAACAACCCGACCGGCGTGCCGATCAGCCACGAGCGCATCGAGGCCTTCCTGCGCTCTGTCCGTTCCGACATCCTCGTGGTGATCGACGAGGCCTACGTGGAGTACGCCGAAGCGGGCAGCGGCCCCGATTCGCTGGCGCTCTACCGCCAGTACCCCAACGTCTGTATCCTGCGCACCTTCTCAAAGGCCTACGGCCTCGCCGGCCTGCGCGTGGGCTACGCCGTGGCAGCGCCGGCCATCGCTGAGGGGCTGCGCCGGACCGCCCTTCCCTTCGCCGTGAGCGCGCTGGCCCAGAAGGCCGCCGTCGCGTCGCTGGACGCCGGAGCGGAGATGGAAACTCGGGTGGCCGCGGTCACGCAGGAGCGCGCCCGGATGGCCGCGCAGCTCGAAGCCCAGGGCTGGAAGCTGCCGTCGAGCCAGGGCAACTTCCTGTGGATCCGTGCGGATGAGAGCCTCCAGGCAAGGCTCGTGGAGGCGTTTGACCGCGCGGGCATCATGGTCCGGGCCTACCAAGGTGACGGGGTGCGGATCACCGTTGCCGGCCCCGCCGCCAACAACCGCGTGCTCCGGGTTTTGGAAGCCCACGCAGTCTAGGAATTTTCTGACCCTTATCATTCCGTTCCACAACCAGAGGACTCCCCATGGAACAACAGACAAAGACGTCTGGCCGCCCGCTCGGCGCCACACTCAAACCCCGCCAGCTCACGATGATGGGCCTGGGAAGCGCCATCGGTGCGGGCCTTTTCATCGGCTCCGGGGCCGGTATCCAGGCCGCCGGTCCGGCCGTGCTGATCTCGTACCTCGTAGCCGGCACCCTCATCATCCTGGTGATGTGGGCCCTCGGCGAGATGGCCGCCGCCAACCCGGACAGCGGAGCCTTCTCCGTCTATACCGCCAAGGCCTACGGGCCGGTGGCCGGTGCCACGGTGGGCTGGCTCTGGTGGCTGCAGCTCGTGGTGGTCATCGCCGCCGAAGCGCTCGGCGCCGCAGGCCTGCTGGCCACCATCTTCCCGGCCCTGCCTGTGTGGCTGATGGCCTTCGTGTTCATCGTGCTGCTCACCGCCGTGAACCTCACCAGTGTGAAGAACTTCGGCGAGTTCGAGTTCTGGTTCGCCCTGCTCAAGGTGGCTGCAATCGTCGGGTTCCTCCTGGTGGGCGCAGCCCTGCTCTTCGGCTGGCTGCCGGGGGTGCAGTCGCCGGGCCTGTCCAACTTCGCCGGTGCCGGATTCGCACCCAGCGGTTTTGCCGGGATTGCCACAGCACTGTTCGTGGTGGCCTTCGCGTTCGGCGGCACCGAGATTGTCTCCGTGGCGGCAGCTGAGACTGCCGAGCCGGCCCGCAGCGTGAAGAAAGCGGTCCGCACGGTGTTGTGGCGCATCCTAGTTTTCTACATCGGTTCCATCTTCATCATTGCGGCCGTGGTTCCCGTGGGTTCGGCGGGGCTGAAGAGCCCGTTCGCGGCGGTACTGGACGCCGCCGGCATGCCCGGCGCAGCCACCGCCATCACCCTGGTGGCCGTGGCGGCACTGCTCTCCGCGCTCAACGCCAACCTCTATGGCGCCTCCCGGATGGCGTTCTCCCTCGCCGAGCGGGGCGACGCGCCGCGCCTGCTCGCCTCAGTGTCCAAGGCACGGGTCCCGGTTATCGCAGTCCTGGCCAGCGTCGCCTTCGGCGTTGTCACGGTCGGGCTGGAGCTGGCTTTCCCCGAGATGGTTCTTCCCGTCCTGCTCAACATTGTGGGCTCGACCTGCCTGCTGGTGTGGACGTCCGCGCTCCTGGCCCAGCTCGCGCTGCGGCTCCGCGCCGACCGCGAGGGGACGGAGCTTCCCCTGCGGATGCCCGGCTTCCCGTGGCTGACGGGCTTTGGCCTGCTCATCCTCGCGGCGATCTTCACGGTGGGCTTCATCGGCGAGGACTCACGCCCCCAGCTGCTGAGCACCTTCTCGCTTGTGGCGCTGCTGGCGGTGGCGAACTGGGTGCACCAGCGGAACGGGAAGGTTCCGCCCGTTGAGGAATCCTCGGAGCGTCCCAAGGAACCGGTGCTGATCGACTGAATTCAGGGGATACGGGCCCACATCGCGGGTCCGGTGCACGCGGAGGGCGCGTCCGGTTTGGCCGGGCGCGCCCTTCCGCAATGTTTTGCCGAACTGTTCATGCTCATCATGAAATCGGCTATGTGGCGGGTCGCGTCGTAGACTGCCTGCTCGTCGTCAATGGCCACGCTGGGCGAGCCCGACTTGTCGCTGATGGCGACGGAGATGATGGGCATGTTGGGGCCACAGGCCTTGCCAAGGAGCGGACAGTTCCTTCACGGCTGTCGGCGCCATCCGTCGATTATCGGCCCACGGACGCGATTTCCGAGACGGGCGGGGCGCGCCATAATCTGCCGCTCCCTGCTTTCGTATATCGTTCGAGGGTACTCGACAATTCGATGTGTTGTAGCCGGTAAACAGCGCTGAGTTCCGAGGCAATTTTTACGTCGAACTTAAGCTGGAGATCGAATCATCGTGAACTTCTTCAAAACAATCATGAACTTTTTCAAAGCACGGGTTCTGCTTTGGCCGGTCTTGCTGCTGATCGTGCTGCTGGTTGGGGGAGCGGCCGCCGCATTCGCATCCGGTGGCCTCAACGCCCTCGCCCTCAAGTCCCTGTTCAGCAGCAGCTCCAGCGAACGTGATTCCCAGGTGGTTCAAGCCGTCACGCGCGTGCAAGAGGTCGCCTTACTTAGCCTTCACATCGAGGGTGTCACGAGGCATGAAAGTAATGGGGAGATTCTCGGCGTGGCTATACCCGCGAGCGAGAAAACCACGCTCATTCAGTACAAGTTCGACGCAAAATTAGGCGTCGACGGGTCACAGGTGAAGATCGAACCCACCGGCCCACAGTCGTTTCGGGTGACCATCCCTCAATTTATTGGCATCGGCTTTGACAAGCCCAAGTTCGAGGACGCCCTCGAGAGCTCCAACCCGCTTGGCATGCTGGCGGCCCCAGCCGTTGAAACTCGCATGATGAACAACGTTCTCAGCGACGACAATAAGCAGAAGTACGTCACCCAAAACGCAACAGCGCTGAAGGAGCAGGCTAAGGTGTTCTACTCCGGAATCATCGCCAGCGTCGATCCCGAAATCACCGTCGATTTTGAGTTCGCAGAGTGAATACCTGCAACGCCCAGTCCTTCCGCGTGAACCCGCGGTGGAGATGGCTGCTATGTCCGGAGCGGTGACCATTACGCTGGAGTAACCCGGTGAACCGGCTGAATGAGAAACCCACCAGCCGGCAACTGCGTAAGGTGCACCTTTCTGTCGGAGCGGCGACCTACAGTGCGTCTATGACTCCCGACGAAGCGATCCCCGAACCGAAATCGAAGACGAAGCGCGTCGTCTCGCGGAAGTGCCCTGTTTGCGGCAGCGAGGCCTTGCGTATTGGCTACGGAATGATCATGCCGTCTGCCCGCGAAGAGATGCCCAAGACTGAGTTCGCGGGCTGCGTGATCGTGCAAGAAGAGCGCATCTACCCCGCGACCGGCAAGGTCGGGCATACCCAAATGGGCGTGCCAGAACCCGGAATGCCGGCACCGCTGGTGGTGACGCTCAGCTGATCCGGAACATCTTCCCCAGCGCGGGCATGTGGATCAAAGTTTCGACGACGGGCCGCCCGGTGATGGACTCAATCGCTTCGGCGTAGCCGCGCATCTGGCCGACGTACTTGACCTTGATGTGACCAACCGGGTCCTTGCCCGGATAGGACTTGTGGTCCACCAGCACGTAGCCGGCAGGTGTCTCCAGCAGAAGGTCGATCCACCCTTCCATCAGCTGGTTGTCCGCGTTCCGCCAGGCCACGGACTGTTCCGTGGTGACTGTCGCGCCCGGGTACTGCTCGGCGAAGAACGCGAGCATCCGGTCGCCTGCTTCCACCACAACGGCGGCGTCGACGGCGGACGCGGCGCCCCAGCGGTCCAGGAGCCGTTGCGCCGCCAGGAGCCGGACACCACTGTTCATCTCGGCAAGCGGCAGGGCGAAGTAGCCATGGATGGCGGAGCCCACGTGGTCCCAGTTGGCGGCTCCGTGCGGAATCAGCTGCGCCCCCAGGGCTGCAGCCTCCGTAACGTCGGCGACGAAGCCGAAACTCTCCATCGAACTCGCGGTCACCCGCGCAGGCTTCTGAGGCACCGGGCCGGACACGGTCAGACCGTCGGCGAATTCCCGGGCGGTGCTTTTCTCATCCGTTGCAGGCGCATCGGCAGCCTCGTAGCTGAATGCTTCCACGGACAGCCGGCGTTCATTGTCGCCGGGCCGGCCCTGGACGACCAACTTCCCGTCGACGCCGTCATCAGCGGTCCATTCCACGATCGGTCCTGGCGCAAGGGTGTTCAGCGAAGCCGGGGCCGGCTTGGCTGCTGCCAGGCAGGTGACGCTGATGGCGCGGGTCAGCCCCACGTAGAGTACCCGTGCCGAGTCCGCCTGGCGGCGCGCCAGCACACGCCGGGCGACATCCGACTCATCCGCCGCCGCGGAGAGCGGTTTGAAGCCCTTGCCGCCAAACGGCCAGGGCCAGAAGCGCACCCACCGGCCGGCGAGGGGATTCCGGACGTCGATCTCGGCGACGCCTTCAACCGCAACACCCCACGGCTTTGCGGCAACAGGGGTGTCCAGGCTGGCCAGGACCACGGCCGGCCATTCCAGGCCCTTGGCCTTGTGATAGGTCAGCACGTTGACGACGTCGTCGCCGAAGTTCTCGCTGCCGGCGCTGTCGGCGTCGGCCAGGAACTTGAGCGAGCCGCTGAGTGTGACGGGCTTGCTGAGCGCGGCACACGATTCGTAGTACCGCTCCAGCAGTGCGCGCAGCGCATCGAGGTTCTTCAGCCGCGTACCGGGGTTGCTCCACGATTTGATCAGGCGGGCAACGCCGAGCCGGGACGTGACTTCCTCCATGATTTCCGTGGGCGTGCACAGCTTGGCCAGGCCGCGAAGCTCGACCAGCCCGGCCACAATCGGATCCGAAGCCCAGCGTTTGAGTTCTTCCTGGGGCTCGGCGGCGTCGAACAAGGCGGGCACCCAGCGGCCGAACTCAGCGTGCTCCGGGTGAAGGTGCGCCAGCTCGGCCAACGCCACCGTGTCGTCGTCGGAGGCGACAAAGGCCATTCCGGCGCGCACCAGCTGGACCTCGCGTGCGGCGAACAGTGAGGAGGTGTGGGTTGTCGCCTTGAGCCCGAGCGTCGTCAGTTCCGCGGCGATGGCCTCCACCGCAGCGTTCGACCGGGCCAGGACGGCGACGTCGGACGCCTTGAAGCCGCGCCTCTGGATCAGGTCCGCGACGCCAGTGGCGATGGCCCGGCGCTGTTCCGGCACCGTCTTCGCCGCCAAAGTCCAGGCCTCCCGGGAACCGCCCAGGGCGCTCTTGGGATGCGCGGAATCCTGTCGGGCCTCCGGGACCTCCAGCTTTACTTCACGCTCGCTCAGCTCCGGGAACATGGCGAGGCTGATCGCGTTGGAGAGCTCGATGACAGCTTCCTTGGACCGCCAGGACTCGGTGAGCTGGGTCTTCTGCTGAATGTGGGCAGCGACGGCTTTCATCAGCTCCGGGTCCGTGCCGCGGAATTCGTAGATGGCCTGCTTGGCGTCGCCCACCCAGACCACCTTGTCCACCAGCTCGGCGAACTTCGTGAACAGCTGGAGCTGCAGGGGACTGGTGTCCTGGAACTCGTCCACCACCATGAACTTGATCCGGCCCGTGATCGAGGCGCGGAACTCCGGGTTGTTCTCCAGCAGGTCCAGGACCAGGGTTTCCTGGTCGGCGAAGTCGATGAGCCCGTATTCGCGCTTGAATTCGGCGAACCTCTCCAGGCAGGAGGCCGCGCAGGCAAACACCAGTTCGGTGAATTCCCTCAGCTCGGTCTGGAAGGCCGGGTTGGCCACCAGATCCGTTTCGACCGCGGCAATGTAACTTTCCAGCAGCCGCTTGGCTGCCGCATTGGAAACCCCGGCCGCGTCGATCCAGAAGCGCCATGGAGCGTCCTCCGGCGAGGCATGGGACAGGACGGGCTCCAGCAGCGCGATTGAGGCGATCAGGTTCTTGGGCGGGGTCTTGCCGCCGTCGATGAGGTCGGCCGCCATTGCGCGCATGCTCATGAGCCCCTGCAGGAGCTGGTTGGACCAGGACGCGCGGTCGTCGAGAGCCACCGGTCCGAGGACCTGCTGCAGTCCGTGCCATGACGCGGACGCTGAGTGCGCCAAGTCGGCGGGGCTGATTTTGTTGCCGCGGGCGGCGTCGGTGATGTCGCGGACGATCTTGCGCCAGTCGGGGTCGGTGCCGCGGATGTCCGATTCGCCGTCGTACCCCAAGCGCCGTGCCAGCGGCTGGATCCGCGGCGTGAACGCGGCGAACACATCGTCGGTGGCCAGCTGGAAGATCCGGAGTTGTTCGTCCTCGGCGATGACCTGCAGCGCGGGCGAGAGTCCGGCGTCGACCGCGTATTCCTGCAGCAGCCGGCTGCAGACGCTGTTGACCGTGCCCACCATGCTGACGGACATCTGCCGGGCGGCATCGGGACGTTCCTGGCCGAAGAGTTCGGCCTGTACCCGGTCGATGAGTTCGGCGGCGGCTTTCTTGGTGAAGGTGGTGGCCAGGATCTGGCTGGGCCGGGTGCCGGTGTTGATGGCGCGGGCGATTTCGCCCATCAGGCTGTAGGTTTTCCCGGTTCCGGCGCTGGCGGTGATCATTGTGACGTTGCTCAGGGCGTGGTTCATGACAGGTCCCCCTTGAGGCCGCAGAGTGCGGAGAAGTCGCAGAAGTTGCAGGGCGGTTTCTGGTAGAGCCTGCCGTCCGCGGTGGCCGTGTCGCGCTGTTCGTCGGCGGAGCCGAGCTCGTGCCGGCCGGTGGCGAGGACCCGTCCGGAGACGACTTCGGAGATGGAGAATTCGGCGGCGCGGACGGACCGCTGCCAGGTGCTCCGGCTGGAGGCCGGGCTGGCCAGGGCGGGTCCGAAGAGTGTGCTGGTGGAGGCGAATTCGCCTTGTTTGAGCAGGTAGTAGGACATCGCGGCGTCCTCGGCGACGGTGGACATGGGGTCCGGGCCGTCGTCGAGGGCCCAGTGGTACAGGGCGAGCTGCATTGCGTTTCCCCCGGTGATCTCTTCCCGCCGGTACTTCGAGCGGTTGGTCCATTTGAGGTCGATCACTACGGGTTCAGCCTGTTGGTCCGCGGCCAGGACATCGATGGAGCCGGATACCTGCACCTCGGTCCGGGCGCCGTTGACGTTGAACGTGGCCGGCTTGTCGAACTTGTGCTCGGTGGCGCGGATGTACATGCCCTGGGTCTGCAGGGTTTGGAACAGTTTGATGACGGAGTGCTCGACGACGGGCCGGAGGCCGGCGAGTTTGCTTCCCCGGCCGGGCAGCAGCAGCTCCGAGGCGTAGTGCGGCACGAGGTGGTCGAGTTTCGCCTGGACTTCCGCCGGCGTGGGCACTGCCCGGTTCGCGGCGTGGAGTTCGCCGAACAGTTCCTCGACAACCCGGTGGACCAGGGTGCCAATCATGGTGTTGCCGGTGGGGACGGATTGCGCGGCGCCCACCTTGAGCCGGCCCTTCTTTTCGAGCACCCATTTCAGGGAACAGCCGATCAGGGTGCTGAGCTGCGAGTAGGAGAGCTTGTCGGGTATGAAGGCCGGGCGGGGGCCCAGTTCGTGGGTGGCGGGGAAAAGCTGGGCCGGGGTGGGCTGCACCGGCGTGAGCGCCGCGGTCCGGCCGGCGAGGTGCCAGACGCCGTCGTGCACCAGGTCAGCGGGGGTAACGGTGAAGGCCTTGATGGTGTGTTCCACGGCCTTTTTGTTCTCGTCCGCGGTTCCGGGCAGGGGGACGGGCAGGACACTGAAGGCGAGCGAGGACAGGACCGGGTGCGCTTTCGTGGGCTCGCCGTTGATCTCGGCGGCGCGCACCAGCAGCAGCCGCTGGCAGCGCCTGGCGGCTTCCACGGCGACGGCGAGCTCCAGCTCGGCGAGCGCTGCCGGATCAGGCAGTTCGACGCCGACAGTCTGCAGCGCCCGAAGTTCGGCGCTGTCCCAGTGGCGGGCGCGGGCCTGGCCGTCATCCTGGCACCCCCACCAGACCAAGGTATCCACGTCGTCGTAGAGTTCCGCGAGGCTGCGCAGCGTGACCCAGGGCGCGGCCTCGCCGCTGGAGATGGGACTGCCACTGGCGGGAATGACGGATTCCAGGATCCGCGCAAGGGTTTTGCGCGTCACCGGTTCCGGTCCGTCGATCAGGGCCGTGAATTCATTGAGCTGGCTAAGCACGGACTCCAGCTGGGGGTAGATCTGCACGCGGCGGCTGAGCTGGGTGCGCAGCCACTGCGCGCGTTCGACGACGGCGCTGCCGCTGACGGTCCCGTCGTCGGCCAGCAGCCCGGTGCTGAGCAGAAGGTCAAGCTCGGCAGCCATGTCGGGGCCGAGGGTCTCGTCGCTGCTGATCTGCTGCAGCGCAGCGAGCCATGCCTCGCCCCCGGTTCCCGGCTGGGCGGCGAGGGCGCGCAGCAGCTGCCATCCCGCTCCGCGGCGGACGGGGCTGACCGGGAGGTTTAGGAACTCGCCCAGCAGCTGGACGTCCACCGGCCCCCAGATGACATTGAAGAAGAGCGGGATGATCTGGTCCACGGCCCGCCAGCGGGAGCGGCTGCTGACACCGATCCGGGGCAGGCCGCGCAGCTGCAGTTCCTGGTCCAGCAGGGACGTGCTCGCGGAGGCAACGACGGCGGAGCGGTCCGTTCCAGGGTTTGTCGCGGACGCGAGCCAGCGGGCCGTGTGCTCGGCGGCTTCCCATTCGGTTTTGGCGACGAGGACAGTCACGTCGCCCACCGGCTCCGGGTGCGGAGCCGGGTCTGTGACGTTCACCCCGCGCCGTTCGAGGGCATTGATGAGCCGGCCCCAGATGGCGGGGAACGAGATGCGGGGGTGCTGGAGTTCCAGCCGGGAGATCCCGAGCGGCCAGTTCGCGGTGGCGTCGCTCTCGAGTTCGTGGACGAGTTCCAGCGGGAAGTCGGCGAAGGCCCGGTCGAGGGGGAGCGGGCTCTGCTCGAGAGCGGCGAGGGACTGCAGCTTCGCGGTGGACCCGGCCGGGGCCACCCCGGTCCAGCCGTTGACCACGAGCTCGTCGCGCTGGTTCAGCAGGTCAATGGCTGTGGACCACGGGTCGACGGAGAACGACCCGTGGAACCAGGCCGCCGGGGTGTCCTGATCCGCGAGGCGGGCCAGGTACTGCCGGATCCGCGGCGAGTGGCGGGCGTCGGGTCCGGTGAGCCCGAGCCGGGTCTGCAGGAGCTGGGTCAACCCCAGCGGACCGAGGCGCACTTCGCCCAGTGCGGAATCCCGGTAGGCCCACGGAGCACGGTCCAGATACAGGCCAAACAAAACGTTCACATCGTCCCCCTGGACGTGTAGGACCGACAGTTCCTCGATCATATGGGCGGGGTCGGACAATGCACGGTGCGGCGCGTTGGGGCGGCCAACTGGCGAAGTATGACGCGTCCGGCGGAGGCGAGGCGCGCGAGGCATTCGGTCCAAAACTTGCGGATACTGAGGCAGACGGGGCGACAGTGACTATGACTCGAGTAGTTCGAGCTTCGGCACTCAGCCGTTCGGTTCGGACTCTAGTTCGAGTCCCGTCGAACACTTGGGTAGTAGGTCGCACAACAACTCGTCCCCGGCTCCCCTCGTGTGGATTTGTTCTGTGTCTTCCTAGGCAAAGTGGAGGTCGATCACCTACGTAGGCGATACTTACTGACGATAGTTAATAAGTCATCATGCGGGGGTCCTGTGGAACTTGAAGAAAATGCCGTCGTTGTTCCACTCGTCCCGCTGGACGCGGAGCCAAGTACCGAGACGATGCTCCGAATGTTGATGAATCGAGAGGCGCTCCTCATTAGCCGCGTCGCAAAGCCCGCAGAAAGCACGACGACGGGGATGGTTGCGCAAACCTCGGGAGCGTTCGCGAAGGCGATCAGTCAATCGTTTGGACAAGCTGGCCTCGCCGCATCGACTCATGGTCTATACCGAGTTATCCTGCCGACCGGATCGGTGGCACGAGATCTCGTCCCTGCCGTTGGCGGTGGGTTCCGGGGAATCGCTCGCGCGGCTGGGTCAACAAAGATCGCCGGGCACGTACGCCTCATGCCGGCGGCGGCAG
This sequence comes from Pseudarthrobacter sp. HLT1-3, assembly GCF_059383535.1. Classification (NCBI taxonomy): domain Bacteria; kingdom Bacillati; phylum Actinomycetota; class Actinomycetes; order Micrococcales; family Micrococcaceae; genus Pseudarthrobacter; species Pseudarthrobacter sp. HLT1-3. The sequence goes on along the minus strand of NZ_JBWZCJ010000002.1, from coordinate 29,096 downwards.
GTACTGGTGCCGCCGTTGCAGCTGGGCGCAGACGATGATTCCTAGTTCAGTCGGCGGACCGCGATTGACCGGATCGCCCTTACTCAGGCATCCCGCTGCGCACGTCACCCGGCCCCCGTTTCGGCAAAATGTGCCCGCCGCAGTCTAGGGCCTCCGTTCCGCCACGATATTGCAGGTGCTGGGGCCTACTGCCAGCACGGCATGCAGGACGGCAACAGTGCGTGAAAGGCCAGAATGAAGTATCCGGATTTGAAACAGGCCCGTTGCACTGTCGGATCCCGGGGATGCGGGCGCTGGGAAAGGGGGCGGACGGTGGAACGTACTCACAAGCTAAAGAGCTGGCCATACGGATGGAAGAAGAGTGCGCAGGGCCGGACGTTCTCCTGATTTGCGGGTTTGGCTACTCGGTTGAGTCGTGGCAAGTTCTAGCTCGATGGGTCGACCGTGCCGGCTAGATCTGCGAGGTGACGTGTTGCGCCTGGCGGGCTAGGGAGACCTCCGCGCGGAGTCTGGCCGGTCAGCTTCTATGCGTCACTGGCCGTTTTCGATCTGTGCCTGTCCCGCCATGTGCTTGTACGGCTCGCCAAATGGGCGCGCTGAGGGAATGTCCGCTTAATGATGGTTCCCCGGTCAAACGGACATTCCCAAACAGGGCGTGCTTCAGCCATATGACTCTGCCGTGTCGATCTACCTTCGAAGTGAGGTCAGCGACGCGCGTCTTGAGCAAAGCTGACAATGGCCTTTACACATTGCGTGAGCGATGATGGCACGGAGGTGCAGTCTGCTTCGTTAGTCGCAAATCTGTACTTGTGAGCATGCTTGGTCCGGAGCTTTCCCTTGCACGCGTGGAGTTTCGAAACGAACGACCCCCATTCGTCGAGTTCCTCTTCGAGGTCTCGTCTGAAGGCCGTGAACCGAGGCCCAACATATGTTTGGTCGCCAAATGAGTAATCTTCGGAGGCTCGCGTCCCTGTACTGGAGGGCAACCAGGAAAGAAGATCGTTGGTTGCCGCCTCGTGACGCAACCGGTTCGTCTCGATTTCTGGACCCAGCGGTTGAACGGCTGAGTAGGTCGGTGAGTAGTCTGCATCGAAAACAACGTAGACAGGAACGCCGGAGCTGCGAAGGATCTCGAAGGCCATCGACATGTTTTCCTTTCCGCCGACGTTGATGACACAAACGCCTTGCTTCGCCAGGGGCATATCGAGGCGTTCACTTAGGTGCTCCAGTACGACTTGATCGGTCGGGCCCTCTACGAGTGCCACCGCGTCTGCAAAGAACCCTTCTGAAAATGACGTCGGCAGCCACTGTTGCACTTGTTTGGAGACTTTTTCACGTGACCGGCCCAGCGACTTCGCTACCGCTTGGTCGTCCGTGCTGGTCACAGTTGAACGTCCATCCGTTATGCGTAGACGTCGCAGACTGGAAAACTGCTCGGGCCGAACAAAATAGGGGGAATGACTTGCTAGAAGGACCTGCCTGCCTTTTTGAGCGGCGATGGCCGTCAACGCCGTGGCAAAAGCGCGAGCCCGTGTGGGGTGCTGGTAGACCTCTGGTTCCTCAATGCAAAGGATCAGGGTCGGGTGGTCTTCGGAATCGGCGTCCCCTTCCCCCGCCATGGCCTGCAGGATCGACATCATTACGGCCCGCTGCACGCCGTGTCCTTGCCGGGATACGTCAACACTTGAACCGTCTATTTCGACGGTGGTCTGAACAGTCGTCTCAATTCGGGGTGAAAATGGTTCGACTGTGGGGGTGAACCTCACGGTTGCGCCTGGAATCAGCTCCGCCAGCGACCTATTGACGCGAGAGGTCGCATGTTCTGTACCTGTATTGATTGAGTCCACTACCGCCTCATTGAGGTTGGTGATGGATTCCTCGTTCTGTTCGATCCACTCGTCGCGTGCCGACTGCCCAGCTTCGGTGAGAAAGCTGCCAATGAGCTGGGAAAGTACGCTCCCCTTCCCCATTTCGCCGATGTCCGAAGTCAAGTCGTTCCCAGCCGGAATGAGCACTAACTGAACGCAGTCCCGAAGCACATTGGCTCCGTTGAATCCGAACATGTGCTTGGCGTCTGAGTCGTCGATGGTTTCGAGAAGCGGCACATTTTCGGGCGAGTCTTCCCACGCGGCCAGTTCGCGTTCGATTTCATCGCTCTTGGCGAGTCGCTCTAGTGCGGGCAAAGTTGTCAGATATTCACGCAACTGGTTGTAGGCGGCTCGTTTTTCCGTGACTGATTTGATGGCCCGTACGGCAGCGAAGCCGGGTCCTTGGAGGGAATCCCCAACAAACTTGGTCTCGATTCCAGCGTCAGAGACCGTCCAAGTCTTGCGAAACGTTACACTTTGCTTCCGGCCGTACTCCCGGAGCAAACGCCGGTCTCGCGCCGTGAAAGCGTCAAACGTGACTTCGACCTGAACATTGTCCACCTCAGGCGTCTGCGCTCCGGGCAATGTAAAAAGGTCCTTGGGGTCCAGTCGACGATCGTTCACGAACCAGTCCAAAGCGTAAAGCACCGACGACTTGCCACAACCATTTGAACCTAAAAGAACGGTGTAGTCGTCGATCTTCAACGTCGACTCGGCATGCGAACGGTAACCGCGGACTGTGACGGAGCTAATAAGCAATTTTCCCCCTGAAGTTGAACTAGCCATTGATGTGCAGCCATGGGCACATGACTCCAAACGATAAAGTAGGGCACGCCATAAACTCGCATTTAGCCCCAACAGAAGCAGAGATGCATGAACGGTCACCTCTACCAAGACTTGGAAATTTCTACGAACCCTTAAGGGCGGGCTAGCTAGCCCTATGGATTCCTCCCGGAGATGTGCTCAGCACGTACCGGGGTCTTGGCCCGCCAGCGCCAGCGGGGTCAGTCACAGCAGACCATCGGCGCACGATACGGCAACCTCAGTGACACCGCCATTCAGGGTTGACCAGTCCAGGCATCCGGGGGATTCGTCGGCGTAGTGGACGTTTTCGGCAGGCCCAATGGAGGGGGATTCGACGACGGCGGACGCGTGCCCGCCGTCGTCCTTGCTGGTTTCGACAGACTCTGCCCCGCTACCGCAGACCTGGTACCCCGTCCCGAATCGCGAAGGACGCCTTCGTGCGGACGGGGGAGCCCGGGGTCGTGACGTAGTCCAGCGTCCGGAAGTCAGCGGTCATCGCGTCCCTGGTGATGCGGGTGTTCACGTAGCCGCGGTTATCGTTGTAGAACTTCAGGTGCGGGTTCCAGGGCATGACCGGGTCCGTGGTGGAGCCTGAGCCGTTACCGGTGGAGGTGATGGAGGTGCAGACGAGTTCCGAGCCCACTACGGGCGAGGCCGGGTCCTTGTAGTCCACCTTGACGTCGTTGGCCCAGTTGCGGTGCACGTCGCCGGTGAGGACGACGGCGTTGCGGACGTTCGCGTCCACCCAGCCCTGTGTGATGCGGCGGCGCGACGCGGCGTAGCCGTCCCACCCGTCCATGGAGACGTCGTCGATCTCCGGTGCCTTGTTCCTGTCTTTCTCGGCGAAGAACACCTGCTGGCCCAGGATGTCCCAGCGCTGGGTGGAGTTCTTGAAGCCGTCCAGCAGCCACTTTTCCTGTTCCGCGCCGGTGATGGTGCGGTCCTCGGCGAGCCGCCCGGCCACGTTCTTCTTCCAGCCGTCGCCGGCGAGCTGGTCGTCGCGGTACTGCCGGGTGTCCATCATGTGGAAGTTGGCCAGCTGGCCCCACTGGATGGTGCGGTAGATCTTCATGTCGAACCCGGCGGGCACGGACGAGGGCCGCAGCGGCATGTTCTCGTAGTAGGCCTGGAATGCGGCCGCCCGGCGCTGCCGGAAATGCTCGGTGGTGTCGTTCAGCTGCCCGGCATCCTTGTTTTCCGGGACCTCATCCGCCCAGTTGTTGTCCACCTCGTGGTCATCCCAGACCACCAGCCACGGCGCCACAGCGTGCGCGGCCTGCAGGTCGGTGTCGGCCTTGTACTGCGCGTGCCGCTGCCGGTAGCCGGCCAGGGTGGTGGTCTCCGGGCCCGCGTGGTCGCGCGGGTTGCCGCCGCCGATCACGTAGCTGTCCTTCTTGTATTCGTACAGGTAATCACCCAGGTGCAGCACCAGGTCCGGCTGGTCCTGCGCCAGCCGGGCGTAAGCGGTGAAGTAGCCGTGCTCGAACTGCGCGCAGCTGGCGAACGCCATGGCCAGCGACGCCGGCGTCTCATGCAGCGCCGGGCTGGTCCGGGTGCGTCCCACCGGGCTGAGGTGCCGGCCGGTGCGGAACCGGTAGAAGTATTCGCGCCCCGGCCGCAGGCCTTTCAGCTCCACGTGCACGGAGTGCGCGGTTTCGATCCGGGCCTGCTCGACGCCGCGGGCCACGACCGTGCGCATGCCCGCGTCCTCGGCCACTTCCCAGGCCACGGCGACGTTCCGCGACGGCATGCCGCCCAGGCCGTTCTCGGCCACCGGGTCCAGCGCCAGCCGGGTCCAGAGCACGAAACCGTCCGGCCACGGCTCGCCGGAGGCGATGCCCAGCAGGAAGGGATCGGTGCGGAGACCGGCGTCGTCCGCGGTGGAGGTGGCGACGGCGGCACCCGGCCAGGCGGCGACGAGCCCGGCCCCGAGGCCGGCGGTCAGGAGGGATCTGCGTGAAAGGTTGTCCATGCCTTGGACCGTACGGCGGCCTGTTGGACAACCTCTATGGATGATGTGAACACGTCGTTAACTACGTGACAAGATCTGTCGAGTGGGTTTCGGAGCGCTCGGTTTCACCCGGCTCAGCGACCGGGAGTAGCCGTTCCAGCGACTAGTCCCGGATCAGCTCCTGTTCCAGCCTCATTGACTGTCTCCGACCTTATCGCTCCCCGATGCGTCGTAAAGCGCAGCCTGATCAGAAGTCAGTCTGCAAGGGTGTTCTGGTTCAGCCGACTGCACTACCTTTCTTCTATGGCCATGGGCAAGCAACGGTGCTCTGGCCCCTGCAGGAATTTCTACTCAGAAGGAGTGGGAAAGGCCATGAATCCACGTACCAAAATCTTCTTGGGTCTCATCGTCCTGTTGCTCGTTGTTGGCGGGGTGACACTGTTTGCCGTCGACAACACAAAAAGGACCAGAGCCGCGGAGTACAACCCGCAGATCAACCCCGCCGATTTCACCACCCAAATAACCAATAAATTCTTCGCCCTCCCTGTCGGCAAAAAATTGACTTACGAGACCACCGAGCAGGGAAAGGTCACCGAGAGGATTGAAATCGAAATCCTGCCGGAGACCATGACCATCGAGGGCGTGGAGACGGTCGTGTATCTGGATAAGGAATACAAGAACGGGCAGCTCGTAGAGGAAACCCGGGATTACCTGGCGCAACACAAAGACGGCGACGTGTGGTACTTCGGCGAGGACGTGGACAACTACTGGAACGGGATGTTGTTGAACCACTCCGGCAGCTTCTTACATGGACGAGACGGGGCAAAAGCCGGCATCTGGATGAAGGCCGAGCAGCGCGTCGGCGATTCCTACAGGCAGGAATTCTACGTTGGTCATGCGGAAGACATAAGGGACACGATCGCTACCGGCGAGACCGTCACCACGAAATCCGGCACCTACACTGACTGCGTCAAGGTCTACGACTGGACGCCGCTTGAAAAGGACTCACGGGAGCATAAATATCACTGCCCCCAGGTCGGTGCGCTGGTCCTGACCGAGGACCTGCAGACGGGGAGCCGGTCAGAACTCGTGAATGTTGCTCTGCCCTAGACTTCTCAGGCTATGCGCGGCAAGCACAGGCCGGCGGCCGCTACTTTTTGGGCCGGGGCTTAGAAGCCTTCGGCTCCTTGGGTGGCAGCCCGGCCACGCGCTCAAATGCCTTCTGTACCCATGCCCTGACCCGCGCCTCATCGCCGGAGCCCTCGGCGTTCCAGACTTCCGGCAATCCCGTGTAGCCGCCCATGGGACGCTCCGGTGGCCCGAAGGGAACGGTCCGCTCGGTACCTTCCAGCATCTCCTTGTCCGCCTCGGCCAGCTTCACTCCGATGGTGGGGCCGAACAGGCCGGCGAACATGTTCCCGTTCACGAAGGCCCCCAGGTTCCCGAACATGGGCTTGATGATCACCTCGGGGTGGTCAGGCAGCACCGACCGGAAGTGTTCCTTGTCGGCGTCGGACGCTTTCGGCATTTCCACGAGTCTTCCTCCGGTAGCTGGTGGTCAGGGGGTCTTCCTGCAGGATATGCCTGCAGCCGGGGGCGGTACAGGCGCAGGGTCCAGGGCATCACCGTGAACGTACGGACCGATCGTGTGGCAACCCGATACACGAGAATTGTGTAGGCCACCGCCAGGAAAGTCGACGCCTCAATGAGCTCGTCGCCAGCGAACCCTTTCCGGCCGGGGGTGGATCACGTCACGAGTCGGGCAGAATCCAGGAACGCCCACGACGCAAGGCAGCAGCGAGCTGGCTAACCGCATGATGTGACTCGGCGGTCCCTGCGCAGAGCCGCCGGAGCCTGCACCAACGGAATCCTCGGCGATCGCTGGCCCGCGGACTACGATCGCGGTATGGGGACAGCAGAGGACTTGTTTGAAGGGCAGCCGGGCGCGTTGCCGACGCCAATGTCACGCCGCAGCGCGCTGTACCGGGAAGTTTCCGGCCCCGCGGTGGTCCGGCACGTGCAAGGCTATGCCCCGTTCGTTGAATTCTGCGCGGCGCAGGGCGGTCGGCCCGACGAACTGGCAGCGGATCCCGAACGGCTCATCTGGTTCCTGCGCTCGGTCGGCTCCCAAATTGCGAAGGACAGCACCCTCAGTGCGGCTGCGGCGGTCTTCGCCGGGAACACCATCGCCCGGCTGCGGCCGGACGCGAAGTGGACCGCCTTCGAAGGGGCCCTTCCCACGGTGGGAAACCGGGAGAAAGCGTTCGAGGTGGACCGCCTGCTCGAAGCTCTGCGCAGCGCGGACGACGATGCGGTGCGGGGGCTCGTGACCGTACTCTCGGACTGGGCCCAGGAAGAGCCGGACGAGCCGCCGGCAAGACCGCCCCTTCCGGTATTCCGGTCAGCTGGACAGCCCCGCTACGTCCGGCCGGAGCTGCCGATGGAGACCTATTACAACGGCGACGGGGAGCCCATTCCTTACGGCCGGCAATGGGGCGAGGGCGGGCCCGACCCGGATTCCTACAGCGTGGACAGCCACCCCGAGCGTTTCGCCGGACTCCACGGCGTCGCCCGTGCCCTGATCGACCATTTGACGGCCGTGTACGACTGCGACGTCCAGGACGATCCGGTCCACGCCGGCGAGCTGCTGAGGGAGGGCCCGGACGTGCTGCAGGCGGTCAAAGTCACCCCGCGGAGTTCCGAAGCGGCGGCCCTGACGTTTGTGCTGACCGGGTATCCGGGAGTGATGGTGCACGCCGGGGTGCTGCATGACTTCCCGTTTCCGGTCTGCGGCTGCGATGCCTGCGACGAAACAGTTGAGACAACAGCAGACCGGCTCGAGCTGCTGGCGCTCTCGGTCGCGGCCGGCGGATACAGCGAACGCTACCCGGTGGGCCGCAAACGGTGGAGCGAATACGCCCTGGCCGCGTTCGACGGCTCCGGATCGGAAAGCGGCCAAGGCGAACCCGCCCCGACCAGCCCCGCCCGCCTCCACGACGCGGAGATCCGGCTGCGGGATGTCGCCGGCGGGTGGAGACCCTGGCCACTGCGCCGGAGCTGACGCCGGAACCCCCAGGCGCAGCCCGATCCGGGATTGGCTCAGGCGATGATCAGCCGGTGCTGCCCGGGGACAGGATGTTGAGCCCGGCGTCCACAGCTGCCGCCAGCAGTTCGGCGTCGTAGGCCACCAGGACGTCGGACTGCAGCCGGATGGCGGCCGCGAGATGGATGGCATCAGCGCTCCGCGAACCGCCGGTCAGGGCAGCCGCCTACATCAGATCCGAGCGCGCCGAATCCATCAGGTTAATCGCGCCGAGCACGGAATTGATGAGCGCGGCGGGGAAGCCGCGCCGGTGCCCTGCACAATGCAGTTCCGTGTACAGCAGCATGGACGCCACCAGCCGGTCGCCGCGGGCCGACGCTTCTGAGATGGTGAGTTCGGTGGTCAGCGAAACATGGCGGCGCGGGGATCCGTAACGAATATCCTCCGGATGTAGGTTGCGTGTTGTTAAGCGGTGGCCCGCTACGGCCTAAGGGTCAGTCACGGCGCGACCCTGATGCTGTCGCTTAGTCAGAGCATGAAGGCGCTCGTAGATCGCCCTCCGCCCAGCGCAACCAGCCCGCAAGACGTTCCTTAAACGGGACCACGAAACTGCCAACCCTGGCAGCAAGTTTACCCGAAACCGGGAGGCTCCTTCCTCACCGAAACCCTTCTCGCGTCCCTGTGGCTCAACTATCATGCGCTCGGCCAGCATCCACTTATCTACGTGAACACGGTGAGCGTCCTCGAAGTGAAAACGTTGTTCGGCGATTGCGGCATGGCCGTCGTTACCTCGGATCTCCTCACAGTTGAGGATGCAACGGTCCACTCAGCCGACGTGAACCCAGGGGCGGTGAGTGACATCGGGCTCAGCTTCACGCAGCACTTCCCGGGTGACGGATGCGATTTCGCCCTCGCCGAGGATCAGGAACCGCAGGAGGTTGGTGATCGGGTTTTCTTCGGTCCAGCGGAAGTAGATGTGGGGCATTAGCCCGGTCACGTCCCGGATGTGGAGCAGGACCGAGGCGATGGTGTTCGGGACGACGGGGCCGTGGACTTCCAGGATCCGGTATCCGTGCCGCATCACGCCGCGTACGTTGAGTTCTGTTTCGAAGTCGGACGAATCATCGACGATCACTTCAAGGAACAGCGCCTCGTGTTCCAGGGGCAGGTGGCTGGCCTCGATGGCGGAGGTGAGCTTGTCCCGGTATGAGTCGGCGGTCAACCGGAGCGGTTCGTGGGCGATGAGCGCGATGGGTCCCTCGAGGGTGTCGGACATGAATTCCAGGGCCTGCCGGTCCAGGTGAACTTGGGTGGCGTGCAGTTCGAAGGAGCGGCCGACACGGGAGAGCAGGGAGATCACGATGATGCCCAGGATGAAGACGCCGGCGATCCTGATGCCTTCGGGCCGTTCAAAGATGTTGGCGATGGTGGTGTAGGTGAACACCGCGGCGATGGCGCCGAAGGCGATGGTGCGTTTGCGCTGCTGGCGGCGGCGGGCCGAGAGGGTGACCGCGGCAGCTGCCGAAGTCATGAGCACCAGTACGCCGGTGGCGTACGCGCCGCCCTGTGCGTCCACATCAGCGTCGAAGACGTAGGTGATGAGGAAACCGACCAGGGTGAACACCAGCACCAGGGGGCGGACGGCTTTGGCCCAGGCCGGGGCCATCCCGTATCGGGGCAGGTACCTTGGGACGAGGTTCAGCAGTCCTGCCATCGCGGAGGCTCCGGCGAACCACAGGATGGCGATGGTGCTGATGTCGTAGATGCTGCCGAAGCCGACGCCGAGGTATTCGTGCGCCAGGAAGGCAAGGGCTCGGCCGTTGGCCTGTCCGCCGGGCCGGAATTCCTGTTCCGGTATCAGGACGACGGTGATGAAGCTGGTGGTGACCAGGAAGCAACTCATGATCACGGCTGCGGTGGTCAGCATGTTCCGGGCTCCGCGGATGCGGCCCGCTGGGTTGTCCTCGGTGTCTGTCTCGTCTCCTCGGACCTGGGGCATGACGGCGACGCCGGTTTCGAAGCCTGACAGGCCGAGGGCAAGCTTGGGAAACACCAGAAGGGCTATTCCCACGACCATGATCGGGTCTCCGTGGGAGTTCCACAGGGTCGTCCACCAGTCGCCCATGGCAACCGGGTGGGTGAACACCTGGATGAGCGACGTTGCCACGACCACAGCGTTGAGGCCAAGGTAGAGGACGACGAGGGTGACGGCGATCCCGATGGCTTCCTTGAAGCCGCGCAGGAACACTGCGGCCAGCAGTGCCAGCAGGAAGAGGGTGACGGGGACGTTCTGGCCGTGCAGCCAGCCGGGGGCGACTGGGTTCTGGATCAGGTGTGCGGTGGCGTCGGCGGCCGAGAGGGTCATGGTGATCATGAAGTCGGTCGCAGCGAATCCGAGCAGTACCAGGACGAGGAGCTTGCCGCCCCAGCGGGGCAGCAGGCGTTCAAGCATGGCGATGGAGCCCTCGCCGCGGTGGCTTTCCCCGGCGACGCGCCGGTAGACGGGCAGGGCGCCGAGCAGGGTGACGGCGATGAGCACCATCGTGGCCAGCGGTGAGATCACCCCGGCGGCCAGGGCCGCGATCGCCGGCTGGTAGCCCAGGGTGGAGAAGTAGTCGACACCTGTCAGACACATGACCTGCCACCAGGGATGCTTCTTTCCATCGGCGGTGGTGATTCCTCCGGGGCCCGGGTGGTGGCCTTTGCTGTCCTGGAGCCCGAAAAGCAGCCAGTTTTTCAGGGCCTCCCTGCCAGCCGGGCGGGGTGCGGAGGGATCTGCCGGCGGCCGGCTCATCGTGGTCATGAATCCTTCCCTCGCGGCACAGCAACACACCGCGGTTACAGCCGAAACTAACACCAGCGAATAACCGTGGTCTTCGAAAGGCGCCTTTCTTAACGCATCCTTTACGCCCGCGTGCCGGAATCGCCTGCTCGGCCCTTCCGGGTGAGGCCGGCGAGCGTTGCGGCGGGCATTTCAGTCGCGTTGAACGGACCTTAATGGGCGGTCAGGATCACCAGACGAGGTCGAGTCCGGGGGCCCGGCACCGGCCTGCGAGGGCATCTCATTCAGCCTATTTCGCCGTCGCCTCATCCGATGATGGGTTTTTCCTCAGGCAGCTGGTAGAGGCGGGGCCGGGACGAGAGAGCGAGGGCCGAGGCCACCGTCACGGAGCCGATGCGCCCGGTGAACATCAGTGCCATAAGGACCCATTCCGCCGCCGGGGGCAGGTTGTAGGTGATGCCGGTGCTCATGCCGACGGTGGCGAAGGCGGAGATGGACTCGAACAGGACCTTTTCAAGGCTGTAGTCGGTGAACATGAGCAGCAGCAAGGTGCCGGCGACGACGGCGGCGACACCGAGTAGGGCCACGGAGAGGGCCTGACGCTGGGACGAGGAGCTGACGGAGCGATGCGCGATGGTGACGTGGTCCCGGCCCCGGACCTCATTCCAGATGGCGAAGCCCAGCACCAAAAACGTCGTGATCTTGATGCCGCCGGCGGTTCCGGCGCTTCCGCCGCCTATAAACATCAGGATGTTGGTCACCATCAGTGTTTCCGGTGCCGCGGTGCCGTAGTCGATGCTGTTGAATCCGGCGGTGCGGGGAAAGACGCCGCCGGCGAAGGATCCAAGGATCTTGCCGGTGAGCGACAGCTGGCCGAGTGTTTCGTTCCTGTTCCATTCGAAGGCGGCGAACAGTGTGATGCCGAGGGCCAGGAGCAGCATGGTGCCGTAAACGGTCAGGCGGAGGTGGATAGACCAGTCCCTGACTTTGATCTTCCCGCGGGTGAGTTGGATGATGACGGGAAATCCGAGACCGCCGGCGATGATGGCCAGGCAGATGGGGGTGATGATCCAGGCGTCTTCGGCGAAGCCGATGAGGTTGTCGCTGTAGAGGGAGAAGCCGGCGTTGTTGAACGCCGAGACGGCGTGGAAGGTCCCGTGCCATAGGGCGGTAGCCGGGTTTTGGTCATAGGCGATCCAGAACCGGGCGGTGAGGACGGCGGCGGTGGTTGCTTCAAAGGTGAGCATGATTTTGCGACCCGCAGCAGCACGGCCCGGACATCACCGAGGTTCAGGGTGTGGGTTTCGGATTGGGCCACGAGCTGGTCACGGAGCCCGATGTTTTTGCGGACCAGCAACGCGAGGAGGGTGGCGAGGGTCATGATTCCGAATCCGCCGGCCTGGATGAGCCCGAGGATGATGCCCTGGCCGACAGGAGTCCAGAAGGTTGCGGTGTCGACAGTGATCAGGCCGGTGACGCAGACGGCGGACACCGAGGTAAAGAGGGCCGGCATGAACGCTTCTGAGGCCGCGTCGGAGCGTGAGATGGGGAGCATTAGCAGCGCGGCGCCGACAATGATGACGGCCAAGAACGCCAGGGGGACGGAGCGGACCGGGTGGGAGAGGGCGCGGCGGACTGCGCTGTCTTTCCGGCTTCCGGTGCTCTTGTCGTTGCGGAGGATGGCCTGCACGGCCGTGATGCCGAAGGTGCCGGTGGCCGGGCTGACGGGTTTGGATGTCACCCCCGTTCTTTTGGTGCTCACCCGACGTGGATGCCGGGGCGGCGGTCCGGGTCGGGTTCGTTTTCGCGGATGATTTCGCGGACCACCGGGGCGGTGTCCCCTTGACCCAGGAGCAGGTAGCGCATGAGGTGGGCCAGTGGGTTGCCTTCGGACCATTCGAAGTAGGCGTGCGGGCGGACGCCGGTGGCGTCCCGCAGGGCGAGCAGGATCGCGGCGATGGCGTTCGGCGCGGCGGGGCTTTGGGCCCGCAGGACCCGGTGGCCGTCCACTTCGATGCCCCGGACCTTGAGGGTGTCGCTGAAGCCGGAGGGGTCGGTGATGTCTATTTCCAGGAAGATGACGTCGGCGGTGCCGGGCACCGGGTTCATTCCGCGCTGGGCGGCTTCCTTGCCGGCGTATTCGGCGGCGTCGCGGGCGTGGGGGCGGTTGGCGATGAGGTTCAGCCGGGCGTCGTAGTCCAGCGAGTCGGTGATGAACTGGCGTGCGAGGTCGTCGAAGTCGATCCGGTCAACCCGCAGCTCGGTGGTCCGGCTGATCCGGGACACGAGGGAAACAGCGACGATTCCGAGGATGAAGAACCCGGAGATGGTGATGCCGTCGGGTTTCGCGATCACGTTCGCGGCCAGCGCGTAGAGCATCACCACGGTCAGCGCGGTGAACCCGACGGCGGCCGCGCGCTGTTTTTTGCGGATGGCGGAGATAGTGACCGCGACGGCGCCGGAGACCATCATGGCCAGGATGCCGGTGGCGTAAGCGCCCGCCTGGGCGTTGACATCGGCGTTGAAGCCGATGGTGATGAGGACGCTGATGGCGGTGTAGACGAGCACGACCGGCCGCACCGCGCGGGACCAGTCCGGGGCCATGCCGTAGGAGGGCAGGTAGCGCGGGACGATGTTAATCAGCCCGGCCATCGCTGAAGCGCCGGCGAACCAGAGGATCAGGATGCTGCTGACGTCATAGACGGAGCCGAAACCGTTGCCGAGCTGTTCGTGGGCCAGATACGCCAGGGCACGGCCGTTGGCCTCTCCGCCCTCCCGGAACGCCTCGGCCGGGATCAGCACGGTGGTGACGAAGCTGCTGCCGAGCAGGTAGACGCTCATGATGACAGCGGCGGTGGTCAGGAGCTTGCGGGTGTTCCGGATCCGGCTGGCCAGCTGCTCTTCGACGGTGGCGCCCTTGGCCGCCACGAGGGGCATCATGCTGACGCCCGTTTCGAAGCCGGAGAGCCCGAGGACCAGCAGGGGGAAAGCGACCAGTGCGGGTCCTGCGATCCCGCTGATGCCACCTCCGGCGGAGGTCAGCGCTTCGGTCCAGGCGGCGAACGCGCCGGGGGTGGTGAACACCTCACCGATTCCCACGCCGATGATGACGGCGTTCAACAGCAGGAACACCGCGACCAGCGGGATGGCGACGGCGACGGCCTCGGTGAAGCCAATTAGGAAGACCCCTCCCAGGATGAGCAGGAGCACGACGGTGATCGCGACGGCCTGGCCTTCCAGGAACGGCGGAAGATACGGGTTCTCCAGCAGGTGGACGGTGGCGTCGGCCGCGGACAGGGTGATGGTGATGATCCAGGAGGTGGCGACGAACCCCAGCAGGATGAGGACGAAAATTTTCCCCTTCCAGAATGGGAGCAGGTTCTCCAGCATCGCTACCGATCCTTGCCCGTGAGGGCTTTCCTGGGCCACCCGCCGGTACATCGGCAACATGCCCAGCAGGGTCAGGGCGACGATCAGCAGCGTTGCTAGCGGGGACAGGGCGCCAGCGGCGAGGGCTGCGATGCCGGGCAGGTAGGACAGGGTGGAGAAGTAGTCCACTCCGGTCAGGCACATGACCTTCCACCAGCCCTGCTGGGGTGCGTGGTCTTCGGCCGTCTCGGGCCCGACGGGCTGGTTCACCCGGTGCTCCAGCAGCCACCTGACCAGTGCGTTACCGGGTTCCGTTTCGCGTTCGGGATTCGGAACGGTTGCGGGGATGGAAAACTGGGCGGAGGCCGTCAAGGACGTGTCTTTCTCTACTGCCGGAGACGGGCACAGCTGGCCCGTCTCAGGCGCGACGTTGTGCTGATAACCACCGGAGCGTAGCACCGGGCGGGCAGGCCCCAGCGGCTGATTCCGGGGATCTTAATGCTTTCTTAACGCCTGCGCGCCAGCGGTCATCGAAGGGCCGGCAGGGCGGCCGGCAGTGGGGGAAAGGTCATTCCTGGAAACGGTAACCGAGCCCGGTTTCGGTCAGCAGGTGGCGTGGGTTGGCCGGGTCAGACTCCAGCTTCCGGCGCAGCTGGGCAAGGTAGACCCGCAGGTAGGCGGTCTCGTCGGCGTAGGCGGGTCCCCAGATTTGAGTCAGCAGCTGCTCATGGGTGACAAGGGCTCCGGTGTGCCTGACCAGCAGTTCCAGGATGTTCCATTCGGTCGGGGTGAGCCGGACCGCCGCGCCTCTTCGGGTCACCTGCCGGGCAGCCAGGTTCACCGTGAAGTCTTCGGTTTCCACCACCGGAACATCGATGGAGGTTCCCCGGCGCAGCGCGGCGCGAAGCCTGGCCAGGAGCTCCTCCATGCCAAAAGGCTTGGTCACGTAGTCGTCCGCCCCGGCGTCCAGGGCCTGGATCTTGTCCTCCGAACCGTGCCTGGCCGACAGGACCACGACGGGCACGTCGCTCCAGCGCCGAAGCCGCCGGATGACCTCGACGCCGTCCAGGTCCGGGAGCCCCAGATCCAGGATGATGACATCCACCGGATGACGGGCCGCCTGGTCCAGGGCGCCCTGACCCGTGAACGCCGTAACGGTGGAGTACCCGCGTGCGTTCAGGTTGATCTGCAGGGCCCGGAGTATCTGGACCTCGTCATCAACGATTAACACTGCCGCCATGATGTCCTCTCGTTCCGGGTTCCGGCGCTGCGCCGGTGGAAAGCGGCAGGCGCACGACCATGGTCAGGCCCCCGCCCGGGGTCGGTTCAGCCAGCAGGACTCCGCCCATCGCTTCCGTGAATCCCTTCGCCACGGCCAGGCCCAATCCGATCCCGGTCCCCGGTGTGGTGTCATCAGCCCGCTGGAAAGGCCGGAACATCGACAAAACGTCGCCGGCAGGAATTCCCATGCCATGATCCACAACAGTAAGCTCGCTGGCCGGAAAATCCCCGATTTTTGCACTGCCGGAACCGCCCACGGCTCCGGCGATCACAACATCAGAGTCCGGGGCATACTTCAGGGCGTTTTCCACCAGGTTGGCAATGACCCGTTCAAGCATCCCCGGGTCCGCCTCGACCGGAGGCATGTTATCGGGCAGGAGCACCCGGAGCCGTTCTGAGGCTGTTCCCCGGAGCGCCTCGGCCAGCACATCGGCCCAGTAGACCGGCCGGATCAGGGGTGAGACAGAATCCGCGGTGATCCTGGACATGTCCAGGAGATTGCTGACCAGCCTGTCCAGCCTGTCCGCCCCGGACTCTATGGTGGCAAGAAGTTCTTCCTGCTCCTCCTGCTTGAAGGTGATGGTCCTGTCCCGGAGGCTGCTGGCCGCCAGCTTGATCCCGGCAAGGGGAGTGCGGAGGTCATGGGACACGGCCCGCAGAATGGACGTGCGCATCTTGTTTCCTTCCGCCAGACGAAGGTTCTCGCGCTGGCTTTCGGAGAGCTCCTCGCGCTGGAGCATGGCCAGCAGATGCGCGCCGAACGCGGCGAGCAGGCGCCGTTCATCCTGGGACAGTTCCCTGCCGGTCAAGGTCAGCATCCTGTCCTCGTCCAGTTGCTCAACGGCGTCCGTGTCCGACACCGCCAATGGCCGGGACACCCCGGAATACTCCCGAAGCGTCCAGCGGGTTGCTCCGGCGGGACCGGATGCGTGCCGGACCCACAGGCCCGCCCCTGCCGCCTGGAAATGCTCCCTGACCTGGTCCAGGAACCCCGGAATGCTGGTGCCTTCAGCCACGGCCCTGCGGCTCAATTCACCCAGGACAGATGCCTCCGCGCCGGCCCGGCGTGCTTCCTTACTGAGCTTGGCGGACCTGTCCACCACAAGAGAGACGGACACTGCCACGACAAGGAAGATCAGCAGTGCCAAGACGTTTTCCGGGTCGATCACCGAAAGCGAACCGATAGGCCTGACACTGAAGTAATTCACGGTCAGTCCTGCCAGGACCGCCGCCAGTACGGCAGGCCAGAGCCCACCGATCAGGGCGACCGCGACGACTCCGGTCAGCTGAACCAGCATGTCCGTGGACAGCTGGTCATGGGGCAAAAGATCCAACGCGAGTTGAAGGAGCGGGGGGAGCCCGACCGCGAGGGCGAACGCCGGGAGCTCCCTTCCCCGCCCAAGGCGTGGCCGCGTCCGCCGGGCAGTTCCCGAGGAGCCGCCATTCTGCGTGACCAGGTGAACGTCGACGCTGCCCGCGTTCCTCACTACTTCAAGGACTGTCCCGCGTCCCCAAGAAGTCAAGGTACGGCGGCGGGAAGCACCCAGAACGATCTGGCTGGCGTTGACGCTCCTGGCGAAATCCAGCAAAGCTGCCGAGACGTCCTGACCTCCGACCGAGTGGAAGACGCCTCCGACGTCCAGCGTCAATTTGCGCAGCAGTTCCAGCGCCTTGCCTGTCTCGAGGCCAAGTCCCGCCGTGCCGGTGCGGACGTGAACCACGTGGAGCTCCCCGCCGGCGGCAGCTGCCAGCATCCTCGCCGCGCGCCGGATCAGCGCTTGGCCCTCCGGCTTTCCGCTGAGCCCGACGATGATCCTTTCCCTCGTCGGCCAGCTGCCCGTGATGTCCTCCCGAACCCGGTGGTCTGACAATCCGGCATCGACGCGCTCAGCCAGCCACAGCAACGCAAGTTCCCGCAACGCCGTCAGGGTGCCGATACGAAAATCACCGGCCAGAGCGGCGTCGGCATCCTCCCTGCGACTGTAGATCTTCCCTTCCCCAAGCCGCTGACGCAGTACGTTAGGGGAGGCATCCACCAGTTCGATCTGGTCTGCGTCCCGCACCGCGGCATCCGGAACAGTTCCCGGCACCCCGACGCCGGTGATGTCCTGAACGACGTCGGAAAGTGATTCGACATTGCGGATGTCGAGCGTTGAAATCACATTGATTCCAGCCTCCAGCAGGACAGCGATCTGTTCCCACCGCGCATCGCCGGAATCCGCCTTGCCCGCGTAGTCATCCACCAGAACGACATCCGGTGACCTGTCCAGCACCGCCCGGACGTCCAGAACCCGGTCCGGTCCCTGATGGATCGATAGCGCCGGGCACAGTTCCAGCCCCTGCAAAAGGTCCTCAATCTCCGCACGTCCCCGCACGGAAACCGCCCCGACCACCACATCCGCACCCTCAAGGCGCAACCTGCGGCCCTCTTCCAGCATCGCGAAAGTCTTGCCCACCCCCGGCGCTGCCCCCAGAAAAATACGCAAATTACCTCGTGCCATGGCTCCATTCTTCACTCCGGCGGACCGCCTTCGGGACCAAAGCCCAAACCGGCGTCCCTTTTCCTAGGAAGTGTGGGACACCAAGAATTGATCTTTCGAACAGCGGCGACACGCCACCGGGTTTACGTGGACAAGAAATCAGGGTTCACCACAAACCGGCCGGGACTTCATGACGCCCTTGACCAGGCCCGCGGGGGGATGCAATCGGTTCGTGCACGCGACTTCGAAGAAATTGACGGCCGGTGCAGAAGACCCCGAGCGCTTCCGCGTCAGAACTCGCCCGCACCCGCCGTTAGAGCAGGCCACCTGCCTCATCAGTGGATCGTATTTGAGATGCCTGGGGAGACTGTCGCCATCGACTGCCGGCTGGGTCGACCTCTGCAGTCCCATGCGGTGTTCCAATAGATAGCCCTGCGAAACTGTTCGACGGCGATAGACTCGTCGGTCGATTCAACGTGGCAGGAATCTTACGCGGTCCCTTCCAGAACGCGGGGCTGGGTTACTGGGTGGACAGTGATTACGCAGGCAGCGGACTGGCGTCCGCTGCGGTCCAGAGGATAGTCGAAATGGCACGCGACGAACTCGGACTGCACCGCATCGAGGCGAGCACTCTTCTGCACAACGTTGGCTCGCAGCGGGTGCTACGGAAGGCCCGGGTTCCAGCAGATTGGTATGGCACCGCGATACCTGCAGATTGCCGGAAAATGGCAAGACCACAACCTCTACCAGGTGGTCCTTCACGACTGAAGGGTCTAGTTCATCCACGAGCTGAGCTAGGAATGTGTAGCAGCGCGGCCCAACGCCCGGAAACTGTAGGGCCCTTGTCTCTGGCCGACCATGCCACTTACCGCTGCTAGAACCACGCCAAATATCTCTGCGATTCACAGCCCTTCGCCATATCGCGAGCTCTCAGCGCAACTAGAACCATCGTCGCAGTTCTGACATCTCATCCCCCGCGGAGGCGTACGCCGCCGCGGCCGCCAGCAGGCCGCGCAGGCCCGGGCCGCGGCATCGCCACTCCGGAGGGTGGCCGCCGTCGGGCGTTTCACAGCGGGTGCAAGTCCCTCCAGCGCCCTGTCCCAGCGGACCGGCTCCTGCTCACGCCTGAAAAATGTAGACGGGCGTCCCGCGGAGGCGTAAATTACCGCCATCGCACTGTGTAGGAGGCCCACATGTCGGCACCCCGAGCCAGCCAGGAACCACAAGGAGCCGGCGACGGCCGCGGCTGCGACACCGTGGGCATGGTGGTGATGCACGGGATGCTGCGACGACAGTTCGGCGAAGCGCCCCGGCTCGTCCGCGTCGTGCGGCCGGGCGATACGGAGCGCGCCGAAGTGGTGGGAAAGCACATTGCGGAGTTCACTGACATACTGCACAACCATCACGCCACGGAGGACGAGCGTCTGTTCACCGCGCTGGAGTCGAGATGGCCCGCATGCGCCCTGCACGTGGAGCAAATGAAGGCGCAACACCGGGCAGCGGCGGCGGTGGCGCAGAAATTGGGCAACGAACTGCAGGCCTGGCGAAACGGTGCCGACTCGGCCGCCCGCGACAGGACGGCACAGCTTCTCGAGGAGCTGAATGACGTCCTCAACCCGCACATGGGCCAGGAAGAGCGGACAATCCTCCCCGTTGCCGCCGCGACGATGAGCCAGCACGAGTGGGACGCCTTTGGCAAGCAAGCCATGGCCAACGCGCCGAAGGATGGGCGGCTGCTGATCCAGTTGGGCTACGCCCTTGACGCCCTCACGCCAGAGGAGCGGGCAGCGTGGATGAAGGCAAGCGTTCCGGCGCCGATCCGGGCGCTCTACGGCCTGGTTGGCCGGCGCCTGTACGAAAGAGACCACCAGCTCATCTACGGGACAATACCGAGTTAGCCGGAATGGCACATGGTTACTTTTGACGGTTCCGTCTACATCCACCGGCCCCTGCCCACCGTCTTCGATATTGTGGGTACGAACCTCTTTGAGACGCAGCCCAAATGGGAGGACGGAATTGTCGCCATCCATTCACTGGACGCAGGCCCCATCCGTGTGGGTACCCGGGCCGTCATGGAACGAGTGGATCTGGGCCTGTGGCGCCGCAAAACCCAGTATCAGTGCGTCCAGTTCGAACTCGACAGATTCTTTGTCTTCCACAACGACAGCCCGGGCATCCACGTCGAGTTCCGGGTGTCGGTTGCCCCGGTTGGTGGCCAGGGCACGCTGCTTCGGTTCGTGGTGATGGCAACTTTCACTGGCTTCAAGCGGCTCCTTGAGCCGCTCGCCAAGGTGACGCTGGGGCCAGCCCGCCGGAAGACGTTGCTGGATATCAAGGCGTATGTGGAGGCAAACAGTCCTGCACCCAGTTCCAGCGGATCAACTCCTGCGCCAGCCTGACGGAGGTCCCGAAATCTGCTCGCAGCGGCCGCCGGAGTGTTCGTATTCCTGCAGTGCAGATGATCCCAGCGGAACATGGGCCAGCCACTTCGAGGCCGTCCGGCAGCCGGGGGCAATATAACGAACTGGTAACATGGGGTGAATGCACTCTAAGTCTGGTCAAACAAGAGTCACCCAGCTGGATGGCCTCAGGGGGCTCGCCGCCCTGGTGGTTGTTGCCTGCCACATTGTGTCCACGCTCCCGGGAATCGGCAGCGCAGTAAATGGCGACCGGTCCGGGGGGCTCAATACAGCTGAGACCTGGGCACTCTTCTCTCCGTTGCATTTCCTCTGGAACGGCACCCCGGCTGTTCACGTCTTTTTTGTGCTCTCCGGCTTCGTGCTGGTCCTCCCGTTCACCCGGCCGGGCGCCGCCAGAAGCTGGGCGCAGTACTACGCCAAGCGCTTCTTCCGCCTCTATCTGCCGGCCTGGGCGTCCCTGGCGCTGGCCGTGGCGCTGATGGCCATCATTCCCCGCTCGGCGTCGCCGCTGCAGAGCACCTGGGCGGACATCTACGTGATCGATGCCAGCTTCGGCCAGGTCCTCAAGGACGGCCTGCTCCTGCTGACCGCAAGCACGATCAACACCCCGCTGTGGTCCCTCAAATGGGAAGTGGCGTTCTCGCTCCTGCTCCCGGCGTACGTCTTCATCGCACTCCGGGCCAGGCGCTTCTGGCACGTGAAAATCGGCCTTGCCCTCGGGCTGGCCCTGGCGGGAGCCCTGCTGGACCTGGACTGGCTGTCCTACCTGCCGATTTTCGCCATCGGAGCGGTCCTCGGCGCCGAACGCGAGAGGATCCGTGAGCTGACCCAGGCCTGGCCCGGCCTGGCCTGGTTCTTTGTGGCCGCCGCGGGAGTCTTCCTGGCCAATGCGGAATGGATCAGCCCCGAGCAGCCCATCCCCGGCGTCGAGGCCGTTGTGACGTTCGGCTCGACGCTGATCGTCCTGCTTTTCGTCTCCTGCGGCTCGGCCAAGCGGCTCGGTGACACCGCCGTCGCGCAATGGCTGGGACGGGTGTCCTTCAGCCTCTACCTGGTGCACCTGCCGATCATCCTGGCGGGCGTCACCTTGCTGCGGTCCGTCTCGCTTCCGCTGGCGCTCGCCGTCTCCGTGGCCGCCTCGCTCGTGGCCGCCGAGCTGTTCTACCGCTACGTGGAACAGCCCTCCCACCGGCTTTCGATGGCTGTAGGTCGCGCGGTGGGGCAGCGGATGCGCCGCGACGCACCGGATAATCCTGCAGCCCCGGACAACCCGTCCACCCCGGGCTCTGTAGCCGCCCATGACAACCCGGACAGGCTGTCCGTCCGGGCCATGGCTGAGGCGGGGTCCGGCCGCCGCGGGTGAAGGCCCACGGCAAGTCCCGGCCGCGGCCCGGTCCTGGCAGTCTCCCAGCAGGGAGCCTTCCGTAAGCCCCGCTCCGGCCTGGGGCACTTTCTTCCTTCCAGCTTGTCTTCGCTAGGCTGTGGCCGTGAACCAACCGCTGGACGAGGGTCCGTTCTTTCACGGCACGAGAGCCAACCTCCGGGTCGGGGATCTCCTTAGAGCGGGCTTCAGGTCGAACTACCGCCCCGAAGTCCTGATGAATCACATCTATTTCACCGCTCTTCCGAACGGGGCGGGACTCGCTGCGGAACTGGCGGCGGGTGACGGCGCCCCGCGCGTTTACGCCGTCGAGCCGACCGGGGCATTCGAGAACGACCCGAACGTGACCGACAAGAAATTCCCCGGCAACCCCACCCGGTCATATCGCAGCAGTGCCCCGCTCAGGGTCGTCGGCGAAGTCGCCGATTGGGAACGACAGACGCCCGAGGCGCTACAGGCGTGGAAAGAACGCCTGGCAGCGCTCCGTGCGGACGAGCGAGGCGAAATCATCAACTGACGAGGGTCGACGCTCCTTCAAGGGCATAAAACGTCAACGCGAACGTGCATCTAAGGAGGGACAAATTCAGGCCCACTTAGGTGTCGTTTACTGGGCGCCTATGGTAGCGAACGGTCTCGTCGGAGTGCGCCGGGCTATCCAGAAGCCACAGCTCGTTTCGCGATGTGCGATTATCCGAGGCTCTCGAAAACCATCGTTGCCTGGATGCGGTCGCCGCCGCCGATTCCCTTGCTCCCGCTGCTCGCGGTGGTTATGGTGTGGAGTCGATACCCCTTCGCGGCCTGATCGTTTAGGGTCTTCTCCAGGGAGGTCAGGTTGCCCGAACCGGTTCCCCACAGTTTCTCTTTGAGAATCACCTGCACGACGACATACTGCATGACACGACTTCCTTCTGTTGCTGGCCAATTGGGAGCAATGCTACTCGACGCGGCGGGGCGCTCCTCCAGCGCGTGAGCGACGGCGCATCAAGGGTATCGACGGTGCGCGGTGTCAACGTCACGCCAGCGACGCTGAACAAGATGGCGTCACGATTCGGCGCCGAGCAGATCGGCGCCGCACACCAACATGCACATCCGCGGCCCGCGGTATCCCGGCCAGCACTTTGGCATTGCAAGGCACGACGACGTCGATGCTCAACGCCAACGTTGTCCATGGAAATCCGAACAACCAAATGTTCAGTGCCGGGTGGTGCACAACCCCCGTACTTTCACGAGTCCCGTGCGGAGACTTCCTCGCTGTGGCCTACCCCGTGGGCTGGACCAGGCTCCAACCGGTCACGGCCACGTAACCGCCGCTGACCATGTCCAGGTCGGCTGGCAGACGGGTACGGGTGTCGCCGGAAAAGGGCGCGACCAGGATCGCGCCCACCCTGGTATCGCCGGCGCCCGCCATGGCGTTCCAGCCCAGGGCCGCCTGGGCGGCGGCACCCGGGGCAACGGTGATAGCGCGGGGGCCAGGGTCCGTGGTCATGAAAGAGCCGCCGCGGACTGTGAGGATGTCCATGGACCAGCCGTCGGTGTCGTCGAAGGCGACGTCGGGATAGCCATTGAGCACGCACGGAACTGTGCCGGAATTGACGAGCCGGATGGGCATGCCGCGGTGGCCGGTGGCGGCGTCTGGTTCGCCGAGGGAAATTGCCACCTGCTCGCTGCGGCACCAGCTCGGATCCGGAGTTTGTTGCAGGGGGCCCACGGTTGGCGAGCCGTACACGACGGGCGGCTGGGTGGGCGAGGGCGCGGGCCGGACCTGAGCGGCGTTGGCGGCGGCGCGGGTTGCTGCTCCGGACAGCGGCGCGGCGGCCACCAGCAGTGCGGCGCAGATGGAAGTCGCAGCGAGGAGGGCCCCGAGCCGCCCCCGTCGCGGCCGTCGGCCCGGGCCGACTCTCCGTGGAGCGTGCAGGCCATCCGGGGTGCCGCACGTGCCGTCGTTGTCACCCTCGTCGGCCTTGCTGCTGCGGGACACACGGATCCAGACCAAGGCAGGAATCCAGCCCCACACAACGCCCCAGTAGCCGGCGGTCAGCATGGCCGGGCCCGCGCTGTCGAGCAACATCGCCCTGCGCGGTGGTGGCCACTGCGCCGAGATGCTCCCGGCGGACCAGAGCACGCTGGTCAAGAAAGACGCGAGCACCACGCACAGCCATACGCTCATCATGGCCGTCCGGTTGTCGGACTGGTCCGACGGGCGGGAAACCAGCAAGCGCAGCAGGATCAGCAGCATGCCCAGCAGCGTCAAAACGGAGAGGACGGGAATGAGGATCGGCCAAGGCGCCACTGCATGCCAGCTGGAAGCGGCAACTGTTTCCGGGATCACAAGCCTGGTTAGCGAGATCGGAAAGACGCTGAACCAGCTCAGTGCCGTGAACAATGCCCCGCTGATAAGCCAGCCGATTCCTGCCGCCGCTGCCGTTGCCGCCGTCGCTGCGCTGCGCGGCGTACCCCCAATACGATTCCCCATGCCGGCCAGCCTAATGCAGCCCGCGCCGAAGACCGGCGATCGTGGTGCTGATGGATAACCCCACCGTGGAGCAGGTGCGCTCGGCGCGGCAGGCCGGGGTGCGCGGCTTCATCAACCGGCGGCTACGCAGGGGCTAGTCGGCCTGGTTGAACCGGACCATGTTGCCGGACGGGTCGCGGAACGCGCAGTCCCGCGGGCCCCAGGGCTGAATGATGGGTTCCTGGAGGACTTCCGCGCCGGCGGCCCGGACTTTCTCGAACGTGGCGTCAAGATCATCCGTGCGGAACACGATGTTCGGCAGGACACCCTTGACAAGCAGCTGCTGGAGCGCGTCGCCGTCGTCCTTCGAGCGGCCGGCGTGCGGGACGGAGAGCACCAGCTCCAGACCGGGTTGGGCCGCGCTGCCGAGGGTGACCCAGCGCTGCCCGTCCGAGCCGACGTCGTTGCGCACCTCCAGACCGAGCACGTCGCGGTAGAACGCGAGCGACTCGTCCAGGTCATTGACGGTGATGTGTGAGTACTGCAGTGAAATGTTCATGCCACCCACGCTATTACTGCGGCCGCGGGGGCGCTTCTTCAATCCTGCTCGGCTTGCACGCGGGCCGCGTGCGCAGCCGGGCAATGCACGGCGGCATGGCCTGCACCGCGTGATGTTCCCGGGTCCGGTATTCGCTGGGCGTCATGCCGACGACTTCGGTGAACCGCGAGCTGAACGACCCCAGCGAGGTGCAGCCGACCTCCATGCAGGCATCGGTCACGCTGACACCGGCCCGCAACAGCGCCATGGCGCGTTGGATCCGCCGGGTCATCAAGTAGTTGTAGGGCGACTCGCCGTACGCCGCCTTGAACTGGCGGGAGAAGTGCGCCGCGGACATCAGGGCACCGGCGGCCAGGGTGGGCACATCGAGCGGCCGGGCGTAGTCCCGGTCGATCAGGTCCCGGGCCCGACGCAGGTGCGCGAGGTTGGCCAGCTCCTGCGGTGTCATGCCGCCATTCTAGATCCGCGAACGTCCCGGCGGAGGGGCCAAAATGAGGCCGCGGAGGCACCGCTGCACCTCGGTGGTAATCCGCCCCGGAAATCTCCTGTATCGTTGATCCTGTTGTTGTGTTTATGCAGTTCGTAGTTCAGGCAGTACGCAAGGTTGCAAGACCTTGTTCTTCTGAAGCAGCGGTTTTGAGCACCCCACACCGGAGGACCCGAAAGTCGGGACTTTTCCTCCACCTTCACGAAGGACAAAAAATAATGGCTACTGGTACCGTCAAATGGTTTAACGCTGAAAAGGGCTTCGGCTTCATTTCCCCCGATGACTCCTCACAGGACGTCTTCGCACACTACTCCGCGATCGCCTCTTCCGGCTTCCGCTCACTCGAAGAGAACCAGAAGGTCTCCTTCGAAACCGAGCAGGGCCCCAAGGGTCCCCAGGCCGTAAACATCCAGGCTCTCTAAGACTTAGCTTCCAGCTAACTCTTCTGAGTCCGGAACCTTACAGGTTTCGAGCAGGGTCCGTCTTCGACGGGCCCTGCTTTTGTTTAACCCGGGTGTGCTGCAAGCCGGGGTGGGCCAGCGCTCAGCCGGCGGCGCGGTAGTCGGAGAACATCGTGGCCGGGATAGGGCCCTTCAACATTTCCGCTGACAGACCGTGGAGTCTCGCCAGATTCTCGCGGAACCAGACATCGTAGGGATCGTCCGACGCCGCGAGCGTCTGGAAGGCCTTGGCCAGATCCTCGCCCTCATGGAACAGGCAGACGAAATCCCCCTCCGGGGTCTGCATTAAGCTGGCGACTTCCCGGGTGATGCCCATGCGCTTCCTCGAGCGGTCGTGTTCCTCCCCCCGCGGACCGCTCACCTCCGCATTGAGCTCTTTCCACTCCTCCAGTTTGCCGGGCAAAATTGGCGCGAACCACGTAATGCATTCCATGACAGCTGTCCTTTCACACAACGGCGGGCACCGGGGTAACCCCCTCGGCACAGCTGAATGTTAGTCCCGCGGACGACGGCGGGACAGGGCTTCGGGAATCGGCTCGGGACCTGCCCAACTCCCGCCAGCTCACGCGGAAACGCCATGGCGCCGGGCCAGGAACGCGGTCAGGGCGGGGTTGTCGATCTCCGTCGCGAGCCAGGGCACGGACTGGGCGGCAGCCTGGTCCCCGAGCACCGCCCGGTGCGACTGCGCCCGGACCACGAACTCGCGCATGCCGCTGCGGCTGGCCAGCGCGGCCAGCCGGTCCACGAATTTTGATGCCCGCGGCGAGCCCGCGGCGATGGTGACTTCCGCCGCGGCGTCCAGCAGCCGGGCCGTGTACCAGAGGTACCAGGGAGTGGGTTCCAGGCCCCGGTCGATCCAGTGCTCGGCGGCTGCCAGGTCGCCGTGCACCAGGAACAGCCGCGCTTCCGCGCCGGCGGCCAGGGCCATGTAGCAGTGGTCGCCGGCGAGATCGGCCATCACCCAGGACCGGTCAATCAGGGCGGCTGCATCCTCCAGCCGGCCGGCGGCCAGGTACGTCTCGCCGCGGATCCCGGCGGCAAACGGCTCGAATGCGGTCCAGTGTTCCTCCGCAATCCAGTCCAGGGCCCGGTCGAGGCACTCGGCCGCCGGTTCCAGCTCCCCGCGGAGCAGATGCACGCGCCCCAGCAAGGCCTCGCTGAACGCCTGCTGCCGGCGGTTCCGGACCGCCTTGGCAAGCAGTCCGGATTGGGTGAAGGCCGTCACTGCGTCGCTGTAATGCGCGGTGTCCGACGCCAGCATGCCCTGGATCGCCAGGATTCTCGCCTGCTCGTCGGGGATTCCGCGTGCCGCCTGCATCGCCCGGTCCAGCCAGCCGGCCGCGCGGTCCGGGACCCCGCGCTGCACGGACAGGTAGCCCAGTTCGCGGAAGGCGGCAGCGGCGGTCCGGGAGACGCCGTCGGGCGCTTCGGCCGACAGCGCACGGTGCAGGAAATCGGCGACCTCGGCGCCGCGGCCGCCCGCCTGGTGGATCAGCGCCCCGGCCAGCGTCACCAGCGACTCGGCCACGAGGTGGCGGTCAGCGGTGCGCTGGGCCAGGACGACCGCGAGCCGCAGCTGGTCGAGCCCGCGGTCGACGGCGCCCGCCGACAGGGAGGCGCTGCCGGCGTCGAGATAGGACCGGACGGTGGCCACGGTGGCGGGGATTCCGGGGTCCGCATCCGGAGCCGAGTCGGACAGGGCACGCCGGACTTCCGCCGGCAGCGGCAGGCCCAGCTCCCGGTGGTAGAGGTCCGCGCATTTGGTGACCTCTTCCCGGGCCCGCCGGTGTTCGCCCAGGGCAACAAGTGCCTTCACCAGGACGGCGGTGCAGTCCGCGTGGAAAGGATCCCGGCGCAGGGCGAGTCTGGCCAGTTCGACGGCGTCAGCGGGAGTACCGGAGGCCAGGGCAGCCAGCGACGCTTCATACAACAGCGACTGCACGCAGTTTTCCAGCCGGTACCGCTGGTCCGCCAGCCAGGACTCGAAGACGGGGCTGTCCGCAAAGGAGAGTCCCTCCAGTAACTGGCCGTTGAATTCTCGCGGGTCAAGGTCGTGGCCGTTGACCGTGCCGACCAGCTCCAGGGCATCGCAGCGCCAGGGCTGCAGGAGGGCCAGCCGCAGCGGGTCGCCGCTGATGGAGACGCCCGCCAGGTTCCTGCGCAGCTCGGACAGATTCCAGCGCAGGGCGCCCAGGGGATCCGCGGCGTCCGGGAACAGGAGCGTGGCGGTCCGGGACCGACTGATGCCCTCCGGCTGCAGGGCGAGGTAGGCCAGCACGGCCCAGGCTTTGCGACCCTTGGGCTGTGGGGGAGTGGTGCCTGGGGACTCGATCGTTGGCGGACCGAGGAGCCGAATCCATGTCCCGGCCATAGGAGTAACTTTACGCCGCGGGCTCTCGGGCGTCGCGGGTCTTCGGCCGCGGGGGATTCACACGGTTGCTCACACGGCGGCTGACGACACTGGGGATATCCAATCCACTCAGCACCTGAGGTGAATCAACAATGGAAGTACTGACCGTCCTGCTCGCTGGAACCATCCTCGTCGGCGTTCCCAGCACACTCCTCGCCATCCTGAGGGATGGCCGGGGCCACACTCCGGAAGTGCGGTCTCGCGAGCCCTGGAAGGCTGGCAACCTGCCCAGCGAACCGTACTCGGTGTCCCGCTCGTGGTACCTGCCTGGGGCCTGGATGCGGTAGCGGCTGACGTCTCCCGACCGGTTTCGGCACCCCGCTGACTATTTCAGTTCACTTCCAGTTCAACGTCCTGGCTGCCGGGTCGTTGTCGACAGCCGCGACGTCCGTAACCCCGACGTTCGCCTCGCTCGACGAAGCCAAGGCGTTCATGGGAACGGACGAGTAGCAGACGTACAAACGGATGCTGTCTTCCGTGCGCATCATCCAACCGGAATAGGGAGCGGGCCATGCCCACCCAAGCGATTGACTCTCCAACAGACTTCCACAGACTCAGCTTGTTCCTGGCTCGCAGAACGGGGGATGCCGACTATGCCCAAGTACTGGCCATGGACGCGTTCCGCTGGGCCCTGAGCCAAACGCGGGAAGGAATCCAGGTCCCGTTTGGAGCACTGCTCGCCGCGTCGTCACGCCCGGCGGCCGCAGCCATCCGGGAGAAGGACAACGAGGTGGCACAGCAGGAATCCATGGCCGGGATCATCGCGTCTCTCCGCCCCAAGGAGCGCGAAGCGCTGAGGCTCGTCTACTGGGACCAACTCAGTATGGGCGAACTCGCTGACTACTTGGGTTGTTCCATGACGCGCGCGGGAGCGCTCTTGGATAGGGCCTACAGGCACGCGGGCCGCCGGGCCCAGCGGCTCGGCCACGTCTTGGCGGGTAGCACCGATGAAACCTCTTGAGCAACAGATTTTTGATTCAGCGCCGCGCGTCCAATCGCCATTGTTTCCCTTCGACGCCGGTTCAAGGGTGGCATCCGAAGGCTACGAAGCGCTTGGACCCGGCTTGTCGACGACCCGATCCCGGCAGGGAGGCGTTGGGAGGAAACTCATGCACGCCGTCCTGGCGTTCACTCTGTTGGCCGCAGGAGGATTGGGCGTGGCCGCACTCACGCCGGCGTCGAAGCAACAGGACGTCAACGTCAGCGGAGGCCGCCCCGGGGGGAGTGCCGCGACCCCCGCTGGCTCCCTAGGAGCGTGGGGCGGTAGTGGTTTTACGTGATCCACGAGAAGCCCTGCTTGCTGACTGGTAGCGCGTTGTCATCTTGATGGCCGGCTGTCAGCAGCGGT